>JADCES010000001.1 GCA_020250005.1 Roseomonas sp.
GCGCATCATATTGATGGAAGCGAAAGCGTGTTTCCAAGCTACGTTGCGTAACACCAACATAGCTTCGGCCATCAGAACGCCTTCGGATCTGATAAATGATGAAGACCTGCTCAGGTGATGGCAGTTGAGCGTTTTTGACAAGTTGCAGACGCGCCCTCTTGCGTCTTTTGCCACGGCTATCATCACCATCGCCGCCTCCCGCTGCCGCAACTTTCGGCAGGAAGTGCGCGCTTGTTTCCGAAGTGAAAACAATCGGGACATCCGGCCGTCGTGGGTGGCGCCGCGGGAACGGGATGATGCGGCGTTCCGCCGCGGGCAAAATAGAGCTAGGCTCGCGATTAGCCTGAGACATAGGATCGTAACTCCTGTGTTTTTGGTTAGGCTGCCGGGGTGCTGGTAACACCTCGGCGGCCGCCTTCGTGGGGTCATTCCCACGCTATTTGGCTGCCATATCCTAGGACTTATGTCAAGAACAAAATAAGAATAACTGTAATCTGAGATGCCCTGGCATACATTTTTGCATTTCGCGCCTGAAGCCAAGTTGATCAAGCTGCTATATTTATTCGACAAATGGACGCACACAATCAACGATGACTGCTTTAACTTTATAGGAAAATGAGCTGCTATAGGCACCTGCCTTTGCTTCAGTATTGACGTCAATGCCCTTTGGGAAAACCGAGTTCCTATCCTTTTCGAACCGCATGAGAATGCGTCGGTCGGGGCAAGGGACCCACCTAGCGCTGACGTCCGAGGCAAAAACGTATCGTGGGCAGGCTTCGGCTTATGCAGAACGCGATTGGGTTGAGGCTTTGGCAACGCGCCGGTCGGTTTCAAAGGATTTGACGACGGACAGTCCCACCAAATCAAAGACTCCCCGCGATCATCCAATACGCTCGCTCACGTGGCCGCCGCTTCAATGCGCTGTCTCTTTACGTATGGAAACAACTTCCCCCGCCGCCATCACTATGGAGCAAAGCGCAGTCAGAATAAGCGCAAGCGCTGCTGTCTCCGGCCAATCTGCACCGGCATCCGATACCATGGCGAATAGCTGCAAGGGCAGAATATTGGCCTGCCCGGAGCCCACCAAGGCCAGCGCGGTACCATAAGCGCCAAAAGCAACCGCGACAACAAGGCAGAAGGCAACCAAGGCACTGGGCGCCACTTGCGGCAGCAGAATGCTCAGCATGGCGCGCAACCGGCTAGCACCAAGCGATTCCGCGGCCGAAAGCTGTGCACGGTCAAAATTCACCAGCACGGGCAATAGCAGCATCACGACACGCGGTATCAGGTAATAGGCATAGACAAAGGCCAAGCCCTGCGGCGAATAAACAAAGCGTGCGAATTCGGCCGCATCCACGCCAAACATACGGTTCAGCGCAATGGTGAAAAACCCTGCCCGGCCCCAGGCCAGTATGAATCCAAAAGCGACGACCAGGCCGGAAAAAGTGAGTGGTAGTGAAATCATCAGCAGCAGGCTCATGCGCCGTGTCTCGGATAGGCGGGAAAGATGCAGCGCCACCGCAAAACCAACCACGAGGGAAACCAGCCCCGCTGTGACGCCGAGCAAAAAGGTATTTCGCAAGCCTGTCCAGAATTCGCCTTTCTGCAGCAACCGCACAAAACCGGACCCGCCGCCCACAAAAGCCTCGGCGGCAATCACGCCGAGTGGCAGCAGGAAAAACAGCAAAAGGCACGCCGCCCCCGGCAGGGCCAAGCCAGCCAGCAGCAGGGGCGGCGCGCCAGGCTTCACGAACCGAGTGCCGCCCTGGCCCAGCCCTGTTGCAAGGCCTGCAACTGGGCCGCCGATCGCCCGAGGTCAAGCAATTCGCTTTTCGCATGGCGCACAAGCCGCGCCTGCACAGCCTCAGGGATGGGGACGCCAGGAACGCTGGGTGTCACGAAGCCTTCAGCAAAAAGCTGTTGGCCCGCATTGCTCATGATGAAGTTCAGCCATAACCGACCAGCATCGGGGCGCGGCGCATTGCGTACCAGGCTGATGGTATAGGGCGCGGCAATAGTGCCTTCTGCGGGGCTGATGACCTCTACATCATCGCCCATGCCGTCAACGAATTTCGCGCGCAGCCCGTCATTGACAAAGTTTACCCAGATCGGGATCTCACCACGCACGAATTGGGCGTAAGGTGTGGTGCCCATGACCCGCAGCACATTGCCGCTGCGATGGAGCCTTTGGATATAGTCAAAGCCGGGCTGGAGATTTTCGTAAGTCCCGCCATGAGCAAAATTCGCGGCCCAAGTCAGCACCTGCCCAACCCCCGTAGTGCGCGGATCAAGATAGACGACGGCACCGCGATAATCTGGCGCCAGCAGATCGGCAAAGCTGCGCGGGATGCCCCTAGCCAGCTTCTTGTTTACGATAATCACGGTTTCTAGTTGGTGGATGGTGAACCACTCGCCTTCCGGGTGCTTCGCAACCCCTGGAAGCCGATCGAAATTCACCGGCCGGAAGGGGGCCAGCAAACCGCGGCGTTGCGCATCCACACCATTGGCACCGAAGTAATAGATGGTATCAATCTGCGGCCGGTTGCGGGTGCGATCAAGCGCATTCACGGCAACACCAGATCCGACATCATTATAGACCAGATTCACATTCGGATAGCGCCGACCAAAGGCACCAAAAAGCGCATTCCAATTGGCCCAGGTGGGGCCGGTGTTATTGGACACCACCATGCCTTCTCGGCTGGCGCGTTCATAAAGATCGCGTTCGCCGGGATAAAGTTCCGGCGTATCCCCAACCGCCTGGCTTGGCTGCTGCGCCACAGCGCGCGAGGCGACCATGGCCGTGGCGCCGGCGATCAGTGAACGTCTATTGAGTCTCATGGCGTTCTTTCCTTTCGGTCTCAATCGGCCGGCAGCACCTGCACGGCTTCGGGGGAAATAAAAACGGCCTGCGGCATCATGTCGCTCGCCGTCTCCAGCACCACGGTCCCGCCATTCACGGCAAGGTCCAAGCGGCGGAAGGAGCCAAGGAACCGGTCACGCAAGATGCGCCCGGTGAAACTATTGGTGCCATCGGATGAGGCGCCGATCTGCACACGCTCTGGCCGGACCAGCGCCGCAACCACATCGCCAGCAGTGAAGCCATGCGCCTGCGTACGCAGAGTGCCGATTGGGGTGCTGAGCGTTGTGGCATCCAACACCTTCGCTTCCCATAGATTCGCGTGACCGACAAAGGCGGCCACCGCACGGCTGGCCGGGCGGGCGTAAAGCTCGCGCGGGGCCGCGCATTGCAGCAGCCGACCTTCACGCATCACGGCCACGCGATCAGCAATGGAAAGCGCTTCTTCCTGATCATGCGTGATGTGCAACGTGGCAATGCCGCTTTCCTGCTGCAAGCGGCGAATCTCGTCACGCATTTCAACGCGCAGAGTCGCGTCCAGGGCGGAAAGTGGCTCATCCAGCAAGAGTGCCTTTGGGCCGAAGACAAGCGCGCGGGCAAGCGCAACACGTTGCTGCTGCCCACCGCTCAGCTTGGCAGGCAGGCGATCGGCCTGTGCCGAAAGCCCCACACGCGCCAGCATTTCCGCAGCCCGCCTATCGCGCTCGGCGCGTGCAATGCCGCGAATGGACAAGGGCCAGGCGATATTCTGCAAGGCCGTCATGTGTGGAAAAAGAGCATAGGCCTGAAAGACGATACCGAGTTCTCGCGCCTTTGGTGGCAGGCCAGTGGCATCACGCCCCGCGAGCAGCACGCGCCCCTGCTGGGGAGTGAGGAAACCACCGATAAGTTTCAGCAGCGTTGATTTGCCACAGCCGGAAGGGCCAATGACTGCCACCAATTCGCCAGGCGCAATCGCAAGATTGATGCCGGCAACGCCATGCGTCGTACCTGGCCAAGCATAGGTCAGCGCTTCAACGACGACACTCATCCTGCCAAACCCTTTGCCCCGGAGGCGCCGCGCGCTGCCAAGGCCCCGGTGATTGCTGCAATCAGTGCAAGCACCAGCAGAACCACCGTCGCCGCGCAGGCGAACCCTGTCGCGCCGTAGAAAGCCTGCAGCAAAACTACCGGATAGGTCCGGTTGAGAAAGCCAGCGATCAGGTTGGAAAGCTGAAACTCGCCAATCGAAAGCGCCGCAACCATGACGCTGCCTGAAAGCAGCGAATGGCGAAGCGCCGGCAGCACAATATCAAAAAAGCGTCGCCAAAACCCCGCACCAAGCGCTTCTGCAGCAACTTCCTGTGCCGGCAAATCAAGATGGCGCATATCCGCGACGAGGGTTTGCAAAAGATAAGGCAGGCAAAGCACAACATGGCCGCCAATCAGTACCCAGGTTGCGCCAAGAAAGGGCAGCATATCAGAAGAAAAAACCAGCATCAGCCCAAAGGCTAGCACAATTGGTGGTGCCGCCACCGGCAAAAGATAGATGATGCGCGCGGCCAATCGCACACCACGCTGCCCGGCACTTGCCACGGCATAGGCCAGCGGTGCACCGAGAATGGCGCAGAGCAAAACCGTTGCGCCCGCTACCTGCAAGGAGGTCACGAAGGCAAGCCGGAAGGATCGGTCATGCCAGACTTGCAGGTACCAGCGCGCAGTCAGCCCATCCGTTGGCAAGAGCGTATTGCTCCAGGTCGCGCCAACGGAGCCGATCATCAGCAGCAGCATCGGCGCCAGTAGATAGCCGAGGTAAAGCGCTGTGATGAAAAAGGCCAAAGCTTGTCTCTCCCAAGATTGGTTTTTCTATGCCGCGTGGCCCGTGGCCGGAATGGGTTCAATAAGAAACTTTCTTGACATTATCGCCGCGAGGCGAGCCAACCAGAAAGTGTCGCCATCTTCGCCGAGCGGCCGGGGCGGTTCAAGCCTTCACTTCAAGCAAGGCCAAGGTAACGCAAAGCCACCCTTTCCGCAGCTTCTGCGGCTGTTTTGCAGCGCAGCATGCCAGGCAGCTCGGGCGCTTCGGGCATGCCCACCACCAGACGGCCGAGCCTGAGGCCAAAGGCCATTTCGCTGATGGTGCCGTAGCTCACCGGCTCGGCAGCGCCGCCAACGGCAATGATCGCAAACCCCGCGTTGGCAATGATAGAATTGCGCGCCTC
Source organism: Roseomonas sp. (assembly GCA_020250005.1). Taxonomy (GTDB): domain Bacteria; phylum Pseudomonadota; class Alphaproteobacteria; order Acetobacterales; family Acetobacteraceae; genus Neoroseomonas. The sequence continues at coordinate 5,059 of JADCES010000001.1, forward strand.
ACCAATGCCGGTGGCGATGGGGATCGTGACATGCGCATTGGCTTCGCGCCAATCATCCGAGGGGAGGATGCCGAGCATAAGACCGCCCGCCTTGGCGCAGCCGCGTGACGCTGCTTCCATTGCACCTCCACGTCCGCCGCAGATAAGTGGAAAGCCAATTCCCGCAAGCGCAACCGCAACCTCTTCAGCCATGGTCAGCACGGAATCCGTTGCCTCACGCGGGCCGATGATGGCTGCGGGTAGCCGCCGCCCACCACCTTCACGCAAAAGCCAAGTGGCCGCTGCCGTGGCCGCAACGGATGCGCCGCCAGAGCCGACGCTGCCGCCGGCGATCCAGCGATGCGCAGGGCAGTCAAAGACCAGCCCATCCGAACGACACAGCCGCCCACCGGAAAGGAGAAGATCAATCATGCAATAGATGATAGACAATCATGGTTGAAAAAGAAAAGCCGCCCTTCGGCGCCGCTACCTTTGGTAGCGTCTTCGGTATGGGCCCGGGATTTACTTGGCTAGGCTCCTTTCAGCTTTTTGGCGACCAGCATGGAGGTTTGGGAAGATGGCGCAATACTTCGCGCCCCTCTCAGCACTTTGTGGCCACACGGATCGGCCAATTCGTTGGTTGGCGGTGCAGATGTATCTCCCGATTGATCGGGATGTCTGGACAGACTTCGGCTTATGCAGAACGCGATTGGGTTAAGGTCTTGGCGGCGCGCCAATCGGTCTCAAATCATTTGACCACGGACAGCGCCATCCGTCGCGTGGGACTTCGACGAGCGCATGGGATCCACGTGGCTGTGCTTCTCGTCCCGCTCCCCGCCGCCGCCCGACCGCGTGCTGACGCGCGGATTGGTGCTGACAGCGCCATCGGGATGCGCCGGATCGGGTTTGGGGATGGGCTTCGTCGCATCCTCGTGGCTCGCGCCTGGCCCGCTCCAACGAACCGTGTTCGGGTGCTTCTTCAGTTTGCGGCTGCTCCTTGTCCCTGTCCCCGATACGAACGGGCGCCGCGACTGGCGGTTTCGGGGGAAGGCCTTTTGCCGACGGAGGGGCCGGCGCGGATGCGACACCGACCGGCTCCGCGACATCAGGCGCCGAGCCAGCTCCTGATCTCGGCGCCATGCTCGTCCAGCTCCGGCGCGCGGCGCGTGAACACGGCAGGCGTGCCCTCCAGCCGCAGTGGAGAGGCGAGCGTCGTGATCGTCCCGCGTTCCGGATCCTCGATCCGCTGCACCGTGTTGCGCGCGGCGGCTTGCGGATGCGCGATGGCGGCGTCGAAGGTCAGCACGGGCTCGGCCGGGATGCCGGCCTTGCCGAGCTCCGCCAGCCAATGCGCGCTGTCCTGCCGTTCGAGCGCCGCCTGCAGCAGCGGCACGAGCGAGGCGTTGTTCGCGACTCGGTCGGCATTGGTCCTGAAGCGCGCATCCTCCGGCAGGTCGGGCCGGCCCAGCATCTCGCAGAGCCTGCGCCAGAAGGCGTCCTTGTTGGCGCCGATGGTGATCCACCCGTCGCGCGTCCTGAAGACGCGGTAGGGCGAGTTGCCGCGATGCAGCTGGCCCATCCGCTCGGGCTCCGTGCCGAAGGTGAAGACATGCGCGGCCTCGTAGACGCCGAGCGAGAGGCCCGCCTCGAACAGCGACTGGTCGATGCGCTGTCCCACCCCTGTCTTCGTGCGCGCCATCAGCGCTGCGAGGATCGCGCTGGTGGTGAACATGCCCGCGGCGAGGTCGGTGATGGCGATCGGCAGGCGGTAGGGTTCGCCATCCGGCGGACCGTTGCCGGCCATCAGCCCGGACATGCCCTGCGCCATCATGTCGAAGCCGCCATGCTGCGCCCAGGGTCCGCTCTGGCCGAAGCCGGAGATGGACGCGACGACGAGCCGCGGATTGGCCCTGTGCAGCGCGTCCCACCCGAAGCCGGCGCGCTCCAGCGCGCCGGGGCGGAAACTCTCGACGAGCACATCGGCCTTCGCCACCAGCTTCCACAGCAGCGCGGCGTCGTTCGCAGCCTTCAGGTCCAGCGCGATGCTGCGCTTGTTGCGGTTCCACAGGGCGAAGGGCTGGCTGCGGCCTTCGACGAAGGGCGGCATGCGTCGCGCCTCGTCGCCGTCCGGGCGCTCCACCTTGATGACCTCGGCGCCCATGTCGCCGAGCATCATCGTGCAGTAGGGACCGGACAGGAACGTCGTCAGGTCGAGGACGAGAAGGCCATCCAGCGCCGTGGCCGTACTCATTCCGGCTGGATTCCCGCGTCGGTCGCTATGCGCGTCATCAGCGTGCGCTGGGCAGGCACGAAGCGGGCGAAATCGGGCCGCGGCAGATAGGCGGGCTGCATGCCGAGGGCGGCAAGACGCTCGCGTACATCCGGCCGTTCCAGTGCCTGCCTGGACACCGAGGCGAGGCGATCCAGGATCGCGTCCGGCGTGCCGTTCGGCGCCCACAGCCCGATCCACTCCACCAGCTCGAAGCCAGGCAGCGCGGCTTCCGCGACCGTAGGCACGTTGGGGAGCGTGGGCATGCGCTGCGCGCTGGAGACGGCGAGCGCGCGCAGCCGTCCGCCCTGCACCAGGCCGACCGCGGAGGGCGCGGTGGCAAAGTTGAAGGCGGTGTCGCCGGCGACGACGGCCTGCGCGCCCTGACTGCCGCCGCGATAAGGCGCGTGGGGCCCTTCGATCCCCGCGCGCTGCACGAAGAGGAAGCCCGAGAGGTGGGAGGCGGTGCCGATCCCGGCGCTCGCCCAGGCGAGCCGCTCGGCGCGCGCGCGGGCGATGAAGGCCTGCAGGTCCTGCGCCGGCTCGGTCGGCGCGACGATGAGCACGAGCGGCATGACCGAGAGCCGCGCGATCGGCGCGAAGTCGCGTTCGTAGTTGAAGGAGATGTTGCGCACGAGCACGTGGTTCACGACATGCGCCGAGGGATCGGCGAGCAGCGTGTAGCCATCCGGGCGCGCCTGCGCGACGATGGCGGCGCCGATCGTGCCGGCGCCGCCGGTGCGGTTCTCGATGACGATGCTCTGGCCGAGCATCTCGCCCATCGGCCCCGCCAGCACGCGGATGGTGGCATCCGTGCCGCCACCGGGCGCGTAGGGAATGACCAGGCGGATCGGCCGGTCCGGATAGGCTGTCTGGGCCTGGGCGCCCATCGCCCAGAACCCAAGGATGGCGGCGGCGCAGCGCAGCAATGTTCTTGTCATTGTTCGTTTCCCCTCTTTCGTTGGTTCTTGGTCAGGGTAGTCCGTTGCGCCCATGCTTCAGGTAGGCCGGGCGTTGGGAGAGAAGCTCGAAATAGGCGCTGACGGCGGGCAGGTCGGGCTTGTCGAAGCCCTTCACCGCGAACCAGCGGTTCACCACGAGCCCCATCGGGATGTCGGCAAGCGTGAAATCCGCGCCGCAGACATAGGGCCAGCCCTGCGCGAGTTCCGCGTCCAGCAGGCGCATGCAATGGGTGAAGTCCTTGCGGCCCTGCTCGACGAACCATTCGTTGTTCCAGGGCGGCTCCTGCAGCTGGCCGCCCAGGAAGGCGCCGCGCATGGCGTGCGTCAGGTCATAGGCGACCCAGTCCATCCATTGCTCGACCCGCACGCGCTTCTCGGGCGCCGAGGGATAGAGGGTCTCCGCACCATGCTTCGTCGCGAGATACCGCAGGATGGCGTGGGATTCCCGGAGCACCAGGTCGCCGTCGAGCACGACGGGAATCTGCGCGACGGGATTGAGCTTCAGGAATTCTGGCGTGGCGGTCGGCTTGTAGCCGCGGCCCCAATCCTCCCTCACGAAGGGAATGCCGAGCTCGTCGCAGAGCCAGAGCACCTTGCGGACATTGAAGGAACTTGGCCGGCCCAGGATGCGCAGCGTCTGGCTGGTCATGGTGAGTGGCTTCCTTGTGTTGTTACGCGCGTTCGACGAAATGGATCAGCACGCCGCCCATCGCGTCCGGATGCACGAAGCCGATGCGTGCGCGGCGCGAACCGGGCCGGCCCTTGCGGTCGATCAGCGCTACCCCGGCCTCGCCAAGTTTCGCGAGCGTCGCGTCGATGTCGGGTGCCTTGAAGGCGATGTGGTGCAGGCCGGGACCGCGGGAGGCGACATAGCGCGCGATCGCGCCCTGGTCCTGGCGCGTATTGCCGGCGCTGCCGTGCTGCACCTGGCCATCCTGGTTCGGGTCGAAATTCTGCAGGAACTCCAGCTCGCAGTCGCCGGCGGTGATGAAGGCGACGCGCAGTCCGCCGAGGATCGCGGGCGGGCGCGTGTGATAGACGACGCCGTATTTGTCGGAGGTGAAGCTCTCGACGGCGATCTGCGTCTCCATGTCCGTCTGCTGGCTTTCGAGCGGGCAGCCGAGTTGCCTGCAGAAGACCCCGATGGCCGCCTGGTTGTCCGCGCTCGCGATGCCGATGTGGTCGATGCGCTCGAGGTGCGCCGAGCGCCCGACGCTAAGGCCGAGCGCCGGGGCCAGGCGCAGTCTGACGCCCACGGCTTGCGCCGGATCGAGAGCGATGCCGCCGCCCGGCGCGGGGCCAGCGCGGAAGCCCGCTGCGGTCAGCGCCTGCGCCACGCCTTGGGGATCGGCGGCGGCGAGGGCGACGTGATGCACGCCGGTGCGCACGTCCTCGCCCAGGAAGGGATCGTCGGGCGAGAAGACGGCGACCGCGGTCTCGCCGATGGCGAAGACCGGCGCCGTGCTGTCGCCGAAGCGGCGGTCGCTGCGCGGCAGGCCCAGCAGATCGCCGAACACGCGCGACGCTGCCGCGACGTTCTTCGAGGCGAGCGCGATGTAGGACAGGCCAAAGCCTTTCATCGTATTTTCCGTCCCTTGATGCTTCGTGTCTTGTTGCCGCCGCCGCGCGTCGTCTCGATCGCCGCTTCCGTCCCGCCCGAGAACTGGCGGACGAGGCTTTCGAGGTGTTCGACCGAGAGCGCGGAGGCCTTGGCCGCATCGCTCTCCGCGATCGCATCCAGGATCGCGGCGTGCTCGGCTATGGATGTGCGCGGCAGATGCGGAACGCGGCTCATGGCGGCCTGGTAGCGGCGCAGGCGCTGGCGGATTTGGCCGTAGGTGGCGGCGAGCAACGCATTGCCCGCAGCTTCGACGAAGCACTCATGGAAGGACGCGGCGAGCTGGTGGTAGGCGCCGGTATCGCCAGCCGAGATGCTCGCCCGCATGTCGCGCACGAGCTTGCGCAACCGCGCCAGGGCGGCGCTGTCGCCGCGCCGGGCGAGCGTTGCGGCGGCGAAGGATTCAATCGCCATGCGCACGCCGAAGAGTTCCTGCAGCTCGGTCTCCGAAAGCGGGCGCACGGTCGCGCCGCGATGGAGCGAGAGATCCACGAGGCCTTCGGTGGCGAGGATGCGAAAGGCCTCCCGCAAGGGCACGCGGCTGACGCCACAGGACAGCGCGAGCTCGGCTTCGACGAGACGCGCGCCGGGGTCAAGCCGGCACTGCACGATCTCCTCGCGCAGATGGGCGGCCAGACGCTCCGGCAGACTGTCGGGCCGGGTAAAGGCGACGCGCTGCAGAGTGTGCGAGATTGGACCGCTTCCCCAGAACGATTGTTATACAATTAGTGGATTGGGGGCGTCGCCATGTCAAGCGCGCGCGATGTCGGACCGACGCATTTTCCGCAATGGCAATCGTCGCAGGCCAAAACTCTGTGAGAAGACGGGCATTGACCTGGTGCTGGCGGCGGCGCCATCCTGATCAAAAGCTGCCGTCCGCGATCGCCCCGTGAGGCCCCGGCCTAAGGATCGTGTCCATGCTCCGGCACTTCGCCGTGGAGGGACGCCCATGCCCGGCCCCAGCACCATTGCCACGACCCAGCTCGCCCGCCTGATCGGCACGCCCGATTCCGCCCTCAGGGGCGACGACAAATGCGGATGTGATGGTGCCCGGAGCGCGGCGGGGGATTTCGCCGATGCGTCGCTTGATGCCAGCAGCATTGCCTTTGTGCTGGATTGCAATGTCTGGTCGAATGACAAGGTGCGCGTCACAGCGCGAAATGTTAGCCTGTCCACTGTGGACTTCCCGGCGGCTGCGCTGCATGTGCAGTTGGTGAAGCGAAGGGTTGGGTGAAATGAACGCCTGCAAGCGGGTGATAGGCGCATGTTCAGCGGCGCCGCCATGCTGGGCACGCTCGGTCTCACCTGCCAGCCCTAGGGCGGCCGGCCGGATGGGTTCGCCGCAATCCCCCAACCGCCCATGATCCGCCCCAAAGTGCGGCGCCAGGTTCGGCTCGCGAGGAGGAAGCCAGCGGGCCACCAATTCGCACGTTGATGGCTACTGCGGCGGACAACGCCCCCGCATCCCCAATCGCAACGCTATACCTTTACCGCAAGCAATGCAGGCAGCTCGGCAAGGCTACGGATTTCGTGGTCCGGTGCCCCGGGCAGCCTTTCGCGCCGCTGGCCATAACGATTGCACCACACCACCCGCATGCCGAAGGCTGACGCAGCATGCGCATCCCACGCATTGGAGGATTGGAAGGCAATCGCCTCCGCCGACACACCAAGCCGGTCGACCGCACGTTGATAGACGCGTCGGTCCGGCTTGAAGCTGCCGACCTCATCCACCGAGATCACCGCGTCGAAGGCCCCGACCAGGCCGGCGCCCTCCACCGCGCTCGCCAGCATGTCAGGTGAGCCGTTCGACAGGATGGCGGTGGCAAAGCCCGCCTCGCGCAGCGCGCGGAGCACGCCGGGCACTTCGGGGAACGTGCCGAGTGTGCGGTAGAGGTCCATCAGACGCTCGCGTAGCGGCCCTTCCGCTGGCAGGCCGAGTGTCTCCAGCGCGAAGTCCAGGGCGTCACCTGTCACCTGCCAGAACGACACGTAGCGGCCCTGCAGCCCACGCAGCCAGGAGTATTGAAGCTGCTTGTCCCGCCACAAGGCGGTCAATGGGCCAGCCTTGTCGCCCAACATATCGCTGCATCCGGCTGCCGCTGATGCAAAATCGAACAGCGTGCCATAGGCATCGAAGACGCAGGCGCGGATGCCGGTCAGCATGGCGCGATCACACCAGGGTGCCGCGGATCGGATAGTTCATCTCCTGGATGCGCTTCGCCCCGCGGGCGATACCGGCCAAGTCGGGACGCGCGAAGGGCGCGTTGGAGATATCAATGATCTGCAGCTGCCCCCCAGGATTGATCAGGAAAAGGCCAGGCTCAGGAAAGGGCCGGTCTGTTTCCTGAGCTGAGCGTGGTTCGGACAAATAAAGGCCAAGCATGCGCATCTGCGCCATGGTCATCGCGTAACCAACCGGGAAACGCCAGCCATGCTCTGCCAGATCAGCGGCCGCCTTTTCCTCTGGATCGCCGGAAGCCACCATCACCGAAACACCGATGGCAGAGAATTCATCCATGAGATCATTCAATGTCTTGAGGTAGATTTTGCAGAGAGGGCAATGCCTGCCGCGATAGACAATAAAAAGCCGCCAATCATTGCCGGAAGCGGGCGCGACCTCCCCACCGCCCAGGCGGGGCATGGCGACGGCAGGGAATGGACTACCCGCAGCGAGCTTCACGGTCATGGACATGGGGTTCAATCTCCTTCCAATTGAGTAACAGGGAATGCGAGCCGGTGCGTCATGCCCGGGCCGGCCTTGGACCAAGTAGCGCGAGTGCCTCGCGCGCAGCGCCGTCCAGCAGCGCAGGCTCTGGTCTCGTACGTGCAAGCACGCGCAGCCCCATGATGGCGGCAAGCATCAGTCTTGCGACATCGGCCACATTCATCTGCGGCGCGATCGCGCCTTCACGCTGCGCGGCGCGCAGGCATCGCCGAAAGAAGCTTTCCAACTCACCAAGGCGCTCACGCAGGATCACCCCGATTTCGTCATCCAGGGTACCAAACTCCAGCACGGCATTGACCATGAGGCAGCCGCGCCGGTCACGTCGTGACAAGGCGAGTATTTCGATGATGAACTCCTCAATGGCGTCGCGCGGTGACCTTTCTTGTTCCAGGCGTTTGATGCGGGCGCGTACCCCATCATCAAGATAACGATCCATGCAGCGCAGAAAAAGGGAGCGCTTGTCACCGAAGGCGTTATAAAAACTGGCGGGCCCAAGCCCCATCGAGGCCCCGAGATCACGCACAGAGGTTCCCGCATAGCCGCGATGCCAGAATTCAGCGGTTGCTGCCGCCAGCGCGGCATCTTCATTGAAAATACGAGGTCGCGGCATTGGTTGTTCTTGACATCCTGTGATTTGTATCGAATACTCTAAAACATTATCGGGAACAAGTCCGGCTAGGGCCGTGTTGTTAAGTCAGGTCGTTCATGACATGCACCGAGAAACTGCTGTGATGCGCAACTTCCCGTTTGGTGAGCTTTCGTTTTGTTGGCAAAGGGATAGCTGATGACAGCGTCGAGTCCAGGCTATCATCTTTATGGCTGGGCGACGCCCAATACGCATCGCGTGACAATCCTACTTGAGGAACTTGGCCTTCATTACAGCGTGACCGGCGTCAATATCCGCGCAAGAGAACAGTTCGCGCCGCATATTCTCGCTCTCAATCCCTTTGGCAAAGTACCGATCCTGATTGAGCAGCGCACTGCGACCGACCCGCTGGTCTTGTTCGAGAGCGGCGCGATCCTGCTGCACCTGGCCGAAACGCATGGCCGCTTTCTGCCTGCCGAGTTTCCAAAGCGCGCTACAACGCTCACATGGCTAATGGTTGCCTTGACTGGCCTTGGCCCTGCCATGGGCCAGGCACATCATTGGACCGATCTCGCGCCCGAAAAGCCTAAGGCCGCAAGGGATTACGCCTTGGCGCAGGTCGCGCGTGTTTGGTCCCTGCTGGAAGATCATTTGATCGAGGCACCCTACCTTGCCGGTGCTGAATACAGCATCGCGGATATTGCCGCCTTTCCCTGGATAACGCGGCCAGGATGGGCGGCACGCAGGCTCGATGACACGCCAAACATTGCGCGCTGGCATGACCGTATCGCGGCCCGCCCGGCGGTGCAGCGCGGCATTGCCATGCCGCGCGGCGCAGTATTGGCGTGACGGCCAACCACCAGATGAATGACTTGGCATCCATCACCCTGCCACGGGCAGAGACCGCCACAGGCACGGCAGGCCAACATTTTTTGTGTTCTGTAGCAAACGCTTTATAACGACGCCATGAATCCAAGCGCTATCCCGGAGCCTCCAATATGACCCGACGTGTTGAATGCCGCCGAGAGCTGACCCGGGTTTGCCACGCAGATTTGACCCGGGTTTTGGGGATGCGGGGTTTTTTGATCCTGTCAGGTGGGCTGTGGTTTCCTTTCGCGATGGGTCTGGGTTGCGGAGCTGTTCCTGAA
>JADCES010000010.1 GCA_020250005.1 Roseomonas sp.
CCAAATTATTGCCAATCGGCAGCAGCCTTAGCGCCAGCGTGGCACCGAAGGGGCTGCCCACCAGAACATCCCGCATGGGCCGCAGCCTGTGGCCGAAACGCCCGGCCAGCCGTGCCTCGGCCCAGGGGCGACCAATGGCCCGCGCCCAGGCATAGGCCACACCGCAGCCCAGGATTTGCGCTGCCAGCGCCAGGGCCGTGCCCTCCACCACGCCAAAAGCATAGCCAGCCAGAAAGGCGATCCCCTGGCGCGGCACGCCAGCCGCCGTCAGCGCGGCCCCGGCCAGCACGAAAACCGCATCGCCCAGCAAGCCCTGACCCAATACGTATTGGTCAACCCATTCCGTCCCCGGCGTGGCACCAAGGCTTTTCAGCAGGAACCCGCCGGCCATCAGGCCAAGCGCCAGCACCAGCAGCCGGATCAGCGCCGCCCGCCGCCGGGCGGAAGACGGTGGGGTGGTCATGCCTCGGGCTCGATCACCGGGCGCTTGCCGCGCCGTTGCAGCCAGGCAACGCCAATCAGGTCAAGGAAACTCACCGCCAGCCGATCAAGCGTGCCGTAATTGGATGTGCCGCGCACGCGCGGGCGGTGATTGACCGGTTCGCTGATCACCACACCGCCCGCGCGCAAGGTCAGCGCCGGCAGAAAGCGGTGCATATGATCAAAATGCGGCAGGCTGAGAAACAGCGCGCGTGAAAACACCTTCAGCCCGCAGCCGGAATCGGGTGTGGCATCGCGCAGCATCCAGGCGCGAAAGCGATTGGCGAAGCGGCTGCTGAAGCGCTTCACTGTCGAATCTCGCCGATTGACGCGATGCCCGGCTATCAACACTGGCACGCCATGCGCAGCCTCAGCCTGGGCGCGCGCCAAAAGCCGGGGGATATCGGCGGGGTCGTTCTGGCCATCGCCATCCAGGGTCGCGATCCATGCGCCCCGCGCGGCCTTCACCCCCGTGATCACAGCGGCCGATTGCCCGCAGGACGTGCTGTGGCGCAGCACCCGCAAGGGCGCGCCCGCTGCCCGCGCCGCGGCCAATTCCTGCGGCGTGGCATCGGTGGACCCATCATCCACATAGACAATCTCATGCACCACACCCGCCAAGGCGGCGCGGATTTCGGCAATCAGCGGTGCGATATTCGGCGCCTCATTGCGCACCGGCACCACCACGGAAATGAGCGGCGCAGCCGGGAGCAGAGCATTGTCGGAAACCATGAGAATTTCGCGGTAGCAGGGCCACCAAGACACGGCAAGCAGGGGTGCATCGCCCCGCGATAGCCCCTATATGCGCGCCATGCCCTTCGACACACGCTCCCTGCCCGCCGATATCGCCGCCGCCGAACAACAGGATGCGCGCCGCGCCATTGCCTTTTGGCTGCTTGGCGTAGCCGGCATGGTCTGGTTCATGGTGGGGCTTGGGGGTGCGACGCGGCTCACGGGGTCTGGCCTTTCCATCATGGAATGGGCGCCGATTGCGGGTACGCTGCCGCCGCTCTCGCAAGCCGAATGGCAGCGGCTTTACGATCTTTATCGTACCATTCCGCAATATCAGCTGGTCAATCAGGGTTTTGGGCTGGAAGGCTTCAAGGAGATTTTCTGGCTGGAATGGGGGCATCGGCTTTGGGGACGGCTGATCGGGCTGGCTTACGTTGGTGGCCTTGCCTGGTTCTGGCTGCGCGGGCGGGTGCCGGCGTCGCTCAAACCGCGCCTATTGCTGCTGCTGGCGCTGGGTGGGCTGCAAGGCGCGGTCGGCTGGTTCATGGTGGCGTCTGGCTTTGATGCGGACCGCACGGCGGTTTCGCCCTATCGGCTGGTGATTCATCTGGGCCTTGCCTTTGTGCTGTTCGGCATTCTGTTCTGGACCGCGCTCAGCCTGTTGCGCCCGGCGCGGAGTGGCCCGGTGGATGCCGGCGCCCTGCGCGGCCTGGTGCATGCAACCGCCGGGCTTGCGGTGTTGGCCATGCTGGCGGGCGGCTTTGTGGCCGGCATTCGCGCGGGCTTCAGCTACAATACCTTCCCCCTGATGGATGGCCGGCTGGTACCGGAGGGCTATTGGGATTTGGCGCCGGCGCTCAAGAACTTCACCGCCAATATCGCCGCCGTGCAGTTCAACCATCGGCTTTTGGCGAGTGCTGTGCTGGTGGTTGCGGTGGTTGCCGGCGTGATCGCTTGGCGCCGGCTTGCACCGGGCTTTGCGCGCGCTGCCGTGCTGGCGCTGACCGCTTCGGTCGCGCTGCAATATGTGCTTGGCATCGCGACGTTGCTCGCCGTGGTGCCGGTCTGGCTCGGCACGCTGCATCAATCCATCGCGGTATTGGTGCTGGCCAGCGCGCTTGCTGCGATTCACGGCTTGCGCCGGCCGCGCGCAACCGCTTCTCTGAACGCCTGATCTTCGAGGTAGATAGCCCATGAACGCGCTCGGCATCACGGATGAGCTTTTCTTCACGCTGCTGGATCGCGCCGGCGCCGAACGCCAATTGCGCGACGCGACGCAGGGCTGTGAGGATGGCGAACTATTCCTGGAATATCGCGAAAGCGAGGCGATTTCGATTGATGATGGCCGTATCCGTTCCGCGAGTTACGATGCAACGCGCGGCTTTGGCCTGCGCGCTGTAGCTGGTGAGGCAGCGGGCTATGCCCATGCGGGGGAATTGTCAGACGCTGCGCTATCGCGCGCTGCCGCCGCGGTGAAGGCGGTGCGCCAGGGCCATAGCGGGGCTTTGGACATCGCGCCGCGGGCCACCAATGCGCGGCTTTACACTGATGCCAATCCGCTGACGCAAATGGATTTCGCCGCCAAGACCGCGCTCTTGCAGGAAATTGACGCCTATGCCCGGGCGCGAGACCCGCGCGTGGTGCAGGTCATGGCCTCCATCACCGGGGAATGGCAGGCGGTGCAGATCCTGCGCCCGGATGGGCAGCGCCTGGCTGATTTGCGCCCACTCGTGCGCTTCAATGTCTCGGTCGTGGTGGCGGAAGGGGATCGGCGGGAGACCGGCAGCTTCGGCACCGGCGGGCGCTTTGCCTATGACCGCGTGCTGGGTAGCGATGCCTGGAAGCGCGGCGTGGATGAAGCCTTGCGCCAAGCACTGGTGAACCTTGGCAGCGTGCCCGCCCCCGCCGGCGAGATGGAAGTGGTGCTTGGCCCCGGCTGGCCTGGCATTTTGCTGCATGAAGCGATCGGCCATGGCCTGGAAGGCGACTATAATCGCAAAAAAACCTCAGCCTTCGCGGGTCTGCTGGGTCAGCGCATCGCGGCGCCGGGTGTGAACGTGGTGGATGATGGCACCCTGCCTGATCGGCGCGGCAGCCTGACCGTGGATGATGAAGGCACACCAAGCGGGCGCACCACGCTGATTGAAGACGGCATTCTGGTGGGCTTTTTGCAGGATCGGCAGAATGCCCGGCTGATGGGCGTGGCACCCACGGGCAATGGCCGGCGCCAAAGCTATGCCCACAGCCCTATGCCGCGCATGACAAACACCGTCATGCTGGGCGGCGTCCATTCGCCGGAAGAGGTGCTGGCCAGTGTGAAGCGCGGCCTTTACGCGGTGAATTTCGGCGGCGGGCAGGTGGATATCACCTCCGGCAAATTCGTCTTCAGCGCTTCGGAAGCCTATTTGATCGAAAACGGCAAGATCGGCGCGCCGGTGAAGGGTGCGACATTGATCGGCAATGGCCCGGATGCGCTGACCAAGGTGAGCATGGTTGCCAATGACATGGCGCTCGATCCCGGCATTGGCACTTGTGGCAAGCAGGGCCAGGGCGTGCCGGTTGGCGTTGGCCAACCGACATTGAAACTGACCGGGCTGACGGTGGGTGGGACAGCGGTTTAGTTCGCGCCCGCTTCACATCCGTTCAGCGGTCACGCACTAAAAAATTTTTGGGGTCGCATTTTCCGAGTCGCCAAGTGAAGACACTTGGCTTGAAAATGCTTGA
>JADCES010000100.1 GCA_020250005.1 Roseomonas sp.
ATTTTCCAGGAAAGGCTTCAGATCGGCGCGGCCGAAATGCGTCTCCCCACCCACCACGCGCATATCAAGCGCCTCCGCACAGCGCAGATAGCCAGCGTAATCATCGGCCAGCACCGGTTCTTCCAGCCAGTAGATATCATATTCCTCAAACTTGCGGCCCATGGTGATGGCGATATCCGCAGTCCAACCCATCTTCACATCAATCATGATATCAATATCGGGCCCGACGGCTTCGCGCATGCGCCGGACATTATCAAGATCGGTGTTGAGATCACCAATATGCGCGACCTGCATCTTGATGGCAGGGTAGCCTTGTTGGATGTAGTGCTTGGCTTTCGCGATCATGCCATCGCCGCGCGCGCCACGAAAGCATCCACTGCCATAGATCGGGATGTCGGAACGGAAATGCCCCCATAGCCGATGCAAGGGCAGCCCCGCTGCCTTGCCCAGAATATCCCAAAGCGCGATGTCAATCGCCGATTGCGCCATCATCGCAACCCCGCCGCGCCCGCCGGTCAGTGTTGCACGCCACAAATCGCGCCAGATCGCTTCAATCGCCGTCGCATCGCGCCCAATGATGCGCGGCGCCATGGCTTCGGCAATGCAGGCGCCGATGGTGCGTTGCAAGGGCAGGTTCAGCAAATGCAGATAGCCCATGCCCGTGATGCCCGATTGCGTGGTGATATCCACCACCACCAGATCACGCATCGGCCCCAAGGCATGGCCGGCCAGCCAGGGATCATCCGCCCAGGGCAATTGCAGGAGCGTGGTCTTCACTTCCCGTATCGTGAGATCGGCCATGGTGTTTCCTTCCCTTGCTGTGCCAGCATCATGCTGTCTTGGCCTTTCGGTCAATCGCCTGTTCCGCCGAAGCCGGGCTAGACTGACCCACGATGTCGCTGCGATTCGCCCTGACCCATGAAAGCCACTACCGCTATGCGCGACCGGTGCCGCTTGGGCCGCAGCTAATCCGCCTGCATCCCGCACCCCATGCGCGCACGGCCATCACGGGCTATCGGCTTCAGATTGCACCAACCCCCGTGCGGCTTGATTGGTTTCTTGATCCTGCTGGCAATCGCTCCGCTCGTGCCTTGTTCGATGGTGCGACCAGTGAAATGAGCGTCATGGTCTCATTTGAAGCGATCCTGACGCCGATCAACCCTTTTGCTTTCCTGCTTGATGCCGGCGCCACTGAATGGCCCTTCACGCTGGAACCCTGGCTCGCGCGCCAGCTTGCGCCTTACAGGGAAGCGCCCGCGCAAGGCCCGCTGCTGGCCGCGCTGATCGCAAGCCTGCCGCAATTCCCGCAACCAACCATTGACGTGCTAGTCGCAGCGAATGGGCTGATCCATCAGCGCATCCGTTATGAAAAGCGCGAAACGCACGGCATTTGGGATGCGGAACGCGTATTGACCGAAGGACGCGGCGCTTGCCGAGACATGGCCTGGCTGCTGGTGCATGTGCTGCGCGCGCTTGGCTTCGCGGCGCGTTTCGTTTCGGGTTATTTGATTGAAGCGGAACAGGATGCCTCGGACCACGCTGAATTGCATGCCTGGGCGGAAGCCTATCTGCCGGGTGCCGGCTGGATTGGGTTTGATCCCACCTCTGGCCTGCTGGCGGCAGAAGGCCATATTCCACTCGCCGCCGCGCCGGACCCCGAAGCCGCCGCGCCCATCACCGGCACGCATGAAGCCGTGGCGGTCACGCCGCGCTTTCGCATTTCCGTCCTGCGCATCACGCCATGAAGCGCGCCGCCATTCCGCCTTTTTTCGGCCAATGGGAAACGCCAAGCCTGATCGGCGCCATCATCACCGGTGCGTGTCGGGCGGAGGATGATCCCGCCTGGGCAGCTTCGGGCGCCGAAAACCCGCTGGATTATGCGCGCTGGGCGGAGCATTTGTGCGGTGTGGCGTGTCTCCGCATGGCACTCGCCGCGCGCGGCATAACGCCCCCCCGCGCGCGGGACCTCGCAAGGGTGCTGACCCGCTACGGCGCCTATGTGGAAGAACCGGATGGCCATATTCGCGGCCTGATCTATGCGCCGGCGATCACCTGGCTCGCTGAAACCCACGCCATAGCGGGCGAAATCATCCTGGACCGCGCGGCTGAGGCTATTGCGCCCTTGCTTGCCGATGGCGGGCTTTTCATCGCTTCCGTCCATCCCGCCATTCGCCGCCCGGCGGAACCTGCCCCCGGCAAGGGCGGGCATCTGGTATTGGTTTTCGGAGCAGGGGAGGGCGCGCTTCGGCTCCACAACCCCTCTGGCCATGATGCGCCCGCCCAGGCTGATGCGCGCGTGCCCATAGCCGATTTTGCACGGTTTTTCGCCGGCCGCGGCATTTGGCTGCCCGGCGCAGCATTGGCGCGGCGCGCGTGAGGGCCTAACAACAACCCATGCCAAGCCTGCGCCTTCTTTTGCTGACGCTTCTATGCGGCCCGTTGCTGGCGCTGCGGGCTGAAGCGCAGGGCACGGGCCGCGTCATCACCGGCATCCCAGGCTATTCGCTGCAACAAACCGCGAATGGGGTGCTTGGCCTGCTTGGCTATAATGTGGTGCCGGATGTCACGGCTTCCTCGCTCAGCATCAGCCGCGGCGATCAGAGCGATACTGGGCTGCAAACCACGCAGTTCGGCCTGGGTTTCACGGTAGACCCCGATTTCCCGCTCTATCTCGAAGGATTTTTGGGCTATTCACGCTATGATCCACGCTTCGTTTTTTCACAAGGTACTGAGAAAACCACTCTGCCCACGCGTTGGAACAATGTCTCCGGTACCATCGGGGTTGGCTGGGATTTTCCGATCATCGAAGGCTTGGTCTTTCGTCCCATCCTGAATGCTGCGCTTGGCCATGTGGAAACCGATGCGTCCATACTCGCCCGCTTGCTTGAAGCGAAGTACAATCGGGAATTAGCTTTCCTCAAGCGCGGCCGGATGAATGCCTATGGGCTTGGCGGTTCGCTGATGCTTGATCTGAACATCCCGCGCCCTGGCTACGAGATCGATCTGGAATTGCGCTACACTGATATTCGGCTTTCCACCTATGGCGATACGACTACCCTTGTCCGTGGTGAGGCAGAGGCGAAAACCTTCAACATCTGGGGCCGTGTCCGGTGGCCGATGGAGGCCGAGATGTTCGGCCGCCCGCTGCGCTGGGTGGTGGATTTTTCCCATTCGCGCTTCCTTGGTGATCAGGTGGCGCTTGGCTTCGATCACCTGACCAAGGTGGGCGGCGGGATTGAGATGAATGTCGGGCGCTATGAATTGGGGGTTTGGGATTTCAACATGCAAAGCATCCGGATCGTTGGTCGCTACCTATTCGGCCAGAATGTCTCCGGCGCCTCGATCGGCCTTGCGGTGTCCTTCTAAGCCTTGCGTCTGCGGCCCCCTTCGCCCATCTGCTCCCCATGCCCGATAGCCTGATCATCCGCCCCGATCCCGCCGACCCGCGCCTGACGCGCCGCGTCACCGGGCGCGACCATACGGGGGCCACGATTGAAGCCAGCGTCACCGTCGAACGCCCGCTCACGCTATTCCTCAATGGCCAGGAAATCGTCACCATGATGACGATTGGCGACCGGCCAGAGGATTTGGCGCTCGGCTATCTGCTCAATCAGGGCATGCTGCATGCCGATGATGACGTGACCGGCGTTGATTATGATGATGATTTGGCTGTGGTGATTGTGCGCACCGCGCGGCGGACGGATTATGAGGAAAAGCTGCGCAAGAAAACCCTCACCTCAGGCTGCGCCCAGGGCACGGCCTTTGGTGATTTGATGGAGGGTTTTGCCGAAGCGAAATTGCCGCGCGCGGAACTCCGCACCTCCTGGCTTTACCGCCTGCTGCATCGGATCAATTCCCTGCCGACACTTTATCTGGAAGCCGGCGCCATTCATGGTTGTGCGCTGTGTCGGCAGGATGAACCGCTGGTTTATATGGAAGATGTCGGGCGCCACAATGCGGTGGATAAGATCGCGGGCTGGATGTTCCGCAACAAGGAAGCGCCTGGCGACAAGATTTTCTACACCACCGGGCGCCTGACGTCTGAGATGGTGATCAAGACCGTGCGCATGGGCATTCCCATTCTGGTTTCGCGTTCCGGCTTTACCGCCTGGGGCGTGGAGCTTGCGCGCGAAGCGGGCGTGATGCTGATTGGGCGCTGCAAGGGCAAGCGCTTTGTGGCACTCGCGGGCGAGGATCGCATTATCTTCGATGCCGATCTCCGTTATGTGGAAGAAGAAAGTGCCAAGCATTGGCGGAAGAACAGCGCGGAAGCGGAACGCGATGGCGGCTGAAACGCTGGGGCTTTTGCTGGCGGGCGGGCTCGCGCGGCGCATGGGGGGCGGGGATAAGCCGCTGCGCTTGCTCGGTGGGCGGCCCTTGCTGGATCATGTGCTGGCGCGCATTGCGCCGCAGCTCGCGGCGGTGGTGCTGAATGCCAATGGCGATCCGGCGCGCTTTGCTGGTTTTGGTCTGCCGGTGGTGGCGGACCCGCTGCCGGATCACCCCGGGCCACTCGCGGGGATTCTGGCCGGGCTTGAATGGGCGGCAGAGCATCGGCCGGACCTCGCCTGGGTGGCCTCAATCCCTGGGGATTGCCCCTTCATCCCAGGCGATTTCGTGGCGCGTTTGCATGCCGCGCGGGCGGCAGCGGGGGTGCCCATGGCTGCTGCATCCTCGGGCGGGCAAAGCCACCCGCCGGCCGCGCTTTGGCCCGTGGCGCTCCGCGGCGAATTGCGCGCCGCCCTTTTGGCCGGGGAGCGCAAGATAGACCGTTGGACCGCGCGATTCGGCTGTGCGGAGGCCGCCTGGCCGGCCACCCCCTATGACCCGTTTTTCAACGCCAATGCGCCCGAGGATTTGGCGAAGGCCGAGGAAATCTTGCAAATCAGCCTATCCCAAGGCATAAGCCCCTAAAGGCTAAGTTCCGGGGAGAACAGCAATGAACGGCATCATCAGCGGCGTCTGCATCGCCATCGTCATCGCCATTGGCGCGGCGATTTATTTGGACCGCAACGTCCAGCAAACGGCAGACGTCGCTTTCGCCACCACCGGCGTCCGGTTGTGATCATCCGGCGCGGGGTTTTGTTCATCGCCTTGGCGCTGG
>JADCES010000101.1 GCA_020250005.1 Roseomonas sp.
CGGAGCAGCGCCAGTTTCTGCTGGACCGTGTGCGCGCGCGGCAATATGTGGCCAACCCCTTTGCGCTGCTTGGCATTTGCGATGATCCGGAACTGCACCAGATCGCCGCCCGCGCTTATACGCTTGAAACCCTGCCGAGCCCCCCCGCTGTTCAGCCACCGCCGGCCGAACAGCGCCAACGCCTGCGCATCGGGTATTTTTCGGCTGATTTTCGCAATCATGCCGTGATGCAATTGCTTGTCGGCGCGCTGGAATGTCATGACCGCGACGCTTTCGAAATCCATGCCTTTTCCTATGGTCCGGAAGCTGAGGATGCAATGCGGGCGCGGCTTCGGGCCACCATGGATCATTTCCATGAATGTGCGCGGCTGTCTGATGGCGCTTTGACTGCCATGGCGCGGCGGGCCGGGATTGATATCGCCGTTGATCTCAATGGCTATACGCAGGATGCGCGGCTTGCGCCCTTCGCCGCGCGCCTGGCGCCGGTGCAGGTCAGCTATCTTGGCTATCCCGGTACGGTGGGGGCAGCATTCCTGGACTATATTGTCGCCGATGCGACCGTGCTGCCCATGGATCAGCAGCGCTTCTATGATGAAAAGATCGTGCATCTGCCGGATAGTTATCAGGCCAATGATGACCGCCGGCTGATCGCGCCTGAGATGCCATCGCGCGCTGAGGCCGGGCTGCCGGCGGATGGCTTTGTCTATTGCTGCTTCAACAATGCCTATAAGATCACGCCGGAAGTTTTTGCTTCCTGGATGCGCATTCTCAATGCCGTGCCGGGTTCTGTGCTATGGCTGCTCGCGAATGAAGCGGAGGCCATGGATCGGCTGCGCGCGGTCGCAGCCGGGCAGGGGATTGATCCGGCGCGCCTGGTTTTTGCGCCCTATGCGCCATCGGCAAAGCATCTGGCGCGGCATCGGCTTGCGGATCTTTTCCTCGATACGCTGTCCTATAATGCACATACCACGGCGAGTGATGCGCTTTGGGCCGGGCTGCCGGTGCTGACGCAAATGGGCCAGGCCTTTGCGGGGCGAGTCGCGGCAAGCCTGCTGAATGCCGTTGGCCTGCCCGAGATGATCACGCGCGATGCGGCAGCATATGAAGCGCTCGGCATTGCGCTTGGCCGTGATCCTGCGCGCGCTGCAGCGCTGAAGGCGAAGCTAGCGGCCGCTATTCCAGCCGCGCCCTTGTTCAATACGCCGCGCTTCACGCGCCACCTGGAAAGCGCCTATCGCATGATGTGGCAGCGCCATGCCGCCGGCCTGCCGCCCGAAGGTTTTGCCGTGCCGGCCGAGGATTAGGCGCGCGCCATGCCGGACTTCGCCGCGTTTTTCGCCTCCGGCCGTGTCGCCGACCTAATGATAGCGGTGCTGCTAATTGAGGCTTTGGCCTTGCTGGGCTTTTGGTGGCTGACGGGGCGCGGGCTGCGGCCGCAATCGGTGCTCGCCCTCGTGCTGCCGGGGGTGTTTTTCGCGTTGGCCTTGCGCGCGGCGTTGACCGGCGCCTGGTGGGGCTTTGTTTCCCTTGCCATGACCGCCGCTTTTTTCGCCCACGCCTGGGATCTGTGGCGACGCTGGCGGGATTGATCATCGCTTGCGACTGTCAATTTTGATTGACACATGGGCGCGAAAAGGCGCAGCCTTCCCGTGAGCTCTGGAGGGGGCAGCCATGAATGGCAATTCGCATCGCATCGCTTATGAGGCGCTAAAGGCCAAGCTGGAAGCCGCTGAGGCGGAAGGGGATGCGGCGGTGCTGGACAGCGCCATCGCTGCCTTGGATGCCTTTATCGCGAATATGGTGACCGATCCGCGCCGGCTGCGCGCCATTGCGCTGGATAGCCCCGGGGCGGCGGCGGAAATTCAGGCGCGCGCGGCGGAGCTTTCCCTGCCGCGCCAGGTGCTCGACCCCAGCTTTGATCCAAGCTTTGCCCGGCTTTGGGTGGCGAGCCTGGATGATACCGCCATTGCCATGGTGCATCGCGTGATGGCGGAAGAATTACGCCGGCGGGATGGTGACATCGCCGCGCCGCGCCGCATGGGGGCCATGGCTGGGGTGGGCTGAAACCTGCCCCCTAAGCCTCAGCCAAAAATATCCGCCGGGCTTTCGCGCTTCAGGGCAGCGGCCAGATCGCGGCCAAGTTGTGGGCCGTGCTTCGCCGCAGCTTCCCCCATGTTGCGCTTCAGGAAACTGCCATCGGCGCGCGCTACCAGCCCATGCAGGCGAAGCCGCCCATCAGGCAGAAGCGTGGCATGCGCGCCAATCGGCGTGCGGCAGGACCCATCCAGCGCGCCGAGCAAGGCGCGTTCGGCGTCTGCCATCAGCCGGCTTGGCGCGTGTTCAATCCGCGCAAGAAGTTCCAGCGTGGCCGCATCATCCGCACGCGCGGTAATGCCGACAATCCCTTGGCAGGCGGCGGGCAGCATGGCATCGGCTTCCAGCACCACTTGCGCGCGATCCGCCATGCCAAGGCGCTTCAAACCTGCAAGCGCCAATAGGGAACAGGTAAAATCCCCTGCCGCCACGCGCCCAAGCCGCGTTTGCACATTGCCGCGAATGATATCTACGCGGAGATCAGGCCGCCGATGCAGCAATTGCGCCTGCCGGCGCACGGAAGCCGTGCCGACCAGGGCACCCTGCGGCAGGGCAGAAAGCGGATCATCCGCCGTCGCCGCGCCACATCCCGCGCCCAGAATCAGCGCATCGCGCGGGTCTTCCCGTTCCAGCACGCAGGCCAGCACAATGCCCGGCGGCAATTCGGTTTCCAGATCCTTGAGGCTATGCACTGCGACATCAATGCGACGATCAGCCAGCGCTTCATGAATTTCCTTGGCAAAAAGCCCCTTGCCGCCAATATCGGCCAGGCGCTTATCCTGCACCTTGTCGCCCGATGTCGCGATGATGTGTTCTTCCAGCGCGCCATCTTCCGCCAGCGCCGGTATGGCCGCGCGGGCCACGCTGGCAAAATGCCGCGCCTGCCAAAGTGCCAGCGGAGAACCGCGCGTGCCAATACGCATGGGCTGAGACGCCATTCCTCAAAAACCTTGTTTCTCGTTCAGAGCATGTCCGCTTCGCTGTTGCTTACCGGACATGCTCCAACCTTGGTTAGATCGCATTTTCCGAGTCGCCAAGTGATGCCACTTGGCTTGAAAATGCTCAGGCCCTTGCGAGGCCAAAGAGATGCGCCAAATCCTTGAAGAAAATCCGCACATGCGCAAGGGGATCGCGGCGGACCAATTCCTTGTTCATGTAGGATTCCCAGGTTAGGCGCTGCACATCCTTATCCGCGCAGATGGAGACAAATTTCTCCCGCCTTTTATCGGATGAATACCAGAAATACTGCATGATGCCGAGCACCCAGAAAACGCGCCCATGTGCCTTCATGAAGCGCTTGCGCGCACCGGCAAGTGCACGTGCATCGCCGGTCTTCAGGCATTCCTCAGCGGCATCAGCGGCCAGCCTGCCACCATACATGGCGTAATAAATCCCCTCACCGGAAGCAGGCGCCACCACGCCCGCGGCGTCCCCGGCCAGGATCACATCGCGGCCATTATCCCAGCGCTTCAGCGGCTTGAGCGGTATCGGCGCACCTTCGCGGCGAATGGTCTCGGCATCCGTCAGGCCGATATCGCGGCGGAGTTCAGCAACCGAACCGCGCAGCGAAAAGCCCTTTTGCATGGAACCGGTGCCGATACTAGTCGTGTCACCATGCGGGAAGATCCAGGCGTAGAAATCGGGCGAAAGCTTGCCCTGGTAATAGACATCGCAGCGCTTGGCATCGAAATCCGCGGACCCGCCATTGGGCGGAGACCGTACGATTTCATGATAGGCGAAAACGCAGCGCACCTTATCGCCGCCCGGCACTTCCTGCTTCGCCACCTGGGACCGCGCGCCATCGGCGCCAATCACCAAGCGTGCGCGGGCAGCTACCGCTGCGCCATCCTTCGCTTCCCAATGGACAATCGCCGTACCATCGGCGTCGCGGGTGATTTTTTCATAAGTGCCGGTCTGGCGTTCTGCGCCTGCATGCGCGGCGCGTTCGCGTAGCCATTCGTCGAAATCCTCACGATCCACCATGCCGACATAGCCGCCATCAATCGGCATATCCACGGATTTTGCGCTGGGGGCGACCATGCGGGCGGAATTGATCTTGGCGACCAATAATTCATCCGGAATCGCGAAATCACGGATCAGACGCGGTGGAATCGCACCGCCACAGGGTTTGATGCGGCCCGCGCGATCCAGTAGCAGTACGGAACGGCCGCGGCGTGCCAGATCATCGGCGGCGGTGGCGCCGGATGGCCCGCCGCCCACCACGATGACATCATATGTTTGCATGGCCATTTCCCTCTACCTTGCCGGTACCATTGGGCCGAAGCCACCGGTCTTGCTGATTTTTGGGCGATTGATGCGCGCTGCCAGCATCGCCGCCGCGATGAACAGCGCCGCATCAAGAATGAAGACCGCCGCATAGGCCGCTTCAACATGGCCCAGCGCAAACCGCGCCACATCCACCGCCGCCGCGCCCGCAAGCCCGCCAAGCCCAAAGGCCACCGCCTGCGCCGCGCCCCAAAGCCCCATGCGCGTGCCTTCGCGCGATTCATGCCCGCGCGCGACCATTTGCATCATGGAAGCAATGGCGGCCGCTGCGAAAACACCATTCGCGACACCAAGCGCGAAGAAACTGGTCTTGAGCGGCCAAGCCGCGCCGAATTGCCCGGCGACGGAAAGGGAAAGCATCATTACCGCCGTGGCAAGACAGCCCGTAATGGTCCAGAAGCGGAGCGTGCCTGCCCAGCGCCCGCCGCGCACACTGCCAATCAGCGCAATGGCAATCATGCCAACCAGCACGCCCGCATGTTGCAGCGATGAAATGCGCGTCGTCTCACCCAGGCTGCGATTGAAGACGGCGCCGGCGAAAGGCTCCAGGATCAAATCCTGCGCGCTATAGGCCAACATGGAAACGAAAATGAAAATCGTGAAGCGCCGCGCTTCGGGTTCCGCCCAAACTTCACGCAAAGCCTGCCGGAAGGGTGGCTTGGCGGCATCGCTCGCTTCCGGGCGCGCGGGGCGCGGGCCTTCCATGCCCCAAACGGCGAGGGTCGCCAGCGTGAAGGCAATGGCGGAAACGCCGGCGGCGACCGCAATCAGCCGCATGGGCGAATAGGGATCAAGCAGGCGCCCAGCAATCGCCGTGGTGATCACAAAGCCCGCGATCATCATGATCCAGACAAGGGATGCCGCAGCAGCGCGCCGTGCTGGTGCGGTGCGTGCCGCGAGCAAGACCAGCAGCGATGTACCGGCCGCGCCAACGCCAGCGCCAATCAGCAAAAACGCCAAAACTGCCAGCGCAATGCCGGCCCAAAGCGATTCCGCCATCAGTGCCGTGCCAGCGGCGGCCAAAACACCGCCAAGCGCCAGTACTGCCATGCCACCAATGATCCAGGGCGTGCGCCGCCCACCCATATCGGACCCATAACCCATGCGCGGGCGCAGCATTTGCAGCGCATAATGCAGTCCAACCAAAATCCCGGGCAGGGTCGCAGGCAAGGCGAGTTCCACCACCATGACGCGATTGAGGGCAGAGGTTGTCAGCACTACAATCGCGCCAAGGGCGGTTTGCACCAAACCCAGACGGATAATACCAAGCCAGCCAAGCGGGGCGGGGTTCATGCCGAGCCTCCTGTCAAAGCGGCCAAGGCAAAGGCGCTGATCAGCATGCCGATCACGTAAAGCAGAACGCCCGTGCCGTTATACCAGGGCGCAAGCGCGCGCGGATCGCGCAGCATGCGCCGCATCAGACCAAGCTGGATCAGCAGGGAAAGCGCCACCGCCGCCGCATGCCAGGGCACATCCCAGGCAATAAGGAGCGCCACCACAAATACCTGCGGCACCGCCATGAAAACGCAGGCTACCAGACCAGCGCGTTCCGCGCCCAATTGTACGGGCAGAGACAACACGCCCATGCGGCGATCACCCTCGATTGCCTTGAAGTCATTCAGCGTCATGATGCCATGCGCGCCAAGGCCATAAAGCAGCGCCACCAGCAGCACGCGCCAATCTGGCGCCCCGCCAGACATGATCGCTGCCGCTGTGATCCAGGGCAGGGTTTCATAGGCCAAACCACAGGCCAGATTGCCCCACCAACCATTCGCCTTCAGCCGAAAGGGCGGCGCGCTATAGGCCCAGGCGAGCGCAATGGCGATGATGGTGGCACCCATGCCCCAAGTGCCGAGCGGCAGCGCCGCCAATAGCGAAAGCCCAGTCCAGAACAGCGCAATATACAAACCCCAGCGACCAGGGATGCGTCCTGATGGAATCGGGCGATGCGGTTCATTGATCGCATCCACATGGCGATCATACCAATCATTTGCCGCCTGACTCATCGCGCAAACCAAGGGGCCGGCCAGCACCACGCCCAGCAATGCCAAGGGCCAATGTTCGGCAAAGCCGCCATGGGCGGAAGCAACACCGCAGCCAAAGGCCCACATGGGTGGGAACCATGTGATGGGCTTCAATAATTCCAGAACCGCGGATGGCTTCAGCCGCGGAGTTGGGGCGGTCGCTGCTGTTGCAACGGGGCCCGCCATCGCGCTGCCCCTATCCCTGCTCGCCGCTATCGGCGCCCAGATCACCAAGGCCGTAGCGGTGCAATTTTACATAGAGACTCTGCCGGCTCAGCCCGAGCATTTCCGCCGCCGAAGCGCGATTATCGCCGGAAAGCTGCAAGGCGGCTTCGATGCACAGGCGCTCAATCGCATCCGTCGCATCGCGCACCAGGTCTTTCAACGGTACGCGCCCGATCAATTCCGTGAGCTGTTCAACAGAACGCGTGGCATGCGCGCCCGTCTGGCGCGGTTCGGCCACACGCGCGCCGATATCGCGAATCGAAAAACCGAAAACCTCCTGCCCGCCATGCGTCACGGTGACGGCGGAGATTTCAACCTCAACCCGCGCACCCATCGCGCCGCGCAACGTGGTGGTGTAAAGCCTGACAGTGCCGCGATTGCGAAGGTTGGAGAGCAGGACTTCAATTTCGATGCCCTGGCCACCAAGCCAACGTTCCAGTGATTCGCCACGCGCCTGTTCTTCCGAACCAAGCTCCGCCAGATCAAGAAAGGCGCCATTGGCGGAAATCACCAGGCCATTCTGATCCGTCACCACAAAGGCATCAGGCAGGTTTTCCGCCACTTTCAGCATTTGCGCCTTGGCGGGCGAAAGCCCGGCCGGCTGTTCGCCACCCGCGAGAGATAGCCGCACCAACAATACCGAAGCACCATCTTGCCGGAAGCTGGTGGCGGCAATGGTTACGTCGCGGCCGGAATCGGCAAGCTGTGCGCCTACTTCATCACCACGGCCTGCGATACGCACGGAAGCCAGCAGGGATTGCACCGCCTGTCGGCTTTCTGGCGCGAAGGCATCCATTAAAGGGCGGCCAATGACGCGGCGTGACTGGCGCCCGAAAAGCTGTTCCGCGGCCGGATTGGCTTCGGTCACGCGCCCGGTTGCGCCATCAATGATCAGGGTTGCATCGGCGGAAAGCTGAAACAACAGGCGATAGCGTGTTTCAGCCTGACGCAGCTTCGCGTAATCGCGTTCCATGGATTGCTGGGTTTCCAGCAATCTTTGTTGCAGGCGCGATTGCGCACTCAGGTCACGGCCAAAGACAACGCGCCGATTGCCGCGCTGCAAGGGCACGGCGGCGAAAAGCAGCGGCACTGCCTCACCACCTTCAGCGACCTGATTGATGTTGCGCCATTTCGACTCGCTGGGTGCGCCGCTCAGCAGCGCTTCAACCTTGGGGCGGCTTTCCGTGGTGACGGTTTCCGCCCATGGGCGACCAAGCCATGCCTGATGCCCGCCCAGGGTTTTCGAAAGTTCCTGACTGCTGAAGGCAATATCGCGAATGACGCCCTGTTCATCCACCACCAGCGCCATATCCGCCGCCGCCGAGACCAATGAGGCCGCGGCATCAGCATCCAAATCTCCGAGCGATTTGCGGGGGGCCAGAAAGGTTTTCACGAGAAAGCAGGACCTTTTAACGCGCGGGCCGCCTTTTCGGGGCGCCCCGGGAGGAAATCAAGTGGCGAGGTGATGGGTCGCATGGCGGGGCGGCCTAACTCGGCAGCCCCTCACTTCCTCGTCCCTGTAAGGCAAGCAGGGCCTCTGCCTGCAGAATGGCTTCCTCTGCATCGCGCGCGGTGGCATCAGCGCCGAGTCGCTTGACCAGAAGCGGTTCCTTCAGAATCAACGCACCGCCTACCAGAATGCCGATATCCGCATTGCGTGAGGCACGGCGAATATCGCGAATCAGCTCGGCCAGGCTTTCGATATGGGTTTCACCACTGATGGAAAAGCCGATCAGGCCGAAATGTTTTTCGGCGACCATGGCAATCAGCGCATCGCCATCGTCGCTGCCATCCGTCCAGGTTTCCCAGCCGGCACGGCGGAAGAATTGTTCCACCATCAGCAGACCAAAGCCATGTTGTTCGCCCGGCGCGGGGGCCAGCAGAATGCTGCGGCCTGGCCGATTGCCCATGCCAAGCGGGGCAAAACGCGGCTCCAACGCATGGCAGGCAGCATGCAGGCACCGCAGCCCGATTGTCACTTCGGTGAAATCGGCGGTATCCTTTTCCCAAGCGACGCCAAGGATCCGCGCCGCCGGCGCCAGCAGGCCGAGATAGACCTGCGACAAGGGCAGCCCACGCGCGCAAAAGGCATCAATGAAGGTCAGCACATTTTCGGTATTGCCGAGCCTTGCAAGCGCCGTGAAGGCCTCCACATCACCTTCTGTTGGTGCTGCGAAATGCGGCGCCGGTGCTTCCTGCGTGGTGGTCCCAAGCGCACGCTGGGCCAATACGAGTCGAGGGATTACCTCTGTCTCGATCACCCGCTTCAGCGGCAAGGCACAGCCATGAGAATGGCCGTGCCATAGTGCTTCTGCGGGCCCATCCCTGCGGTCGGGGTCTGGGTCTGCCATGTCCACGCGGGAATATAGCGTGAAAGCGCCATCCGCTTCCACATATTCCGCTTGGGCCTGACGCTCCTCATCCGTGGTCGGCTTCATGGTTGACCCCCTTGTACGAGTAGCTTCGTCCTGAGGGGCGCTTAATGTCAATCGAAAAATACGTCAATCTTTCTTGACACTCGGCGCCGGGCTCCGGTAGGTTTCCAGTCATCGAAGACTGGGAAGGGGGTCCAAATGACCCTAAGCGTCAAGGCAAATCAAGGCAAACTGGCTGAAATGGGCCAGAGGCGAGCCTTGATGGGCGGCGCTGGAAGCCAGCCCATGCGAGTCGTTCCAGCCCCCGGAGGTGTCAAGTAATGCTGACAGCAGACCGCTTCACCGGTATTTTCAAAGCCTTGGACGCCAGCCCCTGGAACGCCGCCACCGGCCGCGGCGGCAAGCGCCAGGCAGGTATCCGGCGGGGGGTTGCGACCCCTCTCTACACCCCGGATGAGCGTCGCCGGCGGGATGCAACCCCCTGGACCCTGGTGCAAGGCATTCTGGCACCGGTGCAATTTCTGGTCTTTCTGGTGAGCCTTGGATTGGTGCTGAACTACCTCGCGACCGGTGAGGGTTACGTCGCGGCAACGATTTCGATCATCGCAAAAACAGCGATCCTTTATCTGATCATGGTGACGGGTTCCATTTGGGAAAAGGTGGTGTTTGGCCGTTGGTTATTCGCACCCGCCTTCTTCTGGGAAGATGTTTTCAGCATGTTGGTACTGGCGCTGCACACGGCCTATCTGCTGGTGCTGGTGCTTGGCATTGGTGATGGCCGCGG
This sequence comes from Roseomonas sp., assembly GCA_020250005.1. Classification (GTDB taxonomy): domain Bacteria; phylum Pseudomonadota; class Alphaproteobacteria; order Acetobacterales; family Acetobacteraceae; genus Neoroseomonas. Next base: position 9,789 of record JADCES010000101.1, read on the forward strand.
GCAGATGATGTTGGCGCTGGCTGCCTATGCCGCCTATGTCGTGAATGCTGCGCAGTTCCTGATGAAGTTGCGTGCCGCCCGCCGCGAAGAAACTGGCTGGCGCGGCGGCAATGCAGGCCAGATGACATGACCCATCGCGGCGCTCCACGAGAGCCCGAAGGCATGGCGACCGGTGCCGGTGGTTGCGCCGATACGCCCATTCTGCGTGAACGCGGTCAGCGCGAGGTTTTTTGTGGCCTGACCGGCATTATCTGGCTGCATCGTAAAATCCAGGACGCGTTTTTCCTGGTGGTGGGCAGCCGCACCTGCGCGCATCTGCTGCAATCCGCTGCTGGCGTCATGATTTTCGCCGAGCCGCGATTCGCGACCGCCATCATTGAAGAACGCGATCTGGCCGGCTTGGCAGACGCGAATGAGGAATTGGACCGCGTGGTGACGCGGTTGATTCAGCGCCGTCCCGATATCCGCATGTTGTTTCTGGTGGGGTCCTGCCCATCGGAAGTGATCAAGCTTGATCTTTCCCGCGCTGCACAGCGGCTTTCGCAACGCTTCTCACCCGGTGTACGCGTGCTGAATTATTCGGGTAGCGGCATTGAAACCACCTTCACCGAAGGTGAGGATGCATGCCTTGCCGCCCTGGTGCCGGAAATGCCGGCCGAGCCTGGCACGGCGCGGTCCCTGCTCGTGGTGGGCGCGCTGGCCGAGGTAGTGGAAGACCAATTCATCCGGCTTTTCGCCGCCCTTGGTGTTGGGCCAGTACGTTTCTTGCCATCACGCCGCGCATCGGAATTGCCGGCAGTGGGTGAAGGGACACGCTTTCTGTTGGCGCAGCCATTCCTTGCCGGCACGGCGCGCGCCTTGGAAGCACGCGGTGCGCGCCACATCCCGGCACCTTTTCCCTTGGGCGAGGAAGGTACCACCGCCTGGCTGCGCGCCGCGGCCGAGGTTTGGGGTATTGGCGAAGAACGCTTCGCGCAAGCCACCGCGCAGGGCCGCGAACGTGCCCGCGCAGCGCTGGCCAATCATCGCGCCACGCTTGATGGTAAGAGCATTTTCTTCTTCCCCGATTCGCAGCTTGAACTGCCTTTGGCGCGCTTCCTGTCACGCGAATTGGGCATGAAGCCGATTGAAATCGGCACGCCTTATCTGCATCGGCAGCATTTGGCGCATGAATTGGCGCTGCTGCCGGCCGCGGCAAAGCTGGTGGAAGGCCAGCATGTGGACCGGCAATTGGATCGCTGCCGGGAGGCGCGGCCTGACATGACGGTATGTGGCCTTGGCCTTGCCAATCCTTTGGAAGCCGAGGGGCTGACGACGAAATGGTCCATTGAACTCGTTTTCTCGCCCATACAGGGATACGATCAAGCGGGTGACCTTGCAGGACTTTTTGCGCGACCTTTGGTCCGGCGCGAAAAGCTGAAGGTCTAGCCATGCAGCTTGCTGTCTGGACCTATGAAGGGCCGCCGCATGTGGGGGCGATGCGCATCGCCACCGCCATGCAGGGCGTGCATTACGTGCTGCATGCGCCGCAGGGCGATACCTATGCGGATTTGCTCTTCACCATGATCGAAAGGCGGGAAAAGCGCCCGCCGGTGACATGGACAACTTTCCAGGCGCGCGATTTGGGCGGCGATACGGCCGAGCTTTTCATGGAAGCGGCGCGCGATGCCTATGCGCGCTTCAAGCCGGAAGCGATGCTGGTGGGCGCTTCCTGCACGGCAGAGCTGATTCAGGATGATCCGGGCGGTTTGGCGAAAACACTTGGCCTGCCGGTGCCCGTGGTGCCGCTGGAATTGCCGGCCTATCAGCGCAAGGAAAATTGGGGCGCGGCGGAGACTTTCTATCGCCTGGTGCGTGCCTTTGCGGGGCCGGCACAACCCCGCGCGCCGCGCGATCCGGCCCGCGCGCCGCGCTGCAATATTCTGGGGCCAACGGCGCTTGGCTTCCGGCATCGCGATGATGTGGCGGAAATCACAAAGCTTCTGCACAGCATGGGCATTGAAGTGGTGGTCACGGCGCCGATGGGCGCAACACCCGCTGATCTGACCCGCCTGCGTGAGGCTGATTTCAATGTCGTGCTCTATCCCGAAATTGCGCAAGTCGCAGCCGGGTATTTGCAGCGCCATTTGGGCCAGCCCTTTACGCGCATCGTGCCGATTGGTGTGGGTGCGACGCGTGACTTCATGGCGGAAGTGGCGGCGCTTGCGGGCCTGAAGGCGCCTGAAGCCGATGGCGGCGCTGCGCTGCGTCTGCCCTGGTATGCGCGTTCGGTCGATTCGAATTACCTGACCGGCAAGCGGGTGTTCATCTTTGGCGATGCCACCCACGCCATGGCGGCGGCGCGTATTGCTCAGGAAGAATTGGGCTTCGCCGTTGTCGGCCTTGGCACCTATAGCCGCGAATTCGGCCGCGAAATTCGTGCTGCCGCCGAAAAATATGGCTGTGAGGCACTGATTTCCGATGATTATCTGGAAGTCGAAGAACGCATCGCCGCCCTGCAACCCGAATTGGTGCTGGGCACGCAGATGGAACGTCATATTGCGAAAAAGCTTGGCGTTCCATGTGCGGTGATCTCAGCCCCTGTGCATGTGCAGGATTTCCCTGCGCGTTATGCGCCGCAGATGGGCTTTGAAGGCGCCAATGTGATCTTCGATACCTGGGTCCATCCGCTCATGATGGGGCTTGAGGAACATCTGCTTGGCATGTTCCGCGAAGATTTCGAATTCCGTGACGGCGTGGCCCCTTCCCATCTGGGCCATGGCCCGCAAGCGGAAACACATGCCGTGCCGGTTGCCGTTGGCCCCGCGAGTTGGGCGCATGAGGCCGAGGCGGAATTGCGCAAGATCCCCTTCTTCGTGCGCGGCAAGGCGCGCCGGAATACCGAACGATTCGCTGAAGAACGCGGCATTGCCGTGATCACCCTTGAGACGCTTTACGATGCCAAAGCCCATTTCTCCCGCTGAGGCGTCAGCACCCCGCATCGTCATTGTGACGATGGATAGCCATTTCGGTGGCGCGGTGGATAAGGCGCGCGCGATGCTGCGCCAGCAAATGCCTGGACTGGAATTGACCCTTCACGCGGCGGATGAATTCGCAGGCGATGCGGCGGCCTTGGCGGCTTGCCATAACGATATCGCGCGCGCCGATATCATCATTGCCGGCATGCTGTTCCTGGAAGATCATTTCCGCCTGGTGCAGGATGCCATTGCCGCACGCCGCGCCGATTGTGATGCGCTGGTCTGCTGCCTTTCAGCGCCTGAGATCACGCGCCTGACGCGCATGGGCCGGCTTGATATGTCCGCTGAAGCCAAGGGGCTGATGGGTCTGCTGAAGCGGCTGCGCGGCAAGAAGGATGGCAATGGCGCCAGCGGCAAGGGCCAAATGCGCATGTTGCGCGAATTGCCGAAGCTGCTGCGTTTCATCCCCGGCACCGCGCAGGATTTGCGTGCCTATTTCCTGACGCTGCAATATTGGCTGGCGGGATCAGCCGATAACCTTGCGAATATGGTGGCACTGCTGGTGCAGCGTTACGCCAAGGGCAAGCAGAAGCTCTCCGTCGCCGCGCCCATCGAATATCCGGAAACCGGGCTTTATCACCCGCGTATGAAGGGTCGCATTGGCGAAAACCTCGCTGCCCTGCCGCGGCCAGGTTCACGCGGCACGGTTGGGCTGCTGCTGCTGCGATCCTATGTGCTGGCGGGCAATGCCAAGCATTATGATGGCATGATCGAAGCGCTGGAAGCGCGTGGCCTTAATGTCATTCCAGCCTTTGCTGCGGGCCTTGATGGTCGCCCAGCGATGGAGGCGTTCTTCACCAAGGATGGCGCGCCAGCGATTGATGCGCTGGTGTCCCTGACTGGTTTTTCGCTGGTTGGTGGCCCTGCGTATAACGACGCCCGCGCGGCGGAAGCGGCGCTCGCCAAGCTGGACGTGCCTTACATCGCCGCGCATCCGCTTGAATTCCAAACCATGAAGCAATGGGCCGGCAATGCGCGCGGTCTTTTGCCCGTGGAAGCGACCATGATGGTGGCCATTCCCGAATTGGATGGCGGCATTTGGCCGATGACTTTTGGTGGCCGCTGTGGTGCGGGCGGTGATGCCAATGAACGTTGTGCCGGTTGTGATGGTGTTTCCTGTGCGCGCGATATGGTGCCGCATCCGGAGCGGGCAGCGACACTTGCGGATCGTATAGCGCGTCTGGTGGCCTTGCGCCGGACAGAGCGCGCGGAGCGCAAAATCGCAACCGTATTGTTCAATTTCCCGCCAAATGCGGGCACGACCGGTACGGCCGCTTATCTCGGCGTGTTTCCGTCGCTGTTCAATACGCTGAAGGCCATGAAGGCGGCAGGCTATCACGTCGAACTGCCAGAAAGTGCCGATGTTCTGCGGGAGATGGTGATCAACGGTAATCGTGACCGGTATGGCACCACCGCGAATCTCGCGGCGCGGGTTTCCGCTGATCAGCATATGCGTCGCACGCCATGGCTCGCCGAAATTGAAAAAAGCTGGGGCCCGACGCCTGGGCGTATTCAGACTGATGGGCGGGATATCTTTATCCTTGGTATACAACTTGGGAATGTCTTTGTCGGCATCCAGCCGGGCTTTGGGTATGAAGGCGACCCGATGCGGCTGTTGTTTGAGCGGGATTTTGCACCAACCCACGCCTTCAGCGCCTTTTATCAATGGATCAGGCAGGATTTCGGGGCGGATGCGGTGCTGCATTTCGGCACACATGGCGCGCTGGAATTCATGCCAGGCAAACAGGCCGGCATGTCAGCGCAATGCTGGCCTGATCGGCTGATTGGCGATTTGCCAAATTACTACCTCTATGCATCCAACAACCCGTCTGAGGGCATGCTGGCCAAGCGCCGCGCCGGGGCGACGTTGATCAGCTATTTGACGCCACCCATTGCCTCAGCCGGGCTGTATCGCGGGTTGCTTGACCTGAAGGCTTCGATTGATCGCTGGCGCGCGCTTGATCCTGATGCTGATCCGAACCAACGCGCGGCACTGGCCGGCTTGATCCAGGCGCAGGCAAGTGCGGTGGATTTAGCGACGGAAGAACCTGTCTGGGCTGATCCCGCGCCAGAGATTGTGAAGCTCAGCGCTGGTCTGTTGGAATTGGAATATACGCTGATCCCGCATGGCATGCATGTGGTGGGTGAACCGCCAAATGCCGATCAGCGTGCAGAAATGCTGAGTGCCGCGGGTGTTACGGAAGCTGGCGCCAAGGCGCGTTATGATGCGCTTCTGGCGGAAGATCACGAAATCCCTTCCATCCTGCGCGCCTTGGAAGGGCGCTACATCATGCCCGCACCGGGTGGTGATTTGTTGCGCAGCATGGATGTATTGCCGACGGGCCGGAACTTGCATGGCTTTGATCCCTTCAAGCTGCCGAGTGCCTTCGCCGTCCAGGATGGCATGCGCCAAGCCGGCCGCTTGCTGGAACGCCATTTGGCTGAAGGCAATGCCGTGCCCGAAACCGTGGCGATGGTGCTTTGGGGCACGGATAATCTCAAAACCGAAGGCGGGCCTATTGCGCAAGCGCTTGCGCTGATGGGTGCGATGCCGCGTTATGACAGCTATGGCCGCCTGGCCGGCGCCGCGCTGCTGCCCTTGGCCGAATTGGGCCGCCCGCGCATTGATGTGGTGATGACACTATCGGGTATTTTCCGTGATCTTTTGCCGCTGCAAATGAAACTGCTCGCTGAGGCCGCGCTGCTTGCAGCGCAAGCGGAGGAACCCGCAGAGCAGAACTTCATCCGCAAACATGCGCTGCAACATATCGCGCAACATGGCGGCAGCATGGAACAGGCGGCGCTGCGCGTCTTTGGCAATACCGATGGCACCTATGGCGCGCATGTGAATTCCATGATCCATGACAGCGCCTGGAATGATGAAGACGAATTAGCCACCAGCTTCGTTCGGCGCAAAGGCTTCGCTTATGGCTTGGACGGCAAGCCGGAACGCGCCGATAAGGTTTTGCAGCAGGTTTTGGCGAGTGTGGAAATTACCTATCAGAATCTGGATAGTGTTGAAGTGGGTGTGACCACCATTGACCAGTATTTCGATATGTTGGGCGGCGTCAGCCGTGCGGTCCAGGTTGCGCGTGGCGGGCGCGCTTCCGCCATCTATATCAGCGACCAGACTCGTGGCGAGGGCAAGATCAGGACATTGTCCGAACAGGTCACACTTGAAACCCGCACGCGTGCGCTTAACCCGAAATGGTATGAAGGGCTGTTGAAACACGGCTATGAAGGTGTGCGTGAAATTGAAGCGCATGTGACGAATACCATGGGCTGGTCGGCCACCACCGGCCATGTTGCACCTTGGGTCTATGAACGCATCGCAGATATCTATGTGCTTGATAAGGAAATGCGCGACCGTTTGGCGCATTTGAACCCAACCGCTTCAGCCAAAATCGCCAATCGCCTGATCGAGGCGCAGGAACGTCGTTACTGGAACCCCAGCGCCGATGTTCTGGCCGCACTTCGGCAAGCCGGTGATGAGCTTGAAGATCGTATCGAAGGCATCAGTGAAGGAGTCGCGGCATGACCGTGTTGATGAGAGAGCCGCCCCGCCTGACCGGACGCCCCCGCCAGGGAGATGGTGAGGGCAGCGTACAGGTCCATATGGATGATGCCGTCTCAGGCACGACAGCCAAGGTCTTTGCTGTCTACGGCAAGGGTGGCATCGGCAAAAGTACGACTTCGTCGAACCTGTCTGTCGCCTTTTCCAAAATCGGCAAGAAGGTGCTGCAAATCGGCTGCGATCCCAAGCATGACAGCACCTTCACCCTCACCAAGCGCCTGATCCCAACCGTGATCGATGTCTTGGAATCCGTTCAGTTTCACGCTGAGGAATTGCGCGCCGAGGATTTCGTTTTTGAAGGCTATAACGGCGTTATGTGCGTTGAAGCGGGTGGTCCGCCAGCCGGCACTGGCTGCGGCGGTTATGTCGTTGGCCAGACGGTAAAACTGCTCAAGGATCATCATCTGCTGGATGACACGGATGTGGTGATTTTCGATGTATTGGGCGATGTGGTCTGCGGGGGCTTTGCCGCGCCCCTGTTGCATGCCGAACGCGGCCTGGTAGTGGCTGCAAATGATTTCGACAGCATCTTCGCCATGAACCGCATCATCGCTGCCATCAAGGCGAAGTCGAAGAACTACCCCGTGCGGCTTGGTGGCGTGATTTGCAATCGCAGCGCCGCGACCGACCAGATTGACCGCTTCAATGCCGCGAGCGGTATGAAAACCCTGGCCCATTTCCCGGATCTTGATGTCATTCGCCGCTCTCGCCTGAAAAAGGCAACGCTGTTTGAAATGGAAGGCTCGCCGGAGCTTGAAGCGGTGCAGGCGGAATACATTCGCCTTGCGGAATCGCTCTGGGCCGGTGCGGATGGGCTGGAAGCCGCGCCGTTGAAGGATCGCGAAATCTTCGATTTGTTGGGGTTTGATTGATGCAAACCGCCACCTATCAAAGCCGTCGCAGCCAGATCGAAACCTATTTCGATCGTACGGCCGCGGATGCCTGGGCGCGGCTGACTTCTGATGCGCCGGTCAGTGGCATTCGCGCGACTGTCCGCGCCGGCCGTGATGAAATGCGCCAGACGTTGCTATCCTGGCTGCCTGATGACCTCACCGGCAAGCGCCTGCTGGATGCCGGCTGCGGCACCGGCGCTTTTGCGATTGAGGCTGCACGGCGCGGTGCACAGGTGGTCGCGATTGATGTCTCGCCCTCGCTTATTAAGATTGCGCGGGAACGTAGCGAAGGCCTCGCGCCGGAAGGCAGCATCAGCCATGAAGTGGGTGATATGCTGGATGGTCAATTCGGCATTTTTGACCATGTCGTCGCCATGGATAGCCTGATCCATTATCACCCGGATGATATGGTGCGGAGCCTGGCGAGCCTCGCGCCGCGCACCCGCCATTCTATGCTGATGACCTTTGCGCCGAAAACACCCTTGCTTGCGGCGATGCATTTCGTGGGACGCGCCTTTCCGCGTGGTGATCGTGCACCGGCCATTGAACCCGTGGCGGAGCGCAGCCTGAAGGGCCGGATCAAGGGTGAGCGGCAGCTCATGTCCTGGAATATCGGTCAGGATCGCCGCATCTCGCGCGGGTTTTATACCTCTCATGCGCTGGAGCTGATCCGGAAATGAGCGAGGTGAATGACCGCTTGGCACGGCTTTGGACAGGGATCAGCGTGAATGTGCTGCCCTTCGCCGAAGCCAGCAGCGGTCCTTTGCCGATCAGGCGCTTGATGCGGCTTTCGCTGTTTCAGATTTCCTGCGGCATGACGGCGGTGCTGATGGTTGGCACGCTCAATCGTGTCATGATTGTGGAAATGGGTGTGGCGGCAAGCCTGGTTGCCATCATGGTGGCGCTGCCGCTGCTATTCGCACCCTTGCGCGCCTTGATTGGGTTTCGTTCGGACTCGCATCGTTCCGTGCTGGGCTGGCGACGCGTGCCTTATCTTTGGCTGGGCACGATTATCCAATTCGGCGGCTTGGCGATGATGCCCTTTGCGCTGATCATCCTTTCTGGCGACACCTGGGCACCGCCCTGGGTGGCGCAGCTTGCTGCGGGGCTTGCCTTCCTCATGGTGGGGGCGGGCATGCATACGGTGCAGACTGTCGGGCTTGCCTTGGCGACTGATATCGTGCCGCGAGAGGCGCAGCCGAATGTCGTTACTATTCTTTCGCTGATGCAATTGATCGGCATGGTGATTTCCGCAATTGCCTTTGGTGCCTTCCTTTCGGATTTTTCGCAGATCAAACTGATCCAGCTTGTGCAAGGCATGGCGGCGGCGACCCTTGTCATCAATCTGATCGCCGCCTGGAAACAGGAACCAAGACGGCCGGAACTGACGGTTGGTCGCGCTCCGGGTGATCCGGGTTTTCGTGAAAGTCTCAAGCTCTTGCGCAGGGCTGGGCCATGGGATCGGCGTTTGCTGGCGGCCGCATTGGGAACAGCCGCCTTTGGCATGCAGGATGTTTTGCTGGAACCCTATGGCGGGCAGATCCTTGCGCTCAGCGTGGGTGCGACAACTGGCTTGACGGCGCTTTTTGCGAGTGGCGCGGTCTTGGGCTTTTTGCGTGCCGCCCCGTTGCTTGCGCGGGGGATGCATGCACAACGCGTCGCCAGTGCCGGCGCTATCGTCGGTATCTCGGGCTTCGTAATGGTGATCTTTGCCGCACCGCTTGTATCCACGCTTGTCTTTGCTGCCGGAACTGCGGCGATCGGCTTCGGGGCCGGGCTCTTTGCCCATGCAACACTGACGGGCTGCATGCAGGCCGCACCGGAAGGCCAGATCGGTCTGACGCTTGGTGTTTGGGGCGCGGTGACAGCGACCGCCGGCGGTTTGGCTGTCGCGCTTGGCGGCGTCATTCGTGATGTCATTTCCTCTCTCGCGTCGGCCGGTGTCCTTGGTGCCGGGCTTGATGCGCCAAGCACCGGCTATGTCGGTGTTTATATCGTCGAAATCATGCTGCTGTTCATGATGCTTGCGGTCGTTGGCCCATTGCTGCGGGCCAATGATTCGGTTTCCTCAGGACCTCAACGTGATGCAGGCCGGCCGGTACTCGCCGGGCTGCAAAACCAACATGGAGCATTGCCATGACCACACCCGCAACGCCGGTCTTTCTCGATGCGGCTGCACTTTCCCTCTACATCTTCTTCGCCTTCTTCGCGGGCCTGATCTATTATCTGACGCGAGAGAACAAGCGCGAAGGCTATCCGATGATCAACGAACTGCCGGATCGTCCGGCTTTCGCGACCATGCATGGCTTTCCGGAAACACCGCCGCCGAAGGTCTTTCGGTTGCATTATCCGGAAGGTGCCACTGTTGTGCAGGGCGTGCGGCCAGAACGCGATGTAAGCGCTCAATTAATCCCAGAAGCTCCCTATCCCGGTACGGCATTCGTGCCGACTGGGGATGCGATGAAGGATGGTGTCGGCCCCGCTTCCTATGCCGACAGGGCTGATGAACCTGATTTGGCGTTTGATGATCATCAGCCGAAGATCGTGCCGCTGCGCGCTGCGCCGGGTTGGCATATCGCCCATGAAGATCCAGATCCGCGCGGTCAGCCTGTCATCACCTTGGATGGTGAAGTGGCTGCAACGACCGTTGATCTTTGGGTTGATCGTTCGGAGTATATCCTGCGCTATCTGGAAGCCGAGCTTTCCAACGGGCGACGCGTTTTGGTGCCGATGTTCCTTTGTACCTTCACCGATGATGGCACGGCGCGGATGATTTCCGTCACCGCTGCGCAATTCGCTGCAGCACCTGGCATTGCGAAGCCAGAGCAGATTACCTTGCTCGAAGAAGATCGCATTTCCGCCTATTTCGGCGGTGGTCACTTCTATGCCACGCCTGAACGCAGCGAGCCATGCCTGTGACCAAGCCAGGCCCCGCACGCCTGACCGAACACGGGCTGGAACCAATACCGGGCCTTCCGGAGGCGCTTCCGGCAGGTGAGGTTTTGCTGTGGCAAGGGGCGCCGGCTTGGACCGAAATTGCCCAACGGGTCTTCCTGATCCGTTGGGTAATGGCTTACTTTCTGCTGCTTGCAAGCTGGGATTTGCTGAATGCAGCCCTGCAGGGCAATTCAATGGTGACCGCCATTGGCTCGGCAGCGATCTTGATGCTGGTGGGCAGTGTCGCGATTGGCATTCTGGCGCTGCTTGCCAAAGTAACGGCCAAGACAAGTGTCTATTCGATCACCTCACGCCGCCTTGTGCTGCGCGTGGGCGTTGCCTTGCCCATCACCATCAATATCCCGTTTGCGGCAATCGCGGGCGCAAATTTGCGGAATCGCAAAGATGGCCATGGCGACATCGTGATGGAATTGCTCCCAAGCCATCGGATTTCTTGGATTGCCCTATGGCCCCATTGCGCCGGATGGAGTGTTGGCCGGCCAAGGCCAATGCTCCGCGGTGTGGCGAATGCGGCGGGGGTTGCCAGGATTTTGGGCGAAGCGGTTGCCAATACTGGCGGTGCGACCATCAGCCGTGGTCAGAATGCACCAGAAGCCGAAATGCCAGGCGGCGCGACGGCGATGGCATAGGGGAAGGATGATGCAGGCCAAGGCCATAGGCGCACGCAAGGACTATATGGGCTATGGGCTCGCGGTGGTGCTGGCCGGCGTTCTTGCATTGGTCCTGTTGAATCCGAGCGAAGGCCAGCAGGCCCGCTATCAGCCGCATGAGGCGATCTTCGCGCGCGAGATTCTTTTTAGCGACCGGATCGATGGCGGCATTTCGATCCGCGATGCGGCCACCGGCCAGTTGATTGGTGAAATTCAACCTGGTGAGGGTGGCTTTGTGCGCGGGGCGCTGCGCGGGTTCATACGCGAACGGCGCTTGGAAAATCCCGGTGCGGAAAGCCCCTTGCGGCTTGCGGCGCTGCAGGGCGGCGCGATCATTCTTGAAGACCCGGCAAGTGGTCGTTGGACGGATTTGCGCGCCTTTGGTGCGACAAATCTCCTGAGTTTTGCGGAAATATTGTTCAAAAAAAACGAGGAAGGCAAATGAACCAAGAAAGCAACAGCCGGCGGGGCCGGCGCTTTGATGTGCCGTGTACCGTCGAAATCGAACGCAGCTTCGATAGTTTCCATGCCTATGCCGTACCTGAAGACGTGGTGCTGCGTCCCGGTGATCAGGTGATTGTCCATGGCGCACCGGCTCAGGTGGCCTTTGGTGAGAAATACAGCTTCGAAACCTCGGCCACCATCATCCGTGCGGGCTTTTTCCGCAGGCATTGGACGCAGTTTCGCTCTATTCTTGAATTGACCGAGCTATATCATGTGGGCTTTGAGCCGAAGGAGGCCGCATGAACGCCGTAACCCACTCCATGCGGGACAAGCTCTCGCGTGAGACGACCGAGCTTGCGCTGACCGAAACAGTCCTGTCGCCGCGCTTTTACACCACGGATTTCGCGGCAATGGACGCGATCGATGTGGAACCGGTGCGCGCCGAATGGGATCGGCTGATGGAAGAATTCCATCGTGACCCAAATAAGGGCCATTTCGTCCGTGATGAGCAATTCGATGCCTTCAAGCTCGATGATCTGCCAGAGGGTTTGCAGAAGGAATTGGTAGATTTTCTTGTCAGCAGCGTGACCGCCGAGTTTTCCGGCTGTGTGCTTTATGCCGAAATCAAGAAGCGCGTGACCAACCCGGATATGCGCGAATTGTTTTCTGTCATGGCACGCGATGAAAGCCGCCATGCCGGCTTTATCAATGATGCGCTCAAGGATCTGGGGATTGGCGTTGATCTGGGCTTTCTGACACGCGCGAAGAAGTACCATTACTTCCAGCCGAAATTCATCTTCTATGCCACTTATTTGAGCGAGAAGATCGGGTATGCCCGCTACATCACCATCTTTCGCCAATTCGAACGCCACCCGGAATTGCGCTTTCATCCAATTTTCCAGTGGTTCGAAAAATGGTGCAATGATGAATTCCGCCATGGCGAGGCCTTCGCGCTGCTGATGCGCGCCAATCCGAAGCTGCTTACCGGTGTGAATGCGCTTTGGTGCCGTTTCTTCCAGCTTGCGGTTTTCGCCACCATGTATGTGCGTGATCATGGCCGGCCGGAATTCCACAAGGCGCTTGGCATGACGCCCACCGAATATGATCGGCAGGTGTTCAAGATTACGGAGGAGATTTGCCGCCAGGTATTCCCCGTAACCTTGGATGTTGATGGGCCTGGCTTCATGGAAGACATGGATCGGCTATTGCAGATATCGGAGAAAATGAGCGATGCGCGCCGGCAGGGCGGCATTGGCGGCAGGTTGCGTGGGATTGGTCTCAGCATTTCTGCGGCGACCGTCTTTGCCAAGCTGTTTTTCCGCCGGCCCAAGAAGCATCCGTTGCCTGCCGAAATTCGCCTTTCGCCCGTTTGGTAGCAGCGCGCCATGCCAGAAAGCATGACCGCCGCCCTGATCGCCATCTTCCTTTGGTGGCTGACGACGGGTGCCATTCTTTTTGCGGTCACGACACTCGCGGCGCGGCGCATGGCACTTGCTGCTGCCGCTGGTGTCTTGCTTATTGGCGGCCTCCTCACGCTGCATCTCACCGCTGAGGAGGTGAGCGCTGCTGGCGCCTATCTTTCTTTCCTGGCGGCCTTGGCAATTTGGGGCGCGGTGGAGATCAGTTTTTTGGGGGGGCTGATCACGGGCCCCAATCGCAAGGCATTGTCATCTGATCTTACTGGTCTGCAACGCTTCTGGTCCGCAACGCGCGTTGTACTTTGGCATGAGATATTCATTCTGGCGCTGGGCTTCCTGTTGATCATCGCTTTCGCGCAGGGTCCCAACCGCATCGGTCTGATGACTTATGGCATTCTGTGGCTCATGCGGCTTAGCGCAAAGCTTAACCTGTATCTGGGTGTGCGAAATACGGGCGAGACGATGCTGCCTGCGCATCTTCGCTACATGAGCAGCTATTTTGCCCATCGGCCGATGAATGCGCTGTTTCCCTTCTCAGTCACGCTCGGCACGCTCTTGAGCGCGTGGCTGTTTCACCAGGCCTTCGCGGATGGTGCGGATGCGCATCAAGCGGTCGGCTTCATGCTGATTGCGACCATCGCTTCGCTCGCGGTGATTGAGCATTGGTTTTTGATGTTGCCCTTACCCATTGAAACGCTATGGCGTTGGGGCCTGCGCGACAAGGACGCGCCAGCACAGACGGGTACATGGTCCACTGACAGAAGTGGTCCGTTCGACACACGTCCCTTGAATGCGGTTTTGCTGCGCATCTCGGCCGGGGCTTTTGGTTCTGTCGAGAGCCTGAAGGGTTCGATACGGTCATCCGATGGTTGGCTTGCGCTGGATTTCGCGAATGGGGTCATGCACTTGCATCGCGAAACGACATCAGAAGCAAAGCGGACCGGTTTCATTGTGACTGGACGGCTATTGGATATGCACGGCATTCGCTCAGAGTTTGAGAATTATGCGCTGAGGTATGGCGCATGAGGAAAATCACGACGAAAGGCATGGCGTGGGGCCTTTTTCCGGGCAGTCATACCGGAAGCGACCTGCGCACAATCGCAAGACCTGGAAAATTATTCTGGGCAAGGAGAATGTGACATGAATTATGAGGAATTTTTCCAGGGGCAGCTTGAGAGCCTTCGTCGTGAGGGCAGATACCGTGTCTTTGCCGATTTGGAACGCCGTCGTGGTGAATTTCCTCGCGCGACGCGCCATGACAAGGGTGTGCGTGGTGAGGTGACGGTTTGGTGTTCCAATGACTATCTTGGCATGGGCCAGCATCCTGATGTGCTGGATGCCATGCATGAAGCGCTGGATCGTTGCGGTGCAGGTGCTGGCGGTACGCGCAATATCTCAGGCACCAACCATGAACATGTGTTGCTGGAACGAGACCTGGCGGCGCTTCACGGGCGTGAATCGGCCTTGCTGTTCAATTCCGGCTATATGTCCAATTGGGCGTCGCTTTCCACACTCGGATCGAAGCTGCCTGGATGCATCATCATTTCCGATGAGATGAACCACGCGTCCATGATTGAAGGCATGCGCCACAGCAAGGCCAAGCGAGTTCTCTTCAAGCACAATGACGTCGCCGATTTGCAGCGTGTTTTGGCAGAGATCCCGAAATCAGCGCCGAAACTGGTTGCTTTCGAAAGCGTCTATTCCATGGATGGCGATATCGCGCCCATCAGCGATATCTGTGATGTGGCCGATGCCCATGGTGCCATGACCTATTGCGATGAAGTGCATGCGGTTGGGCTTTACGGCCAAACTGGTGGCGGCATAACAGAACGCGATGGCGTTGCGGATCGCGTGACGGTGATTGAAGGTACGCTTGCCAAGGCATTCGGTGTCATCGGTGGCTATATCGCCGGCAGTGCCGCCATGTGCGATTTTGTCCGTTCCTTCGCCTCCGGCTTCATTTTCTCAACAGCCTTGCCGCCGGCAATTGCGGCCGGTGCGCGCGCCGCGATACGGCATTTGCGCCAAAGCAATCTGGAACGGGAGCGCCTGCATGAACGCGCGGCGACGCTTCGGCACAGGTTGAACGGGGTTGGTGTCCCGCATCTTGATAACCTTAGCCACATCGTCCCGGTTATGGTGGGCGATCCGACGCTCTGCAAAAAGCTCAGTGATACCTTGCTTGATGAGCACGGTATCTATGTGCAGCCTATCAATTATCCAACCGTACCGCGCGGCACGGAAAGGCTGCGCATTACGCCATCGCCAGTCCATACCGATGCGGATATGGATCATTTGGTGGAATCACTGGAACGGGTTTGGGCGCAGTTTCGGTTGCGGCGGGCTGCGTGATGGATGGCGCGGTAGCGGGTTTCCGGCCGGCCAATAGGTCCGGGCAGGAAGCGCAACTCTCTCGCCGAACGGCGCAACGCCCGAGCGGAGAGAAAATCAGCAAAGCCGTCGCTTCGCCCATCCGCCCCGCCTATCCCTTCAGCGCGATTGTGGGCCAGGATGAGATGAAGCGGGCGCTGATGATTGCGGCCGTTGATCCAAGCATTGGTGGTGTGCTGGTGTTTGGGGATCGCGGTACTGGCAAATCCACAGCGGTGCGTTCTCTGGCCGCGCTATTGCCGGAAATGGCAGTGGTTGCTGGCTGTCCTTTCGCCTGCGATCCGGCGGCACCGCTTGCATCCTGTTCGCACTGCAGTGCCCTGCCAAAGGGCAGGAAACCGGAAAAGCGGATGGTTCCGGTGCCCGTGGTGGATTTGCCGCTTGGTACAACGGAAGATCGTCTGGCGGGTGCGCTTGATATCGAAAGGGCTTTGGCGCAGGGCGTGAAGGCTTTTGAGCCTGGTTTGCTTGCCTCAGCGCATCGCGGTTTCCTCTATATCGATGAGGTGAACCTGCTTGAGGATCATCTGGTCGATCTTCTGCTGGATGTCGCGGCATCGGGTGAGAATGTCGTGGAACGGGAAGGCATCAGCCTGCGTCATCCGGCGCGCTTTGTGCTGATAGGAAGTGGTAACCCTGAAGAAGGGGAATTGCGCCCGCAATTGCTGGATCGCTTTGGGCTTTCGGTTGAAGTTTCAACACCAAAGGATCTCGCCAGCCGTGTTGAAGTTGTCTGCCGGCGTGATGCCTATGACCGGGATGCCCCTGGCTTCATGAAGCAATGGGCGAAGGAGGAGGCGCGCATGCGTGAGACAATCCTGGCCGGGCGCAAACGGTTGAGTTCAGTCACACTGCCCCTCGGCACGATTGAACAGGCCGCCACGCTTTGCATGGCGCTCGGCACGGATGGCTTGCGTGGTGAATTGACCCTGGTGCGCGCAGCGCGCGCGCTGGCAGCGCTTGACGGCGATTTGGAAGTGAGAACGGTGCATCTGCGGAGCGTTGCGGCTTCCGCGCTGCGGCATCGGCTGCGGCGGAACCCCCTTGATGAAACCGTCGCGACAACGCGTGTCGAAAAGGCACTCGAAGACGTTTTCGGGGCATGAGGATGCAGCGCCGGAGCCCCATGGGATGAGCGGTCTGGCCTCCAGAAGCGTCGATGCAAAACGCAGCGAAGATGCGCGGATGGACAGTGCTGCGTCGCAGGTGGCGGCGCTGCTGGCAATTGATCCTGCGGGTCTTGCGGGCGCCGTGCTGCGCGGGCCTCCTGATCCAAAGCGGGATGAATGGCTTGAAGCCTTGCGCAAGCTTCTGCCGGCTGGTGTGCCCTGGCGGCGCGTGCCCTTGGGCATCGCCGATGGCCGCCTGCTGGGTGGGCTTGATCTCGCTGCAAGCCTGAGTGCCGGACGACCCATTGCGCAAGCTGGCCTGCTGGCTGAAGCGGATGGCGGCATGATCATTCTGCCCATGGTTGAACGCGTGGAAAGCCAATTGATTGCGCGCATCGCCGCGGTGCTGGATAGCGGCGTATTGCGGATCGCGCGTGAGGGTATTTCCATGGCGCGCGGCACGCGCTTTGGTGTCATTGCCCTTGATGAGGGTGTGGGCGATGACGAGCAGGTGACCGAAGCACTTTCAGATCGCCTGGCTTTCCGGATCGAGTTTGACCCGGCCGCCTTGCAGCGCGCAGCGCCTGTCATACCGACGCGTGTGGAGATTGAGGCAGCGCGGCGGCGCCTCACGCAGGTGAGGATACCGGCTGATCTGCCGCAAGCCTTTTGCGCGGCGGCCTTGGCGCTTGGCATCCCATCCTTGCGGGCGCCGGTTTTTGCGCTGCGTTGCGCACGTGCTGCCGCGGCCCTTGCGGGGCGCATGGAAGTAACGCACGAAGATGCTGCGCTTGCTGCGCAACTCATCCTGGCACGGCGCGCACGGCAAGTGCCTGAAGCACCCGCTGAAGAACCGGAACAACCGCCCGAGCAACAGCAAGAATCTTCCAATGCTGAGACGCAACAGCGGGAAGAACAGCCATCTCTGGAAGACCTGGTGCTTGCGGCGGCGCAGGCGAGCCTTCCGGCGGGGTTGCTTGCGGGGCTTGGTGTTGCGGCAAGGCAAATGGCGCGGCAGGCGGCTGCTTCTGGCAGATCCGGCATGATGCGCCGTTCAGCGCAGCGTGGCCGGCCGATTGGCGCGCGCCCGGCGGCATGGCGTGCGGGGTTGCGTTTGGCCTTGGTGGAAACGCTGCGTGTTGCCGCGCCCTGGCAGGAATATCGCCGGCGTGAAAAGCCGCATCACGCGGCGCTTGTGCATATCAGAAGGGAAGATGTGCGCATCCGCCGTTATAAGCAGAACAGCGAAACCACCACGATATTTTTGGTGGATGCGTCAGGGTCTGCGGCCTTGCATCGGCTGGCGGAAGCCAAGGGCGCGGTGGAATTGCTGCTCGCGGATTGTTATGTGCGCCGTGATCGCGTTGCGGTGATTGCCTTCCGTGGCCGTGGCGCTGAAGTATTGCTTGAACCGACACATTCCCTGGTGCGCGCCAAGCGCAGCCTGGCTGCCTTGCCAGGGGGCGGGGGCACACCGCTCGCCGCTGGGATCGTGGCTGGCTATGCAATGGCAGAAGCCAGCCGCAAGCGTGGGCAGACGCCGGTGATTGTTGCGCTGACTGATGGTCGCGCCAATGTGACGCGTGATGGTTTGGGCGGGCGCGCCGTGGCGGAATCGGAAGCGCTGGAATCGGCCCGTTTGTTCAGGGCTTCTGGCATTGCTGCGCTGCTGATTGATACGGCGCCACGGCCGCAGCCTTTTTCACGAGACCTCGCCTCTGCCATGGGCGCGCGCTATGTGCCGCTGCCTTTTGCCGATGCGGCGCGCATGTCAGCCACCGTACGCCAAGCGGCGCGCGCGCCAGCCTCGGGCCCCTGATGCCATGGCCGCTTCCGGAGAATTTCCGATCTGGGAAAAAGATGGCCGCGATTGGCCCAATCGCGATTCGAGCCAATTTATCGAAGCCGGCGGGCTTCATTGGCATATACAGCGCATGGGGCAGGGGCCTTGCCTGTTGTTGCTGCATGGTACGGCGGCGGCCACGCATAGTTGGCGCGATTTGGCGCCCATTCTCGCCCCCCATTTCACGCTGATTGCGCCTGATCTGCCGGGGCACGGCTTCACCTCCAGCCTGCCGCAGGCGCGGGTTTCACTTGCGGGTTTTTCGGAAGCCTTGGATGCATTGCTGAAGAAGCTGCAGCTTTCGCCCGATATGGTGCTGGGCCATTCGGCAGGTGCGGCAATTGCGCTCCGCATGGCGTTGAATGGTAGCATCGCGCCGCGCGCCATCTTCAGCCTGAATGGCGCCTTGCTGCCCTTGGGTGATGAGCATGCGGCTTTCTTCACCCGCGCTGCTCGGGTTATGGTGGGGCTGCCCTTTGTCTCCAAGCTTTGCGCCTGGCGTGCCTCAAAGCAGGAAGTGGCGGCCAAGCTCTTGCGCGATACGGGGTCCGATATCGGGCCGCGCGGCGTGCAATTGTATACGCGGCTCTTTGGTTATCCTGGCCATATTCGCGCCGCGCTCATGATGATGGCGCAATGGGAATTGCGCCCCTTGCTGCGTGATTTGCCGCGGCTCACGCCATCACTTGTGCTACTGGTGGGTAGCCGGGATCGCGCCGTGCCACCCATGCAGGCGCGGCGCATCCAGGCCATTCTTCCCTCTGCGCGCATCATCACCCTGGAAGGGCTGGGTCATTTGGCGCATGAGGAAGCGCCGCAACGTGTCGCGGATACGCTGTTGAAGGAATGGTCCTATCTTGAACAGCATGTGACCGGGGCGGCGGCATGACCTTCGATACCGTTCTTCCTCCATCCTATGCAAAACGCATCGAATTGAATGATGAGGTGCATGCGCGCCCGCCCGAAATCCTATTCTCCCCCTGCCGCGTATCGCAACTTGCGCTGCTGCCTGCCGCTGATGAGGCGCGGGATGCGCCCTGGGCCGCGCTTTGCGCATTGGCGCAGCGTTTTTCAGTGCCGCCCCCCGCGCCGGGCGCCAACCACTATAGCGCTGATTTTGGGCCGTTTCGCCTGAAATGGGAAAGGCATGGTGAATTCAGCCGCTTCATGGTGGTGGTCGCTGGCGCCGAGCCCGAGCCTTTTTCGGCAGCGGCGATTCACGCCCTTCCGGCGGATTGGCTCAAGGCCCTTCCTGGTCAGGTAATTGCGGCGGCCCATGTAACGTTGCTCGCGTCCAAGGATGTGCCACTTGCCATCAGTGAAATCTCGCGGCGGTATTTTCGTGACCATATGTTGGTGGGTGGGCCGCTTGCCGGCGGCCAGGCCCATGCCTTCACGGATTTCCGCATCCAGGCCGATGGGTTCAGCCGCTTCCTGATTTATGATGGTGGCATGTCACCCTATCAGGCAGGGCGCCTCACGCAGCGCCTGCTTGAGATGGAAACCTATCGCATCATGGCGTTATTGGCCTTGCCGATTGCGCAAGAAGTTGCACCGCAAATTGCTGCACAGGAACGCGAATTGGCGGAAATCAGCGCGGCCTTGGTGGAAGCGCAGGAAGCGGATGAACCGCTGCTGCTGCAACGCCTGACGCGCATGGCCGCCGAGGCGGAAAGCCGCGAATCGCGCCATCGCTTTCGCTTTTCTGCAGCGGCCGCCTATTATGATCTGGTGCGCAACCGCATTCAGGAATTGCGCGAATTGCGGATGGAAGGCATGCAGACCTTCGGTGAATTCACCGAACGGCGCCTGACGCCGGCCATGAATACTTGCCAAGCGGTCGCGGCACGGCAGGAAATGCTGTCCCAACGTGTCGCGCGCGCCACGCAGCTGCTTTCAACGCGTGTGGATATTACGCGGGAAAGGCAGAACCAAGCCTTGCTTGCTTCCATGGAACGGCGTGCGCGCCAACAGGTCCGGCTGCAACAGGCGGTTGAAGGCTTTTCGGTTGCGGCCATCACCTATTACGTCGTTGGTTTGGTTGCCTATTTGGCCAAGGGGCTTGCCACATCGGGTGTGACGCTGAGAGAGGAAATCGTGACCAGTGTCGCCATTCCAATTGTTGCGCTTGGGGTCGCGCTTGGGGTGCGCCGTTTTCGGCGCCGGATGCGCAATCATGATTGAATTCAGAAAAACATGGGGGGGCGCATGTCCGGTTTGATCGGCATTTCGGCCGAGGATCTGGTCGCCTGCAACAAATTGCTGGCAGGCGGTTCCAAAAGCTTTCGCGCTGCGTCCTTCCTGCTGCCGCGCCGCATCGCAGCCCCCGCCGCGGCACTTTACGCCTTTTGCCGTGTGGCCGACGACGCGATTGACATGAGCGATGATCCCGCTTCCTCGCTCAATCAATTGCAGCAACGCCTTGATGGCGCCTATGCCGGCCGGCCTTGGGATCATGTGGCGGATCGCGCTTTTGCAGCGGTGGTCGCGCAATATGGCGTACCGCGCGCGCTGCCGGCGGCATTGCTGGAAGGCTTCGCCTGGGATGCGGAAGGCCGCTTTTATGAGGATATCGGCGCGCTCGAATCCTATGCCGCGCGCGTTGCCGCCACCGTTGGCGCGATGATGACGCTGCTGATGGGCGTGCGTTCACCGGAAGCGATTGCGCGCGCCTGTGATCTTGGCCTTGCCATGCAATTGACCAATATCGCCCGTGATGTCGGCGAAGATGCCAAGGCCGGGCGCGTTTATTTGCCCCAATCATGGCTGGCTGAAGAAGGGCTTTCAGCGGAAGGCCTGATCGCCAATCCCGCCTTTTCGCCCGCGCTTGGTCGCGTGGTGGCGCGGTTGCTGGGTGCTGCGGAAGCGCATTATCGCCGCGCCTGGCCAGGCATAGCGCTGCTGCCCTGGGATTGCCGGCCTGGGATTGGCGCCGCGCGCTTGGTCTATGCCGAAATCGGACGCGAAGTTGAACGCCAAGGGCTTGATTCCGTCTCTCGCCGTGCGGTGGTGTCCGGCCGGCGCAAGGCTTGGCTATTGGCGCGTGCCGCCGGCGCGCTTGCCGCGCAACAGGATGGTGCTGATGAAGCGCCATCAGCCGCCACGCGCTTTCTGGTGGAAGCTGTGCGCACCGCGCCAGCACCGGAAGGGCCGCCGATTGGTGCGGGTTACGGCGAAAGGCTGGTTTGGGCGCTGGAATTGATGGATCGCGCCGATCGTGAAACGCGATTTGCCGCGCGTGCGTGAAAAAGCCTTGACATAAGTGTCAAGAAAACTGGACAATCTGAAAAGTAGATAAAAACTTACACTGGGCTGCTGCGACATGCTCGCGCCGCCCCTTCGGAGGTCCCGCATGGACGCCTTGGCCCGTATTGAGAGCAGCCTCGCAGACGCGGTGCTCTCCGCCGAGGCGAGCGGAGCCCCGCCCCGCCTTGCCGCCGCGATGCGCCACGCGGTTTTCCCGAAAGGGGCACGCATCCGCCCGCGCCTGACGCTTGCCGTGGCCGCTGCTTGCGGCGATGACCAGCCAAGGCTTGCCAGCGCCGCCGCCGCTGCGATTGAGCTGCTGCATTGCGCCAGCCTGGTGCATGATGATCTGCCCTGCTTTGACGATGCCGATATGCGGCGCGGCCGGCCTTCCGTGCATCGCGCCTTTGGCGAACCGTTGGCGGTTCTCGCCGGGGATGGGCTGATTGTGCTGGCCTTCCAGACCGTGGCGCGCGCCGGTTGCGGCGCGCCCGAACGCCTTGGCCCGGTGATCAATGCCATTGGCGATGGAGTGGGCGTGCCCTTCGGTATTGTCGCCGGTCAGGCGTGGGAATGTGAACCGCGCGCTGATCTTTCCGAATATCAGCGGCAAAAGACCGGGGCGCTTTTCGCAGCCGCCTCGGTGGCTGGCGCAGCCGCTTCGGGTGTGGCGGATGCGGAAGCCTGGCGCCTGCTTGGGGATCGGCTGGGTGAGGCCTTCCAGGTCGCTGATGATCTGCGCGATGCCGTGGAAGATGAAGCCAGCATCGGCAAGCCCGTGGGGCGCGATAAGGCTTTGGGCAGGCCATCCGCTGTGCTGCAATTGGGCCTGGATGGCGCGGTGGCGCGGCTGAAGACGCTGGCGAATGCAGCAGTCGAGGCGATTCCCGCCTGCCCCGGCCGCACCCTGCTGCGCGCGGCCATGCTTGAAGAGGTGGGCCGGCTTTTGCCGCGCAAGCTGGCCACGGCCTGAGCCATGGCGCAGGCAATGCCACTGCCCCCGCAAAGGGCGGATGGGGATCAGGGGCCATCCTGGTCTGATCGTTTCAGCGCCTGGCGCGAATCGCTCACCGCGCGCCCAAGCTTCCGCGCCTGGGCCGCGCGTTTTCCGCTGACCCGCCCGCTGGCACGTCGCCGCGCGCGGGAATTATTCGATCTCTGCGCTGGCTTTGTCTATTCGCAGGTGCTCGCCGCCTGTGTCCGGCTGAAATTGTTTGAGGCGCTGCACGAAGCCCCGGCGGAAGAACGCGCCTTGGCTGCGCGACTCGGGCTTCCGCCGGAAGCGATGAACCGGTTGCTGGTGGCCGCCGAGTCGCTCCGGCTGGTGCGCCGGCGGGCGGATGGCGCTTGGGCGCTGGGCGAATTGGGTGCCGCCATGATCGGCAATCCCGGCATTGCTGCCATGGTGGAACACCATGCCATGCTCTACGCCGATTTGGCGGATCCGGTGAAATTGCTTCGCCGCGAAAGGGGCGGCACCGCGCTCGCGCAGTATTGGGCCTATGCCGGCGCGGCGCAGCCTGGGGCGCTGCCGGGCGAGAAAGTGGCCGATTACACGGCGCTGATGGCGGCCAGCCAGCCCATGGTCGCGCAGGAAGTTCTGGCGGCCTACCGCTTTGGCCAGCATCGGCGGTTGATGGATGTGGGCGGCGGCAGCGGCGCCTTCCTGACCGCGGTGGGCAAGGCCAATCATGGGCTGGATCTACTGTTGTTCGACCTGCCGGCGGTGGCCGAGCAGGGCCGCCAGCGCTTCGCCCGCGAAGGGCTTGCGGACCGCGCCATGGCGATGGGGGGCGATTTCACCACCGATTCGCTGCCACTCGGCGCCGATATCATCAGCCTGGTGCGCGTGCTGCATGATCATGATGATGATGTGGTGCAGGCCCTGCTTGGGCGCGTGCGTGCGGCCCTGCCCAAGGGCGGGCGGGTGCTGATTGCTGAACCCATGGCCGGCACTGCGGGCGCCGAGCCAATGGGCGGCGCCTATTTCGGCTTTTACCTGCTGGCCATGGGCCGCGGCCGCCCGCGCCGGCCGGATGAACTGGCCGCGATGCTGACCGCTGCCGGTTTTGCTGCGCCAAAGCTTCTGCCGACCGACACCCCCTTGCTGACGCGTGTGATGCAGGCCGAGGCAAATTGACGCTTGTGCTGTCAATTTAACTTGACAGAAATTTAAGTCACATTAGAGTTACAAAACCCAATTGGGAGATCCCGGAGTGGAAACACTCGCCATCCTGCTGAGCGCCCCCGAACAGCTTTCGCTCTCGCGCCTGCAACTGACGCCACCCGGCGCAGAGGATGTTGTTGTGGACATTGATTGGAGCGGCATCAGTACCGGAACCGAACGTCTTCTCTGGTCCGGGCGCATGCCTTCTTTCCCCGGCATGGGCTACCCGCTAGTGCCTGGTTACGAATCGGTTGGGCGCGTGGTGCAAGCCGGCGCTGCGGCGGGCCGGCAGCCAGGTGAAGCGGTTTTCGTGCCGGGTGCGCGTTGCTTCGGCGATATTCGCGGATTGTTTGGTGGCGCTGCTGCGCGGCTTGTGGTTGCCGGTGCGCGTGTGACGCCGGTTGATCCCGCGCTTGGCGCTGATGCCGTGCTTTTGGCGCTGGCAGCAACGGCACATCACGCCATGGTGCTGCCGAACGCCGCCATTCCGGAATTGATCATTGGCCATGGTGTTTTGGGCCGCCTGCTGGCGCGCATCATCATCGCCGCCGGCCATCCCGCGCCCATGGTGTGGGAAAGTAATCCCGCGCGGCGTGATGGTGCCAATGGCTATTTGGTTGTTGATCCGGCGGAAGATATGCGGCGCGATTATCGCGCCATTTGCGATGTCAGCGGTGATGCTGCTTTGCTGGATACGCTGATCGCGCGCCTTGCCCCTGGTGGCGTGGTGACGCTGGCTGGTTTTTACAGCGCGCCACTTTCCTTCACCTTCCCGCCGGCCTTCATGCGTGAAGCGCGAATCGCCATCGCCGCGGAATGGAAACAGCCCGATCTGGAAGCGGTGAACAAGCTGATCGCAGCGCGCCGGCTTGCCCTTTCCGGCTTGATTACGCATCGCGCCGCCGCAGATGCCGCGCCGGAAGCCTATCGTCAGGCTTTTGAAGATCCTGCCTGCCTCAAAATGGTTCTGGACTGGAGAAACAAACAATGAATGCTGTCCCGGGGAAGCCAAGCGGTCCATCCATGAATGCGATGCACAACGCGCTACGCGCCGAAGCATCCACGCCGCCTGATGGGGTGCTCACATCACCCGCCGCCAAGAAAACCCAGATCATCGCGATCTATGGCAAGGGTGGCATCGGCAAATCCTTCACGCTGGCCAATCTGAGTTACATGATGGCGCAGCAAGGCAAGCGCGTTTTGCTGATTGGCTGTGACCCAAAAAGCGATACGACATCCCTGCTGTTTGGCGGGCGTTCCTGCCCGACCATTATTGAGACATCATCGAAGAAGAAGGCCGCCGGTGAGGCGGTTGCCATCGGCGATGTCTGCTTCAAGCGTGATGGTGTTTTCGCCATGGAATTGGGTGGCCCGGAAGTGGGCCGCGGCTGCGGTGGGCGCGGCATCATCCATGGCTTCGAATTGCTGGAAAAGCTTGGCTTTCATCAATGGGATTTTGATTACGTCCTGCTGGACTTCCTGGGCGATGTGGTTTGCGGCGGCTTCGGCCTGCCGATTGCGCGTGACATGTGCCAGAAGGTGATTGTGGTTGGGTCGAATGACCTGCAATCGCTCTATGTTGCGAACAATGTCTGCTCTGCGGTGGAATACTTCCGCAAGCTTGGCGGTAATGTCGGCGTGGCCGGCATGGTCATCAATAAGGATGATGGCACCGGCGAAGCCCATGCCTTTGCTGCCGAAGCTGGCATTCCCGTGCTGGCCGCCATTCCGGCGGATGAGGATATTCGCCGCAAATCCGCGAATTATGAAATCATCGGCAAGCCCGGCGGGCGTTGGGCTTCGGTGTTTGAACAGCTCGCGCTCCAGGTTGCCGAAGCGCCGCCGCTGCGCCCGAACCCGCTCAGCCAGGAAAACCTGCTTGGCCTGTTCAAGGGTGAAGCCGTGGGTCGTGGTGTGGTGCTGAACCCCGCCACCATGGAAGACATGTGCGCGGCGGAAGTGCTGAACAAGCCATCCCTTGAAGTGGTGTATGAGGGCGTCTGAGGGCATGGACACACTCCCGCCCTTATCGCCGCCTGTCGCCACCGAAGGCGCTGCCTGCCATGGCGGGCGGGAAACGCTGGAAGCCGCCGCGCGTGCGGCGGGCAAGTCCGAAGTGATGGATAAGCTCGCCGCTGATTATCCGCGTGGGCCGCATGACCAGCCGCAATCCATGTGCCCGGCCTTTGGGTCGCTCCGCGTTGGTTTGCGTATGCGCCGTGTGGCGACGATCCTTTCCGGTAGCGCCTGTTGCGTCTATGGCCTGACTTTCACCAGCCATTTCTATGGCGCGCGCCGCACCGTGGGCTATGTGCCCTTCAATTCCGAAACGCTTGTTACTGGCAAGCTTTTCGAAGATATTCGCGACGCTGTCTATGATCTGGCGAAGCCAGAAGATTATGACGCGGTCATCGTTACCAATCTCTGTGTGCCCACTGCTTCCGGCGTGCCGCTTGATCTGCTGCCGAAGCAGATCAATGGCGTACGCGTCATTGGCATAGATGTACCAGGTTTTGGTGTGCCGACCCATGCAGAAGCCAAGGATGTGCTGGCGGGCGCCATGCTGCGCTACGCACGCAATGAGGCTGAGGCTGGTCCGGTAGCACGGCCACGCGATTACGCACTGGATCAACGCAGCATCGCGGTGATTGGCGAGTTATTCCCCGCCGATCCGCCAGGAATTGGTGCGTTGATCCAGCCCATGGGGCTGACCTTGGCGCCGCAAACCCCGGCGCGTGAATGGCGTGATCTTTACGCGGCTTTGGATAGCGTGGCGGTGGCTGCGGTGCATCCTTTCTATACCGCCAGCATTCGCGAATTCCGTGCTGCCGGTAGGCCGGTAGTAGGTTCCGCGCCCGTGGGTGTTGAAGGCACCGATGCCTGGCTTTCTGCCATTGGCGCCGCAGCGGGCGTGAAGCCCTCCGAAATTGAAGCCGCCAAGGCGCGTGCATTGCCTGCCATTCGTGGCGCGCTCGCCGGCAATCCGGTCAAGGCGCGCATTACAGTCTCCGGCTATGAAGGCTCGGAATTGCTGGTGGCACGCCTGCTGATCGAAGCCGGCGCTGAAGTGCCCTATGTTGGCACTGCCGCGCCGCGCACGGAATGGAGTGCGGCGGATCGCGAATGGCTCGAAGCGCATGGCTGCCATGTGCAGTATCGCGCCAGCCTGGAACAGGACATTGCCGCGATGAAGGAAGCGCGGCCTGATCTGGCGCTTGGCACAACACCCTTGGTGCAGAAGGCCAAGGAAATGGGCACGCCCGCGCTTTACTTCACCAATATGGTTTCCGCCCGACCGCTCTTTGGCCCTGCTGGTGCGGCTTCCATGGCCGGCATTGTCGCGGCGCAGACCAATGGGCGTGAACGTTTTTCGCGCATG
This sequence comes from Roseomonas sp., assembly GCA_020250005.1. Classification (GTDB taxonomy): domain Bacteria; phylum Pseudomonadota; class Alphaproteobacteria; order Acetobacterales; family Acetobacteraceae; genus Neoroseomonas. Next base: position 36,878 of record JADCES010000101.1, read on the forward strand.
GTGTCCTTCTTTGAAGGAGTCGGCACGCCGGATGGCGCCGGCTATGGCTTCCGCGACAAGCCAAGCGATCCCCCTGGCTTCCGCGAACGTCAGCGCAAGCTGCGCGCCGCCAAGGCCAAGGCCGAAGAAGCGGTGGGGAGCTGAGCATGCTCGTTCTCGATCATGATCGCGCCGGCGGCTACTGGGGGGCGATTTATGCTTTCTCAGCGGTGCGCGGCCTGCGTGTAGTGATTGATGGGCCGGTGGGCTGCGAAAACCTGCCGGTGACAGCGGTGCTGCATTACACGGATGCGCTGCCGCCGCATGAATTGCCAATTGTGGTGACTGGTCTGGATGAGGACTCACTCTCCCAGAACGGCACCGAAGGTGCCCTCAAGCGTGCCGCGGCGACCCAGGATGCCGAATTGCCCGCCGTGGTAGTGACGGGCTCCATCGCCGAGATGATTGGCGGTGGCGTGACACCGCAAGGCAGCAATCTTCAGCGCTTCATCTGCCGCACGATTGATGAGGATCAGTGGCAAGCCGCTGATCGCGCCATCATGTGGCTCTGGACCGAATTTGGCTCTCGCGGTCGCAAGCCGAAGCCCCGCACGCGCAAGGAAGGCGAAAAGCCGCGCGTGAATATCATTGGCCCCATCTACGGCACCTTCAACATGCCATCTGACCTGGCTGAAATTCGCCGGCTGGTCGAAGGCATTGGCTGTGAGATCAATCTGGTCTTCCCGCTGGGTAGCCATGTGGAAGATATCGCGAAGCTGCCTGATGCGGATGTGAATATCTGCATGTATCGCGAATTTGGCCGCAAGCTTTGTGAAGAACTGGAGCGGCCCTATCTGCAAGCCCCGATCGGGTTGTTCGCGACCACGAATTTTTTGCGCAAGCTTGGTGAATTGACCGGGCTTGATCCGGAACCCTTTATCGAACGTGAAAAGCACACCACGGTGAAGCCGCTTTGGGATTTGTGGCGCAGCGTGACGCAGGATTTCTACGCCTCTGCTTCATTTGCGGTGGTTGCGACTGATACTTACGCGCGCGGCCTGCAGCGTTTTCTACATGATGAAATGGGCATCCCCTGCGCCTTCGCCTTTTCGCGCAAGGCAGGGCAGAAGCCCGACAATGCAGCGGTGCGTGATGCGCTGCGCAAGACACCGCCCTTGGTGCTGTTCGGTTCCTATAATGAACGCATGTATGCGGCAGAAATCAAAAGCCGCGCCATGTATATCCCGGCAAGTTTCCCCGGCGCCATCATTCGCCGCGCTACCGGTACGCCCTTTATGGGCTACGCCGGTGCCACTTATATCATTCAGGAATATTGCAACGCGCTGTTTGACGCGCTGTTTCATATCCTGCCGCTTGGCACTGATCTTGATCGGGTTGAACCAACCCCGGTACGTGCGGCGGAACCCTGGGATGCGGCGGCGGTCGCGCTACTCGATGAACGGGTCGAGCAGGAGCCATTCCTGCTCCGCATTTCTGCGGCGAAACGGCTACGCGAACAGGTTGAACGCGCCGCGCGCGCAGCGGCTGAGCCGCGTGTGACGGCTGAGCGCGTACAACAGACTTTGGCGGAGGTGATGGCATGACGCCCCTTCGCCATTCCGAATCTTGTCTGCGAACGGACCGCGGTCACCGCTGTCGGCACGTATCCGATGACAAGAAGGCTTGGGCGGAATTCCGCCTCTGCCGTCCCTGCCGCGCGGGTGGACGCGGTAATGGCCGTAAGGCCAAGTCGGAGGCTTACTAATGGCCGACACAAGAACGCGCCTGACGGAAGCTCAGGCGAAGGAAGTCCACAACTTGGTGGTCCAGGGATGGGCTTTCTCCGTTTTCGCTTCCATGGGCGCGCATATCCTCGTCTGGTTGTGGCGGCCGCTTGTCTATACCGGACAAGTGGTTCCGCCCGACTGGCGCTTCTTCTGAAGGATGTTCCAGGCTGAGGGAAATTCCCAAGGCCTGGGCGCAAGGAAAGGAGAATGTTCGATATGCATAAAATGTGGATGGTGATTGACGCTCGTCGTGTCGGGTTCCTCGGCGCGGCAGGTGTGGTGGCGATCGCAGCAGTGATTCACTTCGCTGTTCTGAGCTCGCCGCGCTACTGCGATCATCTCGGTTGGTGCGCAACATCGCCGACCTTCACCCCTGGCCAAAAGCTGGGCGGTTGAGCACGAGGCGCGGCTTCGGCCGCGCTTCCGCGAATTGGGCGAGGCAGCCGAAACTGCCTCGCCCGCACAGAACATCATGAGGGACCGCCAGGCGGGCAAAGCCCCCGTCGGGAGAGGAGCATCAAGCGATGGCGATGTTAAGCTTTGAGCGGAAATACCGCGTCCGCGGCGGAACCCTGATAGGGGGCGACCTGTTCGATTTTTGGATAGGGCCTTTCTATGTCGGGTTCTTTGGCGTGACCACGGCGTTTTTCAGCTTTGTAGGAACCGCCCTGATCCTCTACGGCGCTGCGATTGGCGGGACCTGGAATCCCTGGCTGATCAATATCGCGCCGCCGGATCTGAAATACGGGCTGCGCCTGGCGCCAATGCGCGAAGGCGGGCTTTGGCAGATGATCACCATCTGCGCGATCGGCGCTTTTGTTTCCTGGGCTCTGCGCCAGGCGGAAATATCGCGCAAGCTTGGCATGGGCTATCACATTCCCATCGCTTATGGCGTCGCGGTTTTCGCCTATGTGACGCTGGTCGTGATCCGGCCGGTGCTGATGGGCGCCTGGGGACATGGCTTCCCCTACGGCATTTGGAGTCACCTCGATTGGGTGTCCAATGTCGGCTATCAATATCTGCACTTCCACTACAATCCGGCGCATATGATCGCGGTGACCTTCTTCTTCACCACGGTGCTGGCGCTGTCGTTGCACGGTGCATTGGTTCTCTCGGCGCTCAATCCGCCTGAAGGTGAACCGGTCAAGACCGCCGAGCATGAGAATACCTTCTTCCGTGACTTCATCGGTTATTCGATTGGCACGCTTGGTATTCACAGGCTTGGTCTTTTCCTTGCGCTGTCTGCCGGGATTTGGAGTGCGATCTGCATCGTGATCAGTGGTCCTTTCTGGACCCGCGGCTGGCCCGAATGGTGGGGCTGGTGGCTCAACCTGCCGATTTGGCGCTAGGCGAGGGGAGGGAAAAATCCCATGGCCGAATATCAGAATATCTTCACCCGGATACAGGTACGCGGACCGGCGCCGTATCCTGGTGTGCCTCTACCTGCGGATAATTCCCCGCGGGAAGGCACCCCAAGGGAAGTGCATCTCTTTGGTCGCCTTGGCGATGCGCAGATCGGGCCGATCTATCTTGGCTATCTTGGCATTCTCTCGTTGCTCTTTGGCTTCATCGCCTTTGAGATCATCGGGCTTGCCATGCTGGCTTCGGTGAATTGGAACCTGAGCGAATTCATCCGTCAGCTTTTCTGGCTGGCGCTGGAACCTCCGCCGCCGGAATATGGCTTGCGCATTCCGCCGCTGAACAAGGGCGGCTGGTGGATCGTGGCAGGCTTCTTCCTGACGCTTTCCATGCTGCTCTGGTGGGTGCGTACCTATCGTCGCGCACGTGCGCTTGGCATGGGCACGCATGTGGCTTGGGCCTTTGCTGGCGCCATCTGGCTTTACCTGGTGCTGGGCTTCTTCCGCCCGCTTGCCATGGGCAGCTGGAGTGAAGCGGTGCCCTTCGGCATCTTCCCGCATCTGGATTGGACGGCGGCATTTTCGATCCGCTACGGCAATCTGTTCTATAATCCCTTCCACGCGCTTTCGATCGTCTTCCTCTATGGCTCGGTCCTGTTGTTTGCGATGCATGCTGCAACCATCCTGGCGCTTGGGCGTTATGGCGGCGAACGCGAAATCGAACAGACTTTGGATCGCGGCACGGCAGCGGAACGTGGTGGGTTGTTCTGGCGCTGGACCATGGGCTTCAACGCTACTTTCGAAAGCATCCACCGCTGGGCCTGGTGGTTTGCCTTTCTTTGCCCCGTCACGGGCGGGATAGGCATTCTGCTGACCGGCACAGTCGTGGATAATTGGTATCTCTGGGCGGTGGATCGGCACTTTGCGCCGGCCTATACCATGCCTTGGACACCCGCTGTTGATCCCTCCATCGTACAAGGAGCGCCGCGATGAGCAGGTTTTCACTCAGCATCGCTGCCTTTGTGGTGGCGCTGCTTTGCGGGGTGATCTTTGTCACCACCTTCGAACGCCCACCAGTGCTGTCAACGCAAGGCGGCTTCCGCGGCCTTTCGATGGGTGAGGTGGAAAACCCACGCACCCTGCCCGCGTTGCTTGCGGCCAATCAAGCACCTGAAGCATCCGAAGCCGCGGATACAACGGGCCCAAGGGCGCATGAGGTTTATGAAAATGTGCAGGTGCTGCGTGATTTGAGTGAGGCGCAGTTCAACCGCATCATGCTCGCCATGACGGAATGGATCGCGCCCAATCAGGGTTGCGCCTATTGCCACAATGTGGAGAACATGGCCTCTGACGAAGTCTATACCAAAGTTGTTGCGCGGCGTATGTTGCAGATGACGCATAAGATCAATTCGGAATGGGCGACGCATGTCGGCCAGACCGGCGTCACCTGCTATACCTGCCATCGTGGCAATCCTGTGCCGGCCATGGTTTGGTCAACGGAACCGAATAGTCGCGCTGGCTTGCAGGCGCCACGCGGGCAGAATCATCCGGCGGTTTCCGTTGGGCTTTCCTCGCTGCCGTCTGATCCCTTCACGCCGTTCCTCCTGGGCGATAAGGAAATCCGCAATATCAGCACCACGTCGCTGCCGGGGCGGAATAGTCAAAACACCATGTCAACGGAATGGACTTATGCGCTGATGATGCATATGTCCGGCGCGCTTGGTGTGAATTGTACCTATTGCCATAACAGCCGTTCCTTCGCGGAATGGGCGCAAAGCCCGCCGGCGCGGACGACTGCCTGGCACGGCATCCGTATGGTGCGGGATATCAACATGTCCTACATCGAACCGCTGAAGCCGCTTTGGGCGCAGAACCCCAATGGCCCTGCGGAAGGCCCGCATGGCCCACGGCTTGGCGCCTTGGGTGATCCGCTGAAGGTGAATTGTTCCACCTGTCACCAGGGACTCAACCGCCCCCTGAATGGCGCACCCATGCTGCGTGACTTCCCCGAATTGAAGCAGGTCAATCAAGGCCCGCTGCGTTCGGCTGATGCTGCGCCGCGATGATGGATTGGGGCGGGTAGCCTGAACCCGCCCATGATTTTCTTATCTTCGGAACCTCCGCGCCTTGCGCGGAGGTTTTCCTTTTCCAGCGCCGCAGAATGGTGTTTCATGCCGAATAAGATGAAGGCCAAAAAAGCATGATGAACACAGTTGAAGATAGGCGCCCGCATGCGATTGTGATCGGTTCCGGTTTTGGTGGTTTGGCCGCGGCGGTGCGTTTGGGGGCACGCGGCTGGCGTGTAACGATTCTTGAAAAGCTCGATGCGCCTGGCGGGCGCGCTTATGTCTTCCGGCAGGATGGTTTCACTTTTGATGCCGGCCCAACCATCATCACCGCGCCCTATCTGCTGGAAGAGCTTTGGTCACTTGCCGGCCGTAAGCTTGCGCAGGATATTGATCTGCGCGCGATGGACCCTTTCTATCTGATCCGCTTTGATGATGGCGAAGTGATGCGCTGTTCCGCTGATCTTGATGTCACGCGTGCTGAGGTCGCGCGAATTGCACCGCAGGACAGCGCCGGCTTTGAACGTTTCATTCTGGAAAGTGAGCGTATTTTTCGGGTGGCCTTCGCCGAACTGGCCGATAAGCCCTTTCATAGCCTGGCAAGCCTGATCAGTGCCGCGCCGGATTTGATCCGGCTGAAGGGGTATCGCACCGTCTATAGTCGCGTTTGTGATTACTTCACCAGCGACAAGCTCCGCGTTGCCTTCAGCTTCCACCCGCTGCTGATTGGTGGGAATCCCATGACCACCACCGCCTATTACTGCCTGATCGCGCATCTTGAACGCCTGCATGGCGTGCATTACGCCATGGGCGGCATGGGTGCGCTGGTGCAGGGCATTCTTGATCTTGCCACAAGGCTGGGCGGAAGCATTCGCTATAACGCCGAGGTGAAGCGCATCACTACCGAAGGTCGTCGCGCTACAGGCGTTGAACTGGCCGATGGTGAAAGGCTTGCAGCCGATATCGTGGTTTCCAACGCCGATGTTGCCTGGACCTACAGCAAGCTTTTGCAGGATTATCCGCGTCGGCGCTGGACGGATCGCAAGATCGCGCGCGCGCGCTATTCCATGAGTCTTTTCGTCTGGTACTTCGGTACCAAGCGCCGGTATGATGATGTCTATCATCACACCATGGTGCTTGGCCCACGCTACCAGGAATTGCTGCACGATATTTTCACGCGGAAGCACTTGGCGGAAGATTTCAGCCTTTATCTGCATCGCCCGACAGCAACGGATTCGTCGCTGGCTCCGCCGGGCTGCGATTCCTTCTATGTGCTAGCCCCGGTGCCGCATTTGGGCAGCAAGGTGGATTGGGCTAATCATGCAGAGCCCTATCGTAAAGCGATCGAAAAGCGCCTTGAGGAAACCGTACTGCCAGGGCTTGGTGAGGCGCTCGTCACATCGCGCATGATCACGCCGCAGGATTTTCAGGATCGGCTGCTGTCGGTGAATGGCGCTGCCTTTGCGCTGGAACCGCAGCTTTTCCAAAGCGCCTGGTTCCGCCCCCATAACGTCAGTGAAGAAGTGAAGGGGCTTTATCTGGTGGGGGCCGGCACACATCCGGGCGCTGGCGTGCCGGGCGTGATTTCATCTGCCAAGGTACTCGATCAGCTTGTGCCGCATGGTGCTTCGCTCACGTTCAATTAAGCACGCATCGCACCAATTCGAATAGCACCGCGCGTGCCGGCCCAATCTTCCAAAAGCCGCGCCGCAGCGATACGGCCAGACATTGCCGCCATGGGAATGCCAGGGCCCGGATGCACGGAACCACCTGCAAGATACAAGCCTTGCAGGCGCGTTATCGCACCGGGGCGCGCGAAGGTGCCGGTTGTGCCATGGCTCGCGCGGCCATAAAGCGCACCACCGGAGCCTGGGAAAAGCCGCGCGAAACCCTCCGGCGTTGTGGCAACCTCAGCGCCCGCATCACGCGCAATCTCCAACCCGCACGCCTTGAGCAGGCCAAAGCCGCGTTCACCCAATTCCACGATTTCTGCAGGAGAATAGCTGCGCCGGTCACCATCAGGTGGCGCATTGATCAAAACAAGCATCCTTTCCGGCGTGCCCTCGGCCGGTCCTGGCCCGGCTTCGCGATCCTGTGCGCAGATATAGACAGTAGGTGCCGCGGTGATGTCACGCCGGCGGAAAATGGCGTCGAATTCTGCCGCGTAATCCTCGGCGAAGAACACATTGTGATGCACCAGTGGAAACCCAGAAGTTGGCGCCTTCACGCACCAGGTCACGGCCGAAAGGGAACGCGCGGCGCGCGGCGTATCCTCTGCCGCGCTGCGTGGTGCCTGCCCCAATAGGCCTTGCGCCAGCGCGGCCACATCGCCGTTGAACACCACCGCATCAGCGGTGATTTCCTCACCATTTGCCAAGCGCACACCGCAAACCCTACCGTTGCGGGTGAGTATTTCCGCGACCTCTGCGCCAAAGCGAAACTTGGCGCCCTTTACTTCGGCCAGACGCTGGATCGCATCCGCCACGCGCCGCATGCCGCCCTTCACAAACCACACGCCATCCTGTTCCACATGCGCGACCAGCATCAGCGTGGCCGGCGCCAACCAGGGGGAGCATCCGCAATAGGTTGCATACCGCCCGAATAGCTGGCGCAAGCGCGGGTCGCGAAAATGCTCACCCAAGGCATCCCACAGCGTCTTCATCGGCGCGGTACGAATCAACGCCGCTATATTCGTAATGCCCACGCGCTTGACCAGATCAAGCGGAGATGGCCGTTCGGCGGCAATGAAGGAACCACGGAGTGTGCGGAAGATATCTGCGCTGCGTGCGCAAAAAGCGCGATAGCCGCGCGCCTCTGCCGCGCCGGCAAATTCGCCGATGGCATCGGCGGAACGCGCGATATCTGCGAATAAATCTAGCCTGCCGCCGGCGCGCCAGGCATGCCGCGCCAGGATATCTGCTTTCTGCAAGGGCAAAGCGGCTTCCAGGGAAGCGCCGGCATCCGCAAACAGCCCCTCAAAAATCCAGCGCATGGTGAAGACCGTGGGGCCACCATCAATCGGGCTGCCATCCACCAGCACCTCACGCATCTTGCCACCGGGGGCGCTGGCGCGTTCCAAGACCGTCACCACCGCACCACGCCGCGCAAGGTCAGCGGCGGCCGACAAGCCGCCCATGCCGGCGCCAATCACAACAACGCGTGGGGCCGCCATGCTAGGTTGCAGCACTCAAACGTCTGCCGCGCCCGGCGAATTGCCGGTCCACAACGCGGCGGTGCCAGATGATCAGCGAAACCCCCACCACCAGCGGCACCGCCCACATGAAGGGATTGAGCGCCAATTCAGGGAAAATCCTGACAGAACCGAAAGCCATGAAGGCGGTGTAGACCGAGATACCCGCGCCCACCAAAGCCTTGATATGTTCCTTGATCCAGGAACCCGGCCCCGGTTCGCGTGCCATCAGAAACCAGAGATTCGTGGCCGCAGTCGCCAGCCCTACCATGCAAATGCCAATCATCAGCGGCTGGCCGATCATCCAACCCTGCCAGGCGCAATTCAAGGACGCGGGAATCAGCGCATATTGCAGAAACAGATTGGTTCTGGTGCGATTCAATTCATGCCGGCGCTTGTTGCGAATGGAAAGCCAGCCATACCAGGCAAGGTTCACCGTCAGCAGCCCGGTCATCAACATCATCCAGCCAAAAATGCCGCGGATGAAGGCCTCATCAAAGCGGCCTTCCAGATGCGGGTGGGTTTCAATGGGCGCTGCCAGGGTCAGCAGACTCATCATCATCGCCAGGCAGCCGGTAATCAGCAGCGCGAAGGTGAAGACCTTGCCCCAGCGGGCGTGATTGGCGCCGCCCTTCCGTCCGATCACGGGCACCCAGAAAGCAATGGCGCCAATGCTGCCCGTCACGATATGGGCGGCGACCAGCGCATGAAACAGGAAAAGGACCATCCGAGCCTCCCCGGCTTTAGAGTGACAATCGCACTTGACATATACTAATGTAAAGCATGGAAATCAGCCATGGCAGGTCAAGGATCGCTTCGCCCCTTTGCCCGCCCTTGCCTGGGCGTAAGGCCGGGTAGGGCGCTATGAATCACATGCCCGCCTTCCGTGCCTTTGCCCCGCCGCGGTCGGAACCTCTGCCCGCGCTGATTGCACTCATGCGCTGCATGATCAGGGGCGATGGCGATCTGCTCTCGCTTTTGCCGGCCGAGGCTTATCGCATGCCGATTGGCCCGCTTGGCTATTCGCGCCGGTCCACCATTATCGTCAATCGCCCCGATCTGGTGCGCGAAGTGCTGACAGATCCCAAGGGCATTCTGCCCAAAAGCGATCTGATGGTGCATGCGCTGGACCCGCTGATTGGCGATTCGATCTTTGTCTCCTCCGGCGCTACCTGGCGGCGCCAAAGGGCCATGATTGACCCGGCCTTGACGATGATGCGCGTCAACCGTGCCTTTCCCGCCATGGAAGCCGGCGCGGCAGCGGCGGAAGCCACACTTACCGATCATGCTGCGCGCGATACGCGCTTTTCACTCGACCTGATGATGAGCCACATGACGGCGGACATCATCTGCCGCACCGTGTTTTCCACCGGTCTTGAAACACGTGTCGCGCATGAGGTCTTTGATGCCTTCACGGAATTCGAACATAGCGTGGCGCAGGTGGAAATCCGCCGGATGATTTTTGATCGCGCCTGGAAGCGTATTCCGCAAAAGGAAAGCGTATTGAATGCCTGCCGCCTCATTCGCGGCTACCTCGGCGAATTGCTCGATACGCATCTGGGTGATGGCGCCAGCAGTTTTGATGATATCGCCAGCGCCATCATCGCCGCGCATGATGTGGAAGGCAAAGCCTTCACGCGGGAGGAGCTGATTGATCAGCTCGGCGTGCTGTTCCTGGCGGGGCATGAGACCAGCGCCAGCGCCTTGACCTGGGTTTTCTATCTGCTCGCGACGCAACCCGCTTTGGTCGCGCGGTTGCGGGCCGAGGTTGATGAAATTGTCGGTCCAGGCCCCATCCTGTTCGAACATACGCGTAAACTTCCATTCATTCGCAATGTGTTTCGTGAAACGCTGCGGCTTTATCCGCCGATCACTTTCCTGCCGCGCGTGGCCAATGAGGCAACACGCATCGGCGATTACCCGGTGAAAAAGGGCGCGCTGATCATGGTGGCACCCTGGGTGCTGCATCGGCATCACGCCTATTGGCGTGATCCGCATCTATTCGACCCTGATCGCTTCCTGCCCGAACGCGAAGCAGAAATGACTGCTGGCGCCTATATCCCCTTTGGCATTGGCCCGCGGGTTTGTGCGGGTGCGGCGTTTGCGCAGGTGGAAGCGGTGCTGCTGATCGCGCGGCTGTTTCGCCAATTTGATTTCCACATCGAAGCGCCTGGTGATGTGCGCCCCGCCGCGCGGCTCACCACGCGCCCGGCGCGGCAGGTGATGTGTCGCGTCACCCGCGTTGCATGACAGGCAATCTGCTGCTGACCCTTGGCCGCCTGCCCAAGGCGCTGGATGTGGCGCGCGGCTTTGCCGATCTTGGTTGGCGTGTGGTGGTGGCGGAGCCTTTCAAGCGCCATCTGGCGGGCGCTTCCCGCGCCGTGGCGCAAAGCCATCGCGTGACGGCACCGGCGGAAGACAAGCAGGCCTATTTGGCTGACCTGAGGCGCATCATCGCGGATGAGAAGATTGATCTTGTCCTGCCGGTTTCGGAAGAAACCATGCATGTCGCCTTCCTGCGTGAAAGCCTTCCCACCACCACGCGGCTTTTCACCATGCCGCCTGAAATCCTGCTTCGTCTGCACAGTAAGCATGGCTTCGCGCAGCAGGCCGCCGCTTGGGGCCTTGCGGTGCCGGAAACCTATGCGCTGGGCGATCCGGCGGCCGAGGCTTTGGCGCAATCTGGCCCGGTGGTGATCAAGCCAGTGCATTCCTGTTCCGGTCGCGGCGTGCGGCTTCTGCCTGCTGGCGCTGCCCTACCCGCGCCGGAGCCCACCATTCCCGCCATTGTGCAGCGCTGCGTGATCGGCGCGGAATATAGTTCCTGCTCCATCGCGCATGATGGTCGCGTCGCCTCCACCGTCATCTATCGCGCGGCGCAGAAATCAGGCTCGGTCGCGGTGGCGTTTGAACGGGTGGAACATCCAGCGATTGCCGATTGGATCACGCGCTTCATCGCCGCGGCAAATTGGACCGGCTTTATCGCCTTCGACATCATGGTGGATGAAACCGGCCAGCCCTGGGGCATTGAATGCAATCCGCGTACGACAAGCGGCCTGCATTTCTGGCAACGCGCCGATATCGCGCGCGCCGTACTGGAACCGGGTTTCATCCCGCGCTACCGGCCTGAGGCACGCTTGCAGCAATTCTATTCGGCGTTGACAGAAACACAGATGTCGCTATTCCGGCGTGGCCCGTTTCGCGAGAATGTGCGCCAACTTTTCTCGACACGCGATGTCAGCTGGGACAGGCGGGACCCCATGCCGTTCCTCACCATGACTGCGACTTCATGGCCCATCATCCGCACGGCCATGGCGCGCGGTGCGACCTTTGGTGAGGTCGCAACGCTTGATGTTGGTTGGTATGATTAGAGCATTTTCAAGCCAAGTGTCTTCACTTGGCGGCTCGGAAAATGCGATCAAACAAGCATTTTCAAGCCAAGTGTCTTCACTTGGCGGCTCGGAAAATGCGATCAAACAAACACTCTAGCTGCGAGCGCGGGGCACCCTGAAGGGCAGCATCAACGCCTGCACCGCCAGATTATCAAAACGGTTCAAGGCCAGGCTTTCATGCACCGCAATGGCATTCTGCCCCAGTAGCCGCGTGCGAATTTCGGAGCGCGTATAAAAGGGGGCATCCACCAGCGCGCGCACCAGCTCTGCCTTGCCATCCTCAGACCGTGTCGGGCGCGCCACACGCCAAAGCCCGGGCGGCATCATGGCTGGCGCGGGGATAGGCATATCGGCAACTTCCCCCGCGCGGTTCACATGCAGCGCCAGGGATTGCGCTGTTCCATCGCGCCGCAAGGCATTATACAAAATCGCAGTCGCTTCCGGCATCGGCGCGCGGCACCAATCCCAGAACAGGAAATCCTCTTCCAGCGGTGCGATACCTGTATTGGTGTCAAAATACGAAAAGCCGGACCAGCGCAGCGCAGGATTGTCGAAAGCAACTTCCACGCGCGAACGCGGCGCGATTGGCTGCCAATGATGCCGCCCCGCGCCATCCAAGCGGAACGCCCGATGCGACAGCGCTTCGGGATAAAGCGTCACACGCCCGCGCAACTTGCCAGGAACAGGGGCGGTTACCTCGGCAAGATCAACCACCAGCTTATTGCCATCCCAGCGCATGGCACTCGGCCCGATTTGCAGAAAATCCGCCCCGCGCCTGAGGGCGCCCCGCGGGCGATCCGTCATCGCCCAGCGCGCTGGCTTGCCGTAAAGCGCCACATGCATGCAGCAATGGTTCAGCGGATCGCCGCCGCCACCGCGCCGCGCAAAGGCATACCAGGGGGAGAATACCGTGCCCAGAAAGGCGATGATGGTAATGCCATGCGCGCCATCATCGGAAAGCGCATCCAGATACCACCAGCGATAACCGCGATTTGCCACGGGCAGGGTGAAATCCAACCCGGTAGCGTTCAAATCTTCATTCATCGTAAAAGCCGCCATGTCACGCGGCCATTTCCGCCCGCATCGCCTTGCGGGTCAAGCCGGGCGGCGCGCACCGCCCGGCGGGAAGGCCTCAGGCCTTGCCCTTATAGACCTCGATCATCTGGCCGAGCAGCTTCAGCGCCTCATCCTTCGGGCGCTGGAAGGCGTTGCGACCAACGATGGAGCCATTGCCGCCGCCAGCATGAATGGCGCGCGCTTCAGCCAGCAACGCATCCGTGCCCTTCGCCTCACCGCCCGAGAACACCACCAGGCGCCGACCATTGAAGCAGGCCTGCACCACATGGCTGATGCGCTTGGCCAGATCGCTGCCGTCAATCTTACGCTCGATATAGACCTTCTTCGCCGCATCCAGGCTCAGCACATCCGTGGGCGGCTTCACCTTGATGATATGCGCGCCCATCAGCGCGGCCATATGGGCGGCATAGGCGCAAATGTCGAAGGCGGTTTCGCCATTCTTGTCCAGCATCGGCCCGCGCGGATAGGACCACACAACCACGGCAAGCCCGGCGGCCTTGGCTTCTTCCGCCAATTCGCGGAGTTCTTCCATCATCTCAAACTGGTATTCGGACGAAGGATAGATGGTGAAGCCAATCGCCGAACACCCAAGGCGGAGCGCATCGGCAACACTGCCGGTCACGGCCTGATCCTTGGTGGTGGAAAGGCTATTGGATGAATTGACCTTGAGGATGGTCGGGATGGCACCCGCGAAAGTCGCCGCACCCGCTTCAATCATGCCAAGCGGCGCGGCATAGGCATTCAGGCCCGCTTCAATCGCCAATTCGAAATGATAATGCGGATCGTAAGCTGCGGGATTCGGTGCGAAGGACCGCGCCGGGCCGTGTTCAAAACCCTGATCCACCGGCAGGATCACCATGCGCCCCGTGCCGCCCAGCTTCCCTTCCATCAGGATGCGGGCGAGATTCGCCTTGGTGCCGGGTGTGTCGCTTTCATACCAGGAGAGGATTTCCTTCACGCGGCGCGTCAGCTTCATCTTGGGTTCCTTTTCATTGCTCTAAGGGCGGGTGCGGCGATAGCGCAGCCGGCATTGCCTGTCACGGGTGCGCTATGTCGGCTTATCCTGTGGCGGTACTGTGGCGAAAAGCGCCGCCAGACGCCGCTGATCATCCCGCCGGCGCGGATCAAGCGCGCCCAGATCCAGCGCTTCCGGTCTGGTGCCCAGAACCTCCGCCCCAGCTTCGGCGGCAGCCCCCAGCACGCTGGCCGCTGATGGGTGCCCCAGATCGAAAATCACCAGCTTGAAGCCAGCGCGCAAGGCGGCCAGCGCGGCCCCAGGGGCGGCGGCGCAATCCAGTGCGGCGGTGAAGGGCGCGCCGGGATGCTCGGCCGCCGCTTGGTCCAGCACTGCCTTGAACCACCCCGGCCCGGCATTGAGCGCGGCCCCGGGCGCCGAGACCAGCAGCACCGGCCGCCCATCCGCAACCCGCAATGCCCATGCGGCGTGTCCGCGCCCATGCACCACCACCGCCGGCTGCTTCAGAAACGCCTTTACCATTGACCCAGAGGCCTTTGCATGCCAAGCATTTCGCCTATCACTTAGCCGCAAGGGCCTCTGGCGCCAAGGCATCTGGAAAAGCATGAGCGAGCAGCAAGCTGACACAATGGGGGCGGCGATGGTCCGGCTGGAAGCAGCCTTGGATCGCTTGAGCCGCGCCGTGGAAGCCCGCCGCGCTGCCAGCCCGCCCAGTGAAGGCGATATGGTGCCGAAAGCGGCCGTGGCTGCGCTCGCCACTCGGCTCGATGCCACCATTGCCAAGCTACGCAGCCTTGAGGATCAGGGCTGATGGCGCAGGTCACCGTCCGTGTCGGCGGCTATGCCCATCCGGTGGCCTGCCAGGATGGCCAGGAAAAGCACCTGACGAATATGGCAGCCGAGGTGGATAAGCGCATCTCCGCGCTCAAGGCCATGGGCATCCAATTCGGCGAAACCCGCATGCTGTTGCTGGCTGCCCTGCAATTGGCCGATGAGGCGATGGACCTGAAGGCTGAAAATGATGCGCTGAAGGCCGGCGGCGCCGTTGCTGCCGAAGGGCCCGTGGCTGACCCGGAACTTGCCGATGGGCTGATGCGGCTCGCGGAAAAGCTTGAGGCCATTGCCGCGCGGCTTGAGGAAGCCTAACTAGTCTCTGCGGGGCTGCCAGGTGCGCCAGGCAATTCATCCCCGGGGCCAATGCACATCCTCCGGGAGCTGGCTCTGTCCGGGCCGTGGTTCGGGTATCTGGCGCCCACCTGCTGACGCAGGCCTTGGGAGGATGATAGGCCAGCGGCCATGGTGGCTCCGCACTCCTTTCACCAGCAGGAACCCCGCGTGACCGAGGCCCCAGCCGCTGCATCGGATATTGATTTGCAGGCAGCGAAGGCAGCGGCGCGCAAGCTGGCGCGCGCCAGGCGGGCCGGGCTTACCAATGCCGCAGCGCCGGCGCGGCTGGCGGAAGCCATGCTGGCCGGCTTCGCCCCACCGCCGGGCGCCATCATCGCCGGCTATTGGCCCATGGGCGATGAGATGGACCCGCGCCCCCTGATGTTGGCCTTGGCCGCACGCGGTCATCGCTTGGCCCTGCCGGTCACGCCGCTGCGCGGCCAGCCGCTGGCCTTTCGCGCCTGGACGCCCGGTGTGGCGCTGCGCCCTGGCCCGATGGGCACCTCGGAACCTGTTGCCGGGGATGAACTACGCCCTGATGTGCTGCTCGTGCCGCTTTTGGCCTTTGACCGCGCCGGGCGAAGGCTCGGCTATGGCGGGGGGTATTATGACCGGACGCTCGCCGCGCTGCCGGGTGCAAAAGCCATCGGCATAGCCTATGCGGGGCAGGAAATGCCCGAAGTGCCGGCGGGGCCGCAGGATTTCCGCCTGCCCCTGATCGCCACCGAAGCGGGTGTCATTGTTTGTGGAGACCCTGTGTGAGGCTGCTTTTCCTTGGCGATATTGTCGGCCGCGCCGGGCGTGATGCGGTAATAACCGCGCTGCCTGGGCTGCGCGAAAAACTCCGGCTCGATCTTGTGGTGGTGAATGCGGAAAACGCCTCCCACGGGTTTGGCTTGGCGCCCGAGATGGCGCGTGCGCTGTTCATCGCGGGCGCGGATGTGCTGACGCTTGGCAATCACGCCTGGGATCGCAAGGAAATCATCCCCTATATCGAAGGCGAACCCCGACTGATCCGCCCGCTGAATTACCCGCCCGGCACGCCCGGCAAGGGCGCGGTGGTGGCGGTACTGGCCGATGGCCGGCGGGCTTTAGTATTGCAGGCCATGGGGCGCTTGTTCATGGAACCTTTGGATGATCCCTTCCGCGCCATTCAGGCGGAATTGGCGCAGCACAGCCTTGGCCCGCAGGGCACGGTGCAGGCCATCATCATCGATTTCCATGCCGAAGCTTCATCGGAAAAACAGGCCATGGGCCATAGCTTCGATGGCCGCGTGAGCCTAGTGATCGGCACCCATACCCATGTTCCGACTGCTGATCATCGCATCCTGCCCGGTGGCACGGCGTTTCAGACCGATGCCGGCATGTGCGGCGATTATGATAGCGTGATCGGCATGCAAAAGGCCGGCGCTTCCATCCGCTTCTGGCGCAAGGTACCGGCGGAACGCCTCGCACCAGCGGAAGCGGAAGCGACGATTTGCGGGCTGTTTGTTGAAACCGATGACGCAACCGGTCTTGCGCGCCGGGTTGCGCCCTTGCGCATTGGCGGTGGGTTGGAGCCGGTTATGCCGCTGCGTTGAACAGCTTGGCGCCCCCCTGCTGGACGGATATAAGCCGCGCAAGTTTCCCCCTTACCTGAATGAGAGTTGCGGCAATGGCCGGTCATTCCCACGCGAAAAACGTCATGCACCGTAAGGCTGCCCAGGGTGCGAAAAAGGCGCAGGCCTTTGGCAAGCTTATTCGCGAAATCACCGTCTCTGCCAAGATTGGCCTCCCCGACCCTGCCGCCAATCCCCGGTTGCGTGCTGCCGTCAAGGCCGCGCTGACCGCGAATATGACGCGCGATACGATTGACCGTGCCATCAAGCGCGCTTCCACCGCCGGTCAGGGCGAAGATTATGAGGAAGTGCGCTATGAAGGCTATGGCCCGCATGGCATCGCGATCATCGCCGAGGCGCTGACGGATAACCGTAACCGCACCGGTGGTGATTTGCGGTCCATGTTCGCCAAGAATGGCGGCGCGCTCGGGGAGACAAATTCGGTAGCCTTCCAATTCGAAAGGAAGGGCGTGCTGCGCTACAAGCCCGAAATCGCCTCAGCCGATGCCATGCTGGAAGCCGCGATTGAAGCCGGCGCCGAGGATGTGGAAAGCACCGAAGACGGGCATGAGATCTCCACCAGCGTGGAAGACTTCGCCGCGGTGCGTGATGCTTTGGAAGTGCGCTTCGGCACGGCGGAAGCGGCCAGGCTTGAATGGTGGTCCACCAATGACATCAAGCTGGATGAGGAACGCGCCAAGGATGTGGTGAAGCTGCTTGATATTCTGGATGATCACGATGACATCCAGAATATCTACGCCAATCTTGAGGTCGAATAGGCGCCATCAGCATGGTGGAAAATCGCCTCCGCACCAGCTTCGCCAAGCAAGGGCTGATGCGGCTGTTTGGCGCGGAGATGACGCGCATCGCGCCCGGTCAGGTGGAAATCTCGTTGAGGCCCAAGCCGGAGCTTTCGCAACAGCATGGCTTTGTGCATGGCGGTGCGCTCACGGCTATTGCCGATAGTGCCGCGGGCTATGCCGCGCTCAGTCTCATGCCCGCCAATCGCGGTGTGTTGACCACCGAAATGAAAATCAATTTCCTGGCGCCGGCTGTCGGTGATCACATCATCGCGCGCGGCAAGGTGCTGAAGGCCGGGCGAACGCTTAGTTTGGTGCAGACAGAAATCTTTGCGGTGAACGCCGATCAGGAAAGGCTGATCGCCTTCCTGACCGCGACCTTCATGAGTATTGAAAACCGCGATGGGATTGAGGACTGAACACGCTTTGTTCGATCGCATTTTCCGAATCGCCAAGTGATTCCACTTGGCTTGAAAATGCTTACCTCATCGCGCCTTTCAGCACGACCGTGATCTCATCCAAGATCGCCGGATCATCAATGGTGGGCGGTACGGTATAGGGCTCGGCATCGGCGATCTTGCGCATGGTGGCGCGCAGGATCTTCCCGCTGCGGGTTTTGGGCAGCCGTGCCACCACCTTCGCATCCTTGAAGGCAGCAACAGGGCCGATCTTCTCGCGCACCAGCCCCACCAATTCGCGCGCCAGCGCATCTTCTGGCTTGTTCACGCCAGATTTCACCACCACCAGCCCGAGCGGCACTTGCCCCTTCAGCGTATCGCGCACGCCAACCACGGCGCATTCGGCGATATCGGGATGTGCGGCCAGCACTTCTTCCATTGCGCCCGTCGAAAGCCGGTGCCCCGCGACATTGATAATATCATCGGTTCGGCTCATCACCGAAACATAGCCTTCCGCGTCAATCATCCCGGCATCGGCGGTGCTGTAATGGCCGGCAAAATGCGACAGATAGGCTTCCTTGAAGCGCTCATCGGCATTGTAGAGCGTGGGCAGCGCTGAAGGCGGCAAGGGCAGCTTCATCGCAAGGCTGCCGATCTGCCCGCGCGGCACGGGCTGCCCGGCCTCATCCAGCACCACCACATCATAGCCAGGTGCGGGCTTGCCGCCGGAACCGGCGCGGGTCGGGAAAAGCCCCAAGCCCCGGAAATTGCCGGTGATGGTCCAGCCGGTTTCCGTCTGCCACCAGTGATCCACCACGGGTTTTTGCAACAGCCGTTCTGACCAAATGATGGTGTCGGGGTCACAGCGCTCGCCCGCCAGATAAAGCGCCTCCAGCTTCGACAGATCGTATTTCTTCAGGAACACGCCTTCCGGGTCTTCCTTCTTGATGGCACGAATGGCGGTGGGGGCGGTGAACAGCAGCTTCACACCATGATCCGCGCATACGCGCCAGAAGGTGCCGGGATCAGGCGTGCCAACCGGCTTGCCTTCAAACAGCACCGTGGTGCAGCCGGCCAGCAGCGGCGCGTAGACAATGTAGGAATGCCCGACCACCCAGCCGACATCGGAAGCCGCCCAATACACATCGCCGGGCTTCATCCCATAAACCAATTCCATGGAATGATGCAGCGCCACCGCATGCCCGCCATTGTCGCGCAAAATCCCCTTGGGCTGGCCCGTGGTGCCTGAGGTATACAGGATATAAAGCGGATCAGTGGCGGCAACGGAAACGCAAGGATGCGGCGCGGCGGCGGCTTCGGCCACCAGCAAATCCTCATCACGCCCCGGCGTCAGATCGCAAGGCGCTTGCGGGCGTTGCAAGATCAGCACGGATGATGGCTTATGCGGGGAAAGCGCAATCGCCTCATCCAATAGCGGCTTGTATTTCACGACGCGCCCAGGTTCCAGGCCGCAGGATGCGCTGATGATCGCCTTGGGCTTGGCATCCGCAATGCGGGAAGCCAATTCGGCGGCGGCAAAACCGCCGAACACCACGGAATGCACAGCGCCAAGCCGCGCGGTGGCCAGCATGGCAATCGCCGCTTCCGGCACCATGGGCATATAGATTACCACGCGGTCGCCCTTGGTAATGCCGCGCGCGGCGAGGGCGCCGGCCAGCTTTGCCACGCGGTTTTGCAATTCGGCATAGGTGATGCGCTGAATTTGCCCGGTCATCGGGCTGTCATAGATGATCCCATCCTGCTGCCCACGCCCGGCAGCGACATGGCGATCCACGGCATTATGGCAGGTATTCAAGGCCGCATCGGGAAACCAGCGGCCATAGACGCCCATCGAGGCATCGAAAATCCGCTGTGGCGCGCGGTCCCAATCAATGCCCCGCGCGGCTTCCGCCCAATAGGCTTCCGGGTCGCGCTTCCAGCGCGCATGGGTCGCGTCATATTGCGAAGCCTCGGACATGGTTTCCCCCTTTTGCGACAGCGCCGAACTGGGCTTAGCGTGCCGCCTTGGCGGGGCGCAGCGCAAGCCCCGCTCCCATAATCGCGCGGCGCGGCGCCTGGTTTTGCGCTGGCGCAAGCCACCCGCCGAGATTTCTGGAAACCTGCCGCCAAATCATGCGAGGCTGAGTCCATGCCCCTGCCACGCCCCACCCCAAGCCAGCACGCCCGCACATGAGCGGCCTCCTCCGCCGCGCCCTGGGCGCACTCGGCAATGGGCTGAAGCCTGGCTTGCGCGAATTCCTCCGCGCCCGGGCGCATTTCCACGCGGCCCTTCCCGCCGGCCCGCTGATTGCCCAGCGCTATGTGGTGTTTGACCTGGAATCGACCGGGCTTGATGTCAGCGGCGGCGATTGCGTGATTTCCATCGGCGCCGTCCGGCTGCGCGATGGCGAAGCGCGTGAGAGCTTCACGACGCTGGTCAATCCCGCCCGCAGCATCCCGCCCGGGTCCATCCGCTATCACGGCATTACCGACGCCATGGTGGCCGATGCGCCATCCGCCGCCGAAGCCCTCAAGCGCTTTCAGGCATTCATCGGCGATGATGTGCTGGTCGCGCATAATGCTGCCTTCGACCGAGCCCTTATTTTCGCTGAGGAATTTCGCGGCGCGCCCGCCATCGGCAATCCCTTCCTGTGCAGTGTCGCGACCTCTCGCTGGCTGGATCCTGAGGAAGCGGATCATTCGCTCGATGGGCTCTGCGGCCGGGCAGGGATTGTGATTGCCGGGCGGCACCAGGCGCTTGGCGATGCGGAAGCGACAGCCGCGCTTTGGGTCAGCCTGATCGCGCGGGCCGCGGCGCGCGGCGTGGATGATCTGGCCGAATTGGCCCGGCGCAGCCGCATGACCGCCGCCATGGCCGCGACGGCAGAGCATTTCTAAGCGGGCCGCTTACCAGACCTCGCCCGTAAAGCCCGCAAAGCTGGAGCGGGAGAAACTCCGCACCGCCTTCAAAGCTTCCCGCAATGCCTGCCGCGCTTCCTTGGGCATGGCCGCCGTATCCACCAGATTGCCGGGGCGGCGGCCGGCGGCGTGATCGGCCAATTGCTGGCGCAAGACAACATCCAGCAGCAGGGCAAAGGCGGCTTGCAAGTCGCCCGCTTCCCGCGCTGCGATGCTGCCCCGCGCGGCCAAAGCCGCAATGCGCTGAGATGTCCCCGTTTCGGTAATACCATCACGCAAAGCCAAAAGCCGAGTTGCGGCGACCAGCGGCATCAGCCCATGCAGCTTCAAATCCGTTCGGCTGCCGGGGCCGGGCTCATCATCGGCAAAGCCGCCAAAAAGCGTGAGCCCCACCTGCAGGCTGCTATTCTGCGCGGCCATGGCCGCCAGCCAGGCCGGGCGGGACGCCAATAGCGCGGCCAGGTGTTGGCGGAGCGCCGCCGCCGCAGCCCCATCCCCCTGCGCCGGGCGGAAATCAAACACGATATCGCCGAACAGCAGGGCCGCACCGGTGCGGCGATTGGACCAGATGCCCATCTGATCGCGCCATTGCCGCGCGGTTTTCCGCCACAGCGGATTGCGCGCCATGATCCCACCGGGACATAGCGGAAACCCCGCCTGATCCAGGCGCTGGTTGAAATCCTCAGTAAAGGGGCGGAACCAGGCATCCACGGTCCCGTGGTCCTGATCCGGGTAATCCTGCAGCATCAGGCCATTATCCTGATCAGGCGTCAGCAGGCTTTCGCCCCGCCCCAGGCTGCCCATGACCAGCAGCGTGAAGGGCACCGGCGCCGCGCCGTGATCGGCGAGGGTTTCCGCCAGAATGCGCCGATGCAGATCAAGGTTGATGCCATTCACCAGGCGCACCACGGCCTCTGCGCTCAGCCCTTCCGAGAGCAGCGCGCGCGCAATACCGGCCTGGGCGGCTTTAATGGCGGCGACATCGCCCGACAGCGCCTCAAGATGCGTCAGCAGCGCGCCGGAGACAGCCGCGAGGGCCTCGGCCCGATGCAGCATGCCAAGGCAGCGCCCCGCCGCATCCAGCACCGGCAAATGCCGGAGCCCATGCTGGCGAAGCAGGGCAATGGCGCGCCAAAGGCCCTCATCCGGGGCGCAGGCGATCAGCGGCGCGGTCATGGCGGCGGCGAGTGGTGCTTCCGGCCCAAGGCGGAAGATTACGCGGCGGGCGATATCCTGTTCGGTCAGAATGCCAATGGCGCAGCCGGCGTCATCCTGCGCCAGGATGGCGGAAGCCCGCGCGGTAACCATGGCGGAGATGGCTTGGCCCAAGGGGGTTTCGGCCGGTAGCGCGGGTGGTGCCGCACCCATGGCAGCACTTGCCGGGCCGGTCAGGACGGCGATGGGGGCGTGGCCGGTTGGGGGCGCTGGCATGCCTTAGTCTATGCCAAAACGGGCCAGCCAAGGCATGAAAAAAAGCGGCGCCATATCCCAGCGCCGCTTTCGTCACATCAGCAGGGCAGGGCGGCAGCGCCGCCCCGACCAATGCCTAATTGTCGTCTTCCGCGTAAATGTCGCGGTCCTTGGTTTCCGGCACGAAGAAGGTGCCGATGACCACCGTCATCAAGGCGATCACGATCGGGTACCAAAGCCCGTAATAGACATCCCCCGTCTGCGCGATCATGGCGAAGCTGGTGGCCGGCAGCAGCCCGCCGAACCAGCCATTGCCGATGTGATAGGGCAGCGACATGGAGGTATAGCGGATGCGCGTCGGGAATAGCTCCACCAGCGCCGCCGCGATCGGCCCATAGACCATGGTGACATAGATCACGAGCAGCGTGAGCACCCCAATCAACACCGCCGGCTGTTCCCGGAAAATGTCGAAAGGCGAGGACATTTTCACGACCGAAGGGTTGGACGCCGCCGGATAGCCCGCCGCCGTCAGCGCCGCCGCCAAATCCCGCGCGAAGGTCGGGGTATTGGCCATGATCGGCTGCTGGCCCTGGATATGCACAGTGGCAACCGTGCCGGCCGGGGCAGCCTCAACCGAGTAATTCACCGAAGCGCGCGCCAGTGCCGCCTTCGCAATGTCGCAAGGCGCGGTGAAGCGCGCCGTGCCGGTTGGGTTGAACTGGAAGGAACAAGCCGCCGTATCGGTCACTACCCGCACCGCAATAGTCTGGTGCGCCTTATGCAGATCAGGATTGGCTTCCGCGCTCAGCAGCTTGAACAGCGGGAAATAGGTCAGCGCCGCGATCAGGCAGCCGCCCAGGATGATCGGCTTGCGGCCAATCCTGTCAGACAGCCAGCCGAACAACACGAAGCCGCCAGAACCCAGCACCAGCGACCAGGCAACGAGCATATTCGTGGTGAAGCTATCCACCTTGAGCACCTGGCCCAGGAAGAACAGCGCATAGAATTGACCCGTATACCAAACCACCGCCTGACCCGCGACCAGGCCGAGCAGCGCGAACAACGCCACCTTCGCGTTCTTCCATTGGAAGAAGGCTTCCGAAATCGGCGCCTTGGAATGCTTGCCTTC
>JADCES010000102.1 GCA_020250005.1 Roseomonas sp.
ATAGCGGTCATGCACCAGCACCCAGCCTTCGGAACGCTGGCTGGCGATATAGGCCTCGCAGGATACGCGCTGCGCGTCGAGGGAATTGAATTCCTTCTCCAAGCCCTCATCGGTGGATTTGCGCGTATAGACAGCGCAGCGGCGCTTGCGGAGTGACGCGGGGCTTGCGGTATCGCGGCGGGTCATGCGCTGGCCTTTCGCAGGCCAAAGAACATCCAGCCATTCCAGCGCGTGCCGGTGATGGCGCGCGCGATGGCGGAGAGTGATTGATAGGGGCGGCCCTGATATTCGAAACTATCACGCATGACGGTCACGACATGCTCGACGCCCTGATACTCGCGCAGCAGCCTTGTGCCGACGATCGGGCGTTGATCCTGCCGGATGCGGCGGAGCGTGATATTGCCGCCATCAATCTGCTCGCCCAGCGCTTCCAGGCGCGCGATGGTTTCTGGCTTCAACCCGCCATAGGCCAGTTCCTGAATGCGGTAAGCTAGACGGCTTTCCAGAAAGCGGCGGTTATAAGGTGGCGGTTCGGCGCCAAAGAGGCTGCGCCATTGCTGCTTCAGATCGCGGATATCGGCGCCGGGCAGCGCGGCAAGCCGGGCTGGCACGTCCTGCTTTGGGATGGCGGGGATGATGAGCGGCGGTGGGCCTGACCCGGCTGGTGCGGTTCGTTTCATGCGGTTCCCTTTCTCTTGGGGTTCGCATAACGGCGCTGGGGGGCCTGGAAGTGTAGTCGAATGTCTCCGGGCTTGGCGGTTTCCGTATCTTCTGCCGGCATACCGCGGCTGCGGAGCCGCACCAGCCCGCGGGCGAGGATGTCGCAGACCTCGCGGAGGTGCGGCGGGAGGTGAGGATTGGTGGTGGAATTGTCACGCTGCATAGCGCGACAATACGCATCACGAACGCGCTTGGGGAGTGCTAGTTTGTAGCGTTACATTTTAAGCTACAAAAAGATCAAGACCCAACCTGCCGCCCAAGCCAGATCACGCGGCCAATCACCTGGATATCTTCGGCGCTCAGATTGCGCTGTGGCTGGTAGGCCGGGTTGTCCGACAGCACGGTCAGTCGCGCCGCCCGCCCAAGCTCCACCTGCAAGCGCTTAACCTGCAGTCCGTTGCCGGTGCGGATGACGTAAATGCCATCCTTGTCGCCCGGTTGGTTCTGCCCGAAGTCCACGAGCACTGTATCGCCGGTGCGCAGCGTCGGTTCCATCGAATCGCCATCCACGGTGATGACACCCAACTGCTCCAACGGGGCGCGGGAAACGCTCCGGATCCACTCCTCGCGGAAGGCAATGCGGTAGATCACTTGGGCGCGGTCAACTTCCAAGCCAGGCCCTGCCGAGGCAGTAGCATCATAGACCGGCAATAGCGCATAATTATCCCCGGCCATGGTGACGAGTTCGACCTCAGTCGAGCCGGAATAGGACTGGACGCGTGGCGCAGCGGGTTTGCGGCTGACGCGCTGACCCAGCAACGCGGCAGCCTCTTCCGGCGTATTGATCGCGATGCCGCCTTCGGTCGGCTCTTTGCCAAACAAAAGCAGCTGCCAGGATATGCCCAACGGCATGGCAAGCTCGCGCGCGGCGCGGGCGGTCAGCGGGCGCCGACCGCTTTCATAAGCGCGGTAAGTGGCCTCCGGCACGCCGGCGAGGCGGGCCAATTCTGCCCCGGAATCAATGCCTTTGGCTTCACGAAAGCGGCGCAGGCGTTGTGCGATGGTGTCCATTGCGTTGCATCTTGTAGCGTTTGATGCGCCAGTATGTAGCAGAAAGAAAAATATACAACAAGTCTTGTGTTAGTCGCGCTACTTTATGTATTTCTGACGCACCCCAAACACATCTCGCCCCCCGAGAAAGCAATGCGTCACCCCCCAATGCGCCCTCGCGCAACCCTAGCACCCCGCGATTTCGCGGAGGTCATCAACCTATGGCAAAGCGCCACCGAACTCGCCGCTGTCCTTGATGTCGAGGCCGTCACGGTGCGCGCTTGGCGCCGCAGAGGCATCCCCGCCCGATACTGGGCCGATGTCGCCAAGGCTGCCCGCGTCACCGGCAAGCCAGTGGATGAGCGCCTGCTCACCGACCTCGGCTCCATCCGCCGGGGGCGCGCCCGCCATGGGTAAAGCCCCGATACCCATCAGGCACCTGCATCAGGCCGATCTCGCACGCCGCTGGAGTCTAAGCGTCCGTACCCTTGAGCGTTGGCGATATCTGAACCAGGGGCCGGCGTTTCTGAAACTCGGTGGGCGTGTCCTTTATCGCATCACTGATATTGAACGCTTCGAAGCAGCGCAGACGCGCTTCGCACCGGGCGATCAGCCTGCCCCTGAAGGCAAGCGGCATGGCATTGATGCTCAGCCAGATACCCACGCTGCCACGAGCCGCCTCTCCGAACGACTTCCCGCTGCGGGGAAATCGAATGCCAGTTTAGGCAGAGGGGGGCCAAGCCATGGGTAAAGCCTCTCGCGACAAGGGCCTGCGGCGTGAACGCGCGCTGGTGGAGATCCACAAGCAAAGCGGCATCGCAGCCGAGCGTGTCCCGCTATCCGGTGCCACGCACTATCGCGGCAATGGCGCGGACATCGACATCTATGCGCGCGGCGCGGCCGAGCCGCCGCTGATCGCTGAAGTCAAAGCCCGCGGTGACGGCGAAGGCTTCAAGACGCTGGAGCGCTGGCTCGGCACGCATGACGCGCTGTTTCTCTGGCGCGACCGCGCGGCACCGTTGGTGGTCGTGCCCCTGCATGTCTGGCTGGAATTGATTGGTCGCGGTCTGCCCGCACCGCAGGTGAAGTCATGACCCGCCGTTCCATGCGTCGGTTGCGTCGCATCGGCCACCTCCTGCGCAACCTCTCAATCGGCGCTGTCTTCGCCGGCGGTTTCATCGCGCTCTGCTGGATCGCGGAACTGCTGGTGCTGCCATGACGCCTATCCCCTTGAAAATGACGACGCCCGTCCGGCCGTCATCATGCAAGCCAAAGCCGGACATCACCCATTCCAACGAGACATACATGAGCAAACGTACCCAACTGGCGCAGTCGCGCACCCTGGCTACGGGTCGCCCCTCCCACGCCCTCAAAGCGAAGGAGGCAACGTGATGAACCATCAGCTTCGCATCGAGGTGATCATCCCCCTTGAAGGGGATGCGATCGCCCGCGCCAAGGAAGTGGCCGCCTTTGAGCCCACCATCGAGACATTTGCCGAGGCGGTGGTCCGTGCAGGCGGCGATCTCAAGATCGACGTCATCAAGGCCAAGACGCGCAGCGCAAAGAAGGAGGCCGCGTAATGGCGATCTCTCTCGCATCCCTGCGTCGTGGTGGGGACACGCGTCCCCCACGGTTTTTGATCTATGGCGTTGCCGGCGTTGGCAAAACCAAGCTCGCGGCCGATGCGCCAAGCCCGATCTTTCTGCAAACCGAGGACGGCCTCGGGCGGATTGATGCCGCGACCTTTGGGCTGCTGCGCAACTTTGACGCTGTCATGGAAGCGCTGGGTAGCCTCTACTCCGAAGCGCATGAATTCCAAACGCTTGTCATCGATAGCCTTGATTGGCTGGAACCGCTGATCTGGCAGCACACGGCGCAGCAGCATAATCAGCGCGACATCGAAGCCTTCGGCTATGGCAAGGGCTATCAGGCCGCACTGGATACCTGGCGCACCTTTCTGGATGCGGTGAATACGCTCCGCGACGAATGCAGCATGGGCGTTGTGCTGATCGCGCACGCGGAAATCCGGCGCTTTGATAGTCCGGAAACCGAGCCCTACGACCGCTACCAGCCAAAACTGCATCGCAGCGCCTCGGCCCTGGTGCAAGAACACGTTGA
Organism: Roseomonas sp.; assembly: GCA_020250005.1. Taxonomy (GTDB): domain Bacteria; phylum Pseudomonadota; class Alphaproteobacteria; order Acetobacterales; family Acetobacteraceae; genus Neoroseomonas. The sequence goes on from JADCES010000102.1 coordinate 3,829, forward strand.
TGCCGTGCTGTTCGCAAACTATCGCATCAGCACGTTGAAATCAGATGTTGGTTTCAACAAGAAGGTCGTCCGCGGCGTGAGCGGCGGTGACCGCCTGCTGCACACAATCGAACGCCCAGCTTTCCTGGCCAAGAACCGCTTTGGCCTTGAAGAAACCCTGCCGCTCGCCTGGGCCGATCTGGCCGCCGGCATTCCTTTCTACGCGGCAGCGCCCAACGCCTCCGTCACCCCCACCCAAGACACAGGGAACTGATCCCATGGCATCCCTCAATGGTACTTTTGATGCGACGGAAGTCGCCCCCGCCGTCCCGCTCGAAGTGCTGCCGCCCGGCAAATACCTCGCGCAGCTGATCGAGAGTGAAATGGCACCGACCAAGGCGGGCGACGGGCAGCTGCTGAAGCTGGTCTTCGAAATCTTGGAAGGCCCCTCCGCGCGGCGGAAGATCTTCGATCAGCTGAACCTGGTGAACCGCAATGAGCAGACGGTCGAGATCGCGCAGCGCACCTTGTCGGCCATCTGCCACGCGGTGGGCCAGATGCATGTCGGCGATAGCGAGCAGCTGCATTTCAAACCGCTGTTCGTGACGCTGAAGGTCGAGCCTGCCGGGACCGACAAATACGGCGTGTACCGCGAGGCGCGGAACAAGGTGTCTAGCTATTCCGCCGCCAAAGCAGGGAGCACCAGTGTTGCGCCGAGCCAAGCAGCGCCGCCGCCCCGCCCCGCGACAACGCCCGTGCCGGCCACCCGCCCGGGCACCGGCAGCACGCCACCCTGGCGGCGCGCCTGATCGGGAGGGTTGCCATGGTAAGCCTGCCAATCCCGCCAACGCCCACCGTGTCGGCCATCTATGCCGCCTATGAGGCGGCGGCCGATCACGGCTATCGGGAACATCTGGGCGCGTCACTGATCGGCACCGAATGCGAGCGCGCCATTTGGTACGGCTTTCGCTGGACCACACGCGCGAAGCATGCGGGCCGCCTGCTGCGGCTTTTTGATACGGGTAATCTGGCGGAGGCACGCTTTGTCGCTGACCTGCGCCGCATTGGCGTCACGGTGCTGGATGTGGATCCAGCATCGGGCCGCCAGTGGCAACTCCGTGATGAAGGCGGGCATTTCGGCGGCAGCATGGATGCGGTGGCGATCGGCTTACCCGAAGCACCCCGCACCTGGCATGTCTGCGAATTCAAAACCCATAGCGAGAAATCCTTCCTCTCGCTCAAGCGTGACGGCGTTGCCAAAGCCAAGCCGCAGCATTGGGCGCAAATGCAGACCTATATGCATCTGGCGGGGTTGGATCGCGCCTTTTACCTCGCGGTCAACAAGAACACCGACGAGCTCTATCAGGAACGCCTTCATTACGACGCCGAGGCCGCATTGCGCATCATGGCCAAGGCTGAGCGCGTCATTGCCGCGAACCGGCCGCCTGCGCGCATCAGCGATGATCCCGCATGGTGGCAATGCCGCTTCTGCGAGCATCACGCCACCTGTCACGAGGGTGCGATGCCTGAGCGGCATTGCCGGTCCTGCCTGCATGCCTCGCCCACCAATGACGGTGCCTGGCATTGCGCGCGGCACAACCATCAGCTTGGGAGGCGCGACCAGGAGGCTGGTTGCGTCGCGCATCTCTTTATCCCGGACTTCATCGCCGGCGAGCAGGAGGATGCTGGCGAGGATTGGGTAAGCTATCGGCTGCGCGACGGTACAGAGTGGCGCGACGGCGTGCCGGAAGCGCAATCCCAAAGAGTTATCGCGCGAAGCCCCTGCCTTACCTGCGACGGCACCATGTTCCGCGTGGCGCCCGGCAAGGGGCCGCATATCGCTGAATTGATCTGCACCGCCTGTGAGCGCGGTGGTCGCTGGCTCAGCAAGGCAGATGCGGTAACGATGGGGGTGGCGGCATGAACCGCGATCTCCTGGTGATCGTCACCATCAAAAACAATGCGCTACTGACAGCGATGCGCGCTGCAGGATGTGAGACTGCAGCGGCACTCGCACGCGACAGTGGCGTCTCCTATACCCGCGTCAGCGACTACCTGAAACTCAAGATCGCGCCGCTGCGCCAGGACGGAGAATGGCGCAGCTGCATCCTCGCCATCTCGAAGACGCTATGCAGGCTGCCCGAGGATCTCTTCCCGGCGCCCTTCATACGACGGGCGCTGGATACCAACCGCGTTACGCGGGAAGTCGACGCAGAGGATCTACCGGCACTTGTTGGTAGCGCGACCAACTCAATTGCCTACGATCCGGAACGAGCGATCTCCATGGGTGACGCCGTTAGTGCGCTCGACGCCGCGCTGGCCACCCTACGCCCGCGGGAGCAGCGCATCATGCAGATGTATTTCGGATTGAATGGCGACGCGCCACAAACATTCGAAGACATCGGACAATCGTTCAATATCAGCAAGAACCGAGTGCGGCAGATCGTGCTCCGGTCCCAGCTTCTACTTTCGGCCCCGAGGCTCGATCTGCGCCGGCGCTGCGCGCCGCTCCTTGAGGATGGAATGGAAGGGGCGCAGCGTTGACCCTCTCCCTCCGCCCCTATCAGCGCTCGGCAATCGAGGCGCTCTACGATTATTTCTCCGGCAGTGCTGGCAATCCGCTGATCGTCATTCCCACCGCAGGTGGTAAATCAGTGGTCATTGCTGGCTTCATCCGTGAAGCCATCGCCGCCTATGGCGACACCCGCGTGCTGATCCTCACCCATGTGAAGGAACTGATCCAGCAAAACTTCATGGCGCTGCTGCGCGCCTGGCCCGATGCACCTGCTGGCATCTACTCAGCCGGGTTGTCGCGGCGCGACATTCACGCGCAGATCCTCTTTGCCGGCATTCAATCCATCCACCGCCACGCATACAAGGTGCAGCGTTGCGATCTGGTGCTGATTGATGAGGCCCATCTGCTCGGGCGCAGTGACAGCGGCATGTATCGCCGCTTTCTGACGCAGATCAAAGAGATCAACGCCGGCCTCACCAAGGTCGTTGGTTTCACCGCCACACCTTACCGGCTGGATAGCGGCTTGTTGCATGAGGGCGAGGATCGGCTTTTCACCGATATCGCCTATGAGGTGCCGGTGCTGGAGATGATCCAGCAAGGCTATCTCTGTCCGGTGGTCCCCAAGCAGACCACCACGCAGCTTGATGTCGGTGGTGTTGGCACACGCGGCGGGGAATTCATCGCCAAGGACCTTGAGGCCGCAGTTGACCGGGATGAGGTAACACGCGCCGCCGTGGCCGAAATTGTCGAGCATGGTGCCGAGCGCGGATCCTGGCTGGTATTCTGCTCCGGCGTCGCCCACGCCCGCCATGTGCGGGACGCCGTCCGCGAGCACGGCATCTCGGCCGAGACCGTCACCGGTGACACGCCCGGGCCCGAGCGCGACGGCATCCTGACCGCGTTTAAGAATGGAAGGCTCCGCTGCGTCACCAACGCCAATGTGCTCACCACCGGCTTTGATGCGCCGGGCACAGACCTGATCGCGCTGCTGCGCCCCACCAAGAGCGTCGGCCTCTATGTCCAGATGGTCGGTCGCGGCACGCGCCTTGCCGAGGGCAAGGATGACTGCCTGGTGCTGGACTTCGCCGGCAACACAGCACGGCACGGCCCGATCGACACCGTCGATGGCCGCAAGAAGGAACCCGCAGAGGACGGCAAGGCACCGATCAAAACCTGTCCCGAATGCAAAACCATCAATCACGCGAGCGCACGGCACTGCATTGAGTGCGATTATGAATTCCCGCCGCCGGTGGTGAAGGTAGCGCCGAAGGCGGCGTCAGACGCACTGCTGTCGACGCAGATCCAGGCGGCCTGGTGCGACGTCACGGATATTTCTTACTCGCGGCACGAGAAGCCCGGCAAGCCGGCATCACTCCGCGTCACCTATGAATGCGGCCTTATCCAGCACAACGAATGGGTGTGTTTCGAGCACACCGGATTTCCCCGCGACAAGGCGCTGTCCTGGTGGCGGCGTCGTGCGGGCAATCTGCCACCGCCCATGACGGTGGATGAGGCGTTGGCCCAGCATCATGATCTGCGCCGCCCCATCGCCATTCAGGTCCGGCCCACCGGCCAATACACCGAAATCACCGCCGTGAGGTTCATGTGAAATGCGCTG
>JADCES010000103.1 GCA_020250005.1 Roseomonas sp.
CGAGTACGGCCAGCACCAGCAGCGTCAGCGCCACATCAAGCCGCAGGCGCGGCATGCTAACCACTACTGGCTGGGAAAAGCCCGCGCGGGCGGAAGGCCAGAATCGCCGCCATGGCGATATAGACCAGCATGGAAGCCAAGGCCGCGCCGGTTTGTCGCGCGGCGGATGGGTCAAGAAACAGCCGCATCAGATCAGGCATCAGCGATTTGCCGAGCGTATCCGTCAGCCCCACGATCAGCGCGGCGATAAAGGCGCCACGAATGGAACCGATGCCGCCAATCACGATCACCACAAAGGCGAGGATCAGCACGTGATCCCCCATGCCGGGTTCGACCGAGAATATCGGCCCCGCCAATACGCCAGCGAAGCCTGCCAACATGGCGCCAAAGGCAAAAACCAGCATAAAAAGCCTGCGAATATCCACGCCAAGCGCGGATACCATCGGCGCATTGCTCGCCCCCGCACGCACCAACATGCCAAGGCGCGTGCGCTCCACCAAAAACCAAAGGCCAAGCGCGGTAGCAAGCCCGGCGCCCAGCACCGCAATACGATAAAGCGGATATTGCAGCCCCGGCATCAGCACCACGCCACCTTCAAGCAGCGCGGGAACGGGCACTTGCAACGGCGCCGCCCCCCAAATTGCCTTCACCGCCTGATTGAGAAACAGGATCACGCCAAAGGTCGCCAGCACCTGCGACAAATGATCGCGATCATAAAGATGTCGGAAGATCAGCACTTCCAGCAGCAGCCCAAAGGCCAAGGCCGCCGGCAGCGCCAGCAAAAGCCCAAGCCAGAAGGACCCCGTCACCGCGGCCAGCACGGCGCCGAGGTAAGCCCCCAGCATATACTGCACCCCATGGGCCAGGTTGATGAAATCCATCACGCCGAATACCAGCGTGAGCCCTGCCGCCACCAGGAAAAGCAGAATGCCAAGCTGCAGGCCATTCAAGGCCTGCACCAGGAAAAGCTCGATGCTCACAAGTGTTTTAGCGCATGCGGCATTCGGCGGCCCAGGGGTCCACGTTATTCTCAAGCACCTTGCGCACGATCTCGGTCTGGAACTTGCCATCAGGGCGCTTGGCAACGCGCGTCAGCCAGAAATCCTGCACGGGGAAGTGGTTCGCGCCAATCTTGAAATTGCCACGCACGGAAGTGAAATCCGCCGCGCGCAACCCGGCCCGCAGCGCATCCTTATCGGCCAAGCGGCCGCCTGCACGGCGAATGGCGGAATCAAGCAGCATCGCGCCATCATAGGCCTGCGCAGCATAGCTGGCCGGCACATAGTTGAAGGCGGCTTCAAAATCGCTCACGAAACGGCGATTGGCCGCATTGTCCATATTCGGCGCCCAATTCGACCCCGAAAAGAAACCAACCGCCGCATCCTGCTGCGCGGGCAGCGTGGCTTCATCCACCGTGAAGGTGGACAGGAAGGGAATATGCGCCAGCCCCGCCTGGCGATATTGCCGCACCAGATTCACACCAAGCCCACCCGGCATGAAGGTGAAAATCGCATCCGGCCGCACGGCAGCAATCTTCGCAAGCTCGGCCGCAAAATCAAGCTGCGTGAGCGGCACATAAACCTCATCCACCACTTCGCCCTTGAAGCGGGATTTTAAGCCAGCCACCGCATCGCGCCCGGCCTGGTAATTCGGCACCAGCACAAAGACGCGCCGATAGCCCTGGTCTTCGCAGACCTGGCCGATCACGGCATGCACCTGATCATTATTGTAGGAAGTGGCGAAGAAGAAAGGATTGCAGCCGCGCCCGGCAAAGGTGGAAGGCCCGGCATTGGTGCTGATCAGGAAGGTATTGGATTCCGTCACTGGTCGCATGATGGCTTGCAGGATATTGGAAAACACCACGCCTACGATGAAATCGCAGCGGTCGCGTTCAAGCGCGGTGCGCACCTTGGTCACCGCGACATCGGGGCGCAATTCATCATCGATCATCACGGTCTCAGCGGTCAGCCCGCCCAGCCGGCCATTCAGATGCCGAAGCCCCATCAGGAAGCCATCGCGCAATTGCGTGCCCAGCGCAGCCTGCGGACCCGTTTGCACGGCAACCAGGCCAATCTTCACCCCGCCCGCGGGTTGCGCATGCAGAATGGCGGGCGCTGCCAGCAGCCCCAAGGCGCCGCCCATGGCGGTACGACGTGAAAAAGAGCTCATTTTTAAGCCTCCCCGGTTGAAATGCCTCAGTCTTCTTACTGCGCGAAGCCTGGGCGCAAGGCAAGGCTATGCGCCATTTTGCCAGCACGAATCATCAAGGGATGGGCCGGGTCCGTGAAGGGGGCCAGCACGGTAAAGTGGTTGGTGCCGGGCAGGGCTTCAAAACTGCCGCCCCAATGGGTGGCGAAATCGCGGCTTTGGCGGATGAATTCATCGCTCTCGGCCCCGCCCACCACGACATGCAGCGCCTCAAAAGCCGGGGGCGGCAGCAGGCGTGGCGATAGGGTCGCGATGTCCTGCCCTGTCAGGTTCAGCGCCTTGGCGATGCTGGTGCCCTTCAGCGGCCCCAATTCAAACACGCCTGAAACCGGTAGCGCGGCCCCCACCATGCTGGCGGGCAGGCCCTTCTGCCAGGCGGGCCAATCGGTCGCGAGCAGTAGGGCGGCAAGCTGCCCCCCGGCGGAATGCCCCGCCGCCAGCAACTGCCCGCCGCGCCGCCGATGCAGAAAGGCCGCCGCGCGGCGCATTTGTTCGGCGATTTCGCCCAGCGTTACGGCGGGGCAGAGATCATAGGATGGCACCGCGACAGCCACCCCCTGGGCCAGCAGGCCACGGGCGCAATGGCTGACAAAGGACCGATCGAGAGCCTGCCAATAGCCGCCATGGATGAAAAGCGCGGTGGGCGCGGCCCGGTCATCCGGGGGCAGAAACAGGTCAAGCTTCTCCCGCGCGCCCGCGCCATAGGCCAGGTCAAGCTCGGCCCGCACACCGCTCGCGCGGAAGGCCGCGGCATCGCGCGCCCAAGCCGCGATGATTTCGGCGCTTTCGGGCACGCGGGCCCGATTATTGTATTCCCGTTCGGCGTCCATGGCCCTATCTGCGCATGGGAAAGCCATGACAGGCAAGGCGGGGCGATGCGGGTATATCTGGCAGGACCGGAAGTTTTTCTGGCGGACCGAGACGCCATTGCGGCGGCCAAGAAAGCCATTTGCGCTGAGCATGGAATGATCGGCGTTTTCCCAACCGACCCCGCGCCGGTTACACCACAAGCTGACACCGATTGGATGCGGATTTACCTGGGCAATGAGGCGCATATCCATGGCTGTGATGCGCTGATCGCGAACCTCACGCCCTTTCGCGGTGCCTCGGCCGATCCCGGCACGGCTTATGAGCTTGGCTTCATGCGCGCCCTGGGCCGGCCGGTGCTGGGCTACAGCAATGCGCCGGGGAATTTCACCATGCGCAGCCTGACGCATTTGCGCGGTGCGGTGCATCGGCGCGCCAATGGCGCCTGGGAAGATGCCGATGGCATGGAGGTGGAGGATTTCGGCCTGACCGATAACCTCATGCTTGATGGCGGCATTGCCGCCGCCGGTGGTGCGCTTGTGGTGAACCCGGTTGCAGAGGCCGCGCGCTGGCGTGATCTGACGGGCTTCACCCGCTGCGTCGCGCATTTGGTGGCAATGAAGAAATAGCGCAGGCCCGGCTTAGCCCGTCGCCGCAATGGCCTTGCCACCCACCAGGCGCAGAATGCGGCTTGGCCGTTCCACGCCGGTCAGGCGGTGCAGAATCAAGATCACGCTGCGCCCCGCCGTGGCTTCATCCAGCGTTTCCATAAAGGCGCGTTCCGTTGCGGCATCCAGCCCGGCGGCGGGTTCATCCAAAATCAGCACAGGCGCGGGCGATAGCAACACGCGCGCGAGTGCAATGCGCCGTGCCTGACCACCGGAAAACCGCGCGCCCGCCTCACCGCATTGCGTTTCAAGCCCATCAGGCAGGGCGCGCACCACATCGCCAATGCGCGCGCGATCCAAAGCGCGCCACAGCGCGGCATCATCCGCATCCGGCGCGGCCAGGCGCAGATTCGCGGCGATGCTGTCATCAAACAACCGCGCATCCTGCGTGAGCCAGGCGATGCGATCACGCAGCACGGCAGCGGGTAGGGTCGTGATATCAACACCACCCAGCGTAATGCTGCCCTGCTGGGGTGCGGCGAATTTCAGCAACAACGCCGCCAAGGTTGATTTGCCGGTGCCTGAAGGGCCGAGCAGCGCAATACGCGCACCTTCCGGCACATCAAGATCAAGCCCATCAAACACCAGCGGGCGATCCGGCGCCCAGGAAAATACAATATCGCGCAACACCAAAGCGTGGCCCGAAGGTGTGGCATTGGGCGTAGCGGGATCGGGCACGGGTTCCGCCGCATCAGCCGCTTCAAACAACCGCCGCGCGCCCGCCGCAGCGGCCGCCACCGCAGCACCTGCGCGCGGCATCAGCCCCAAAGCCTCGGCCGCCGCAATCGCCAGGAACACCGCCAAAACACCCGCTGCCATGCCGGGCTGTCCGGCCAGCATGGTCCAAGCCAGCGCGGCCAATAACGCGATTTGCGTGAGCAAGGCGCCCGCCGCGCCGCCCCAGGCCGCGCGCCGCGCCAGGGCACGTTGCGCGCCGGAAAGTGCCCGATCTTCCTCAGCAACCCGCGCCAGCGCGCGCTTTTCGCCATTCGCCGCCAGCGTATCTTCAATGCCTGTCAGCGGATCAATGGTGGCGGCGCGTAGCGCGCCTTGGGCGCGCGACGTCGCCTCCGCCGCGCGCGCGGCATCGGGGGCCAGCAGCAAGGGTAGCACCAGCGCCGCGGTCAGCGGCAGCGCCACCAGCGCGGCAAGCCAGGGGTCCGCCGCGCCCAGGATCAGCGCAATCGCCAGCACCACGGCAATGGAAGCCGCCGCCGGCACCAAGGCGCGCAGATAAAGCCCATCAAGCGCTTCCACATCGGCCACCAGCCGCCCGAGCAAATCTCCCGCGCGGCGCAAGCCAAGCCCGGTTGGCAAACGCTCAGCCAAGCGCCCGAAAAACCACACGCGCATATCGGCCAGCGCGCGGAAGGTCGCTTCATGTGTCGCGAGCCGTTCCAGATACCGCATGACGGGCCTTAGAAGAATCAAGGGCCGCAACCACAGCAGCGCAATCACGCCCGCTGCCGCCAGCGCCGCACTTCCCGCCCCACCGACCGATGCCGCCACCAGCTTGCCCGCAAAAGCCAGTAAGGCAACGCCGGCCAGTGCTGAGATCACGGTCACGATGATCCCCACCACCAACCAGCCGGAGCGTTCCAGCCAAAGTTTTAGCACGCGGAAAAGATCAGCACTCATGGCCTAATCATTCCCCGCAAGCCGGCTGCCCTGCGCGCGCCCATCGGCGATTTCCAGCCTTTGGCCGAAATAGGATCGTGCAGCCTTGGCGTGGGTTGCGATAATGGCGGTGCGGCCCACGCAAAGCCGGCGCAAAGCATCCAGCACAGATGCTTCGGTCCCTGGATCAAGATGCGCGGTGGGTTCATCCAACAGCACCAGGGGCGTATCGCGCAAAAACGCCCGCGCGAGTGCCACGCGCTGCGCCTGGCCACCGGAAAGCCCAAAGCCGCCTTCACCAATCAGCGTATCCAGCCCCTGCGGCAAATCCTTGGCGAAATCCATGACCTGTGCGGCTTCAGCGGCGGCCAATACAGCACCATCATCCGCATCGGGCCGAGCGAGGCGAATATTCTCCCGCAAGGTGGCGCGGAACAAATGCGCGCGCTGCCCGACATAGGATGACAAGCGGCGCAATTCGGAAGGCTTCAGCAGCATCGCATCGCGGCCATTGATCGCCACACGCCCGGCATCGGGCCGCGCGAAACCCATCAGAATACGCAGCGCTGACGTTTTGCCCGCACCCGATGCACCGGTCAGCAACAGCGTCTCACCGGCCAGCACACGAAAGGAAAGCCCATCCAAGGCCGGCGGGCGGGATGGATCATAGGAAAGCCGCACATCCTGAAAGGTGATGGTGAGTTTCGGTGGCACTTCTTCCAATAACAGCCCGGTTTCTCCCGGTTGGTCCAGCAGCGGGGCGAGGTCCGCCGCCGCGCCGCGCGCGCCAAGCTGTTCATGATAGGCCGCGGCGAAAGACCGCAGCGGCAGGAAAAACACCGGCACCAGCAGCACCACGAAAAACGCCGTCACCGGATCAGGATGCGCGCCGGTCAGCACCGCGCCGTGACGAATGGCCAGGCAGGCGAGTGCAGCAGCGGCGATCAATTCCATCGCGCCCGAGGAGATAAACGCAACCCGCAGCACGCGCATGGTGCGTTGGCGCAATTCCTCGGCCGCCGCAGCAAGCCTTTGGGTTTCCGCGCGCTGCTGGTTGAACAGCACCAGCACGGGCAGGCCGCGCATCCGGTCCAGAAACCGCCCGGAAAGCCGTTGCAAAGCGGCGAATTGCCGGCGGCTCGCTTGCGCGGCGCCAATGCCGGACGCTGCCTGCGCCACCGGCACCATCAGGCCCGCGACCAGCAGGATCAGGCCGCTCACGGGATCAAACAGCGCGGCGCAGCCGGCAATCAGCAAGGGCGCCAGTACGGCGAGAATCGCAGCCGGCATCCAACGCGCGAAATAGCCTTCCATGGCCTCCACACGTTCCACAACCAGCGCGCTTTTTTCGCCAACCGGGCGCTGATCCGCGGGGCCTTGCGCCAGCAAGCGCGCGAAGATGCGAGCGCGGAGGCTCGCTTTGGCTTCTTCCCCGGCGGCTGTCTGGGCGCGTTCCTGCGCAATGCCGAGTGCCGCCATCATCAGCGCGAGCACCCCGGCGCCGAAAAAATCCGCCCAGGATGCAGGGGTGCCGGCCAAAAGCGCGGCCAGCAGCCGGGCGATCAGCAACGCCTGCGCCACAGCAGCGAGCGCAAGCGCAAGGCCGAGCAGGACTGGCCCGTAAAGCCGGCCCCTCAGTGCCTTTGCTTCCCGCGCCAGAAGCGCGGCGGCGGCAGCCCCCTCCCGTTTATGCTCCGAAGCCATGACAGTCAGACTAGACCGATTTGGCTGACAGATACAGCCGAAAGGAGGGCTTTAGCGCCAGGGCTCCACCAAAATCTTTGCATGGGTTTCGGGGCTGGCGAGGTCCTTGAAGGCTTGCCCGACCTCAGCCAGGCCGATCCGTCCGGTGATCAGTGGCCGCACATCCAGCCGCCCGGCGCCAATATGGCCAAGGGTGGCCGCGAATTCCTGCGCGCTATAGCCCAGGACAAATTGCATGGATAACTGCTTCACAATGCCAAAAAACGGCTCGATCCCATCAGGTTCCATGCAGACACCAACCACGACGATGCGCGCCCCGGTCGGCGCGCCTTCCATCATCGCCGCCAGCACGCCCGGGATACCCACGCATTCGAATAGCAGGGCGGGGCGGCGCTTGGGGCCAAGGCCAAAAAGCGCTGCGTAACGGCTGGCATCATGGCCATCCGGCGTGATGGCGCGTTCCAGGGCCTGGTAGGGGGATTCAACGGCCGGGTCTATCACGATATCCGCGCCCATCTTCTTCGCGAGTGCCCTTCGCCCTGCCGAGAAATCCGCCGCAATGATTGGCGCATGGCCGTGCAGCTTGAGCGCCGCGATGGTCGCAAGCCCGATCGGGCCGCAGCCGATCACCAGCGGCACTTCGGCATTATTCACGCCAAAATATTCCACCGCATGAAGGCCAATCGCCATGGGTTCGGTCAGCGCGGCGTGGTCGGGTTCCATCGTTTCGGGCAGCGGCAGCAGCATGCGTTCCGCGAGTGGCATATATTCGGCAAAGCCGCCGGCGACATCCGGGTTATAGCCAAGGCCAAGCACGGTATTGTCGGCGATGGTGAGCGGCATGGAGGTGACCAAATCCCCCGGCTTGAACTTGCCTTCCGTGCCAGGGCCATTCGCCACCACCTCACCCATGAATTCATGGCCGAAGACCACATCGCGTTCGGTATCCATCGTCCAGCGCCCGCCGCTGCGCTGCGAGAGGGAGACGAATTCACGTGTGAAGCGCGCCGCGTGCAAATCCGTGCCGCAAATGCCGCAGGCCTTGGTGCGCACCAGCACCTGGCCGGGCTGGAGCTGCGGGTCCGGCACATCGCCGAGCACAAAATTGCCCTTGCGGAAAATCGCGGCGCGCATGGTGGTTCCTTCCCTTGGTTTTGGTGGGGGTTTTACCCTGTCTTGGCGACAGCATGGCGCAGCCGCGCAGCGAAAAGCAACGCCTATTCCGCCGCCGCCTTGGGCTGCCAATCGCCAATGGAGGATTTCGCCAGGCCCAAATGGTCACGCAGGGTCGTCCCCGCATATTCCTTGCGGAACAACCCGCGGCGCTGCAATTCCGGCACCACATGCGTCACGAAATCGCGGTAGCCATCGGGCACATAGGTCGCCGCCACCACAAAGCCATCGCAAGCGGGCTTGGTGAACCATTCTTCCATCTTGTCGGCGATTTCCTTGGGGCCGCCCACCATATTCATATTGGGCCGGCCCCGGCCGCTGCCGGTGATGAATTCGCGCACGGTCGGGTTCTTCTTGCCGGTGTTTTTCACCACACGATCGCGAATGGCTTGCAGCCCTTGCATGCTGGCCATTTCTTCATCGCTGAAGGGCTCATCCATGCCCTTGGTCGAGAAATCAAAATTCAGCGCTTCTGACAGCAAGGAAAGCGCATCAATTTCCAAGGGCAGGCTTGCGATCAGCGCGGCCTTGTCTTCGGCCTCGGCTTTTGTCGCGGCGCAGATGGGGGAGATCAGCGTTGCCACCTTCACATGATCCGGATTGCGCCCGGCTTCTGCGATCATGTGCTTGAATTCGGCATATTCCTTCGCGCCAGAAGCGACATCGTGATAGGCGACAAAGACAAGCTCCGCCCAGCGTGCGGAAAAGCGCTTGCCGCGCCCGCTGCTGCCAGCCTGAATCACAACCGGTCGGCCCTGCGGGCTGCGCGGCACGGTGAAGGGGCCGCGTGATTTCAGGAATTGCCCGCGATAATCGAGCCGCCGCACCTTATCGCCATCGGCGAAACGGCCAGTGGCCTTGTCCACAATCAGCGCATCCGAATCCCAAGCATCCCAATGACCCAGCACGATTTCCACGAATTCATCGGCGCGATCATAGCGCCGGTCATGTTCCATCATTTCATCATGGCCCATATTGGCCGCTTCGCCGTCATTCAGCGATGTCACCACATTCCAAGCCGCGCGCCCGTTGCTCATCAGATCGAGCGTTTGCATGGTGCGTGCGACATGGAAGGGCTCGTAATAGGTGGTCGAAGCGGTGGAGCCGAGGCCGAGGCGCGAGGTGACGGCGGCCATCATTGTCAGCGTCACAATGGGATCAAGCTTCACGCAGCGAATGCCGTGTTCCACCGTGTGGTGATGGTCATTGCCATAGCGATCCGGCATGGAAAGCCGGTCATCGAAAAAGCCTAGGTCGAATTTGCCGGCTTCCAGGATGCGCGCGATTTCCTGATAGAAATCGGCAGTGAGGAAATCCGTGCGTGACAGAGGGTGCCGCCAGGAACTGGCGTAATTGGTGCAGTTCTGCGCCTGCATGAAGCCGACAAGATGCATTTGCCGCATGGACTGTTCCTACCCACTGAGGAAGAACAGTTTTGCACCTTGGTGGGCAGCGTCAACCTGCCCGCGTCTGATCGGCGGAGGCGGTATCGCCGGAGCCGTGAATCAGCCGCGCAAACCAAGCGTCTGGTCGGCGGAGGCGGTATCGCCGGAGCCGTGAATCAGCCGCGCAAATTCGGCTTTACCCAAGCGCGGCGACCCCCGGCAATTCCTTGCCTTCCAGCCATTCCAGGAAGGCGCCGCCGGCGGTCGAGACATAGCTCATCCGCTCCAGCACGCCGGCATGGCGCAGTGCCGCCACCGTATCGCCGCCACCCGCGATGGATTTCAGCGCGCCCGATTGCGTCAGCGCCGCGACTGTTTGCGCCGCCGCCACCGTCGCCGCATCAAAGGGTGCCGTTTCAAACGCGCCGAGCGGACCGTTCCAGACCAGGGTGGAAGCGGTGCGCAGCCGCGCTTCCAACATGGCCTCGGTTTCCGGCCCGACATCCAGCGCCATCATATTTTCAGGCACATCATCCACGCCCACGGTGCGGGTTGGTGGATTTGGGCGGAATTCCTCGGTCACCACCAGGTCAACCGGCAGCAGGATTTCGCAATTCGCGGCCTTGGCCTGTTCCATGATCTGGCGCGCCGTTGCGTGCATTTCCGCTTCCTGAAGCGATTTGCCCATGCCATGGCCCTGCGCGGCGAGGAAGGTATTGGCCATGGCGCCGCCAATCACCAGCACATCCACCTTGCTGCAAAGATTGCCGAGTAGTTCAAGCTTGGTCGAAACCTTGGCACCACCCACAATGGCCACCACCGGCCGCGCGGGATTGCCGAGCGCCGCATCCAGCGCCTTCAATTCCGCTTCCATCAGCCGCCCGGCATAGGCCGGCAGCAGCCGCGCGACACCTTCCGTGCTGGCATGGGCGCGATGCGCTGCCGAAAACGCGTCATTCACAAAGGCATCACCAAGCTTGGCGAGTGCGGCCGCCATGGCGGGGTCATTCTTTTCCTCACCGGGATGAAAGCGTGTGTTTTCCAAAAGCAACACATCACCATCGGCCAGCGCCGCCACGGCGGCTTCAGCGGCTTCACCCACGCAATCATCGCACCAGGCAACCGGGCGATGCAGCGCAGCGGCCAGCGCTTCTTGCATCGGCTTCAGGGACATTTCCGGCACGCGTTTGCCCTTGGGCCGATCAAAATGGCTCAGCACCACAACGCGGGCACCCTTATGCGCCAATTCGGTGATGGTCGGGCAGAGGCGTTCGATGCGCGTGCGATCCGTGATGCGGCCATCCTTGACCGGCACATTCAAATCCGCGCGCAGCAATACGCGCTGACCCTTGGCAGGCAGCGCATCAATCGTCTTGAAAGCCATGATGGAACCTCGGGCAGGGATGGGGCAGCGCGTCGCGCGCCGCCCCGCTAAAAGGTCAGAGGGAACCGAACAGCGCGGCGGTATCGCTCATGCGGTTCGAAAAACCCCATTCATTGTCATACCAGGACAGCACGCGCACCAGCCCGCCATCCACCACCTGCGTCTGCGTCGCATCAAAGGTGGAAGAAGCCGGGTTGTGGTTGAAGTCAATGCTGACCAGCGGTTCGGTATTGTAGCCAAGAATGCCCTTCAATTCGCCCTCAGCCGCTGCCTTCATCGCCGCATTCACCGCCTCCTTCGTCACCCCTTCCTTCGCGGGCACGAAATCAAGCGACACGAGTGAGACATTGGGCGTTGGGATGCGAATGGCCGTGCCATCCAGCTTGCCCTTCAATTCCGGCATCACGAGGCCCACTGCCTTGGCAGCGCCGGTCGAGGTCGGGATCGCGGAAACCGCCGCGGCGCGGGCGCGGTGCAGGTCCTTGTGCAGCGTATCCACGGTGTTCTGATCACCCGTATAGGCGTGGATCGTCACCATATAGCCGCGCAGAATGCCGAAATTCTCATGCAGCACCTTGGCCACGGGTGCCAGGCAATTGGTGGTGCAGGACGCATTGGAAATTACCGTCATGTCTTTCGTCAGCGTCTTGTGATTGACGCCATAGACAATCGTCGCATCCGCATTGTCGCCAGGGGCAGAGATCACCACCTTGCGCGCACCTGCCGTGATCAGCGCGGAAGCCTTTTCCTTGCTGGTGAAAATGCCGGTGCATTCCATGGCGACATCAACGCCCTGGAAGGGCACCTTGGTCGGGTCACGTTCTGCGCTGACGGTGATCGGCGCATAAACTCGGCCATTGGCGGTGATGATGATCTTATTGCCATCCACCGCGACTTCGCCGGGGAAGCGGCCATGCACACTGTCATAACGGAACAGATGCGCATTGGCTTCCACACTGCCGAGGTCATTGATGGCGACGCATTCCACATCGCGGCGATTGCTTTCGATCATCGCGCGCAGAACAAGGCGCCCGATGCGCCCGAACCCATTGATGGCAACCTTCACGGCCATGATGCTTTCCTTCCCCGAAAAAGAACCTGAACTCAAACGCCAAGCCGCTTGCGCACGGCTTCAACCACTGCTTCCGGCGTAATGCCGAAATGCCTGAACAGATCATCGGCGGGCGCCGAGGCTCCAAACCCCGCCATGCCAATGAAAACGCCATCCGCGCCAAGCCAGCGTTCCCAGCCAAAGCCAACCGCGGCTTCAATGCCAAAGCGCGGCGCGCTGCCCAATACGCTGGCGCGATAGGCGTCATCCTGCGCGGCGAAAAGCTCCCAGCACGGCAAGGAAACCACGGCGGTCGCAATGCCCGCTGCCTGCAAGGCATCGCGCGCGGTCATGGCAAGCGAAACCTCGCTGCCCGTTGCGATCAGCGTCGCCTGGCGCGCGCCATCGGCTTCCGCCAGCACATAGCCACCGCGGGCCGAGCGGTTTTCCGCCGCATCGCTGCGCAAGGCCGGTAGGTTCTGGCGGGATAGCGCGAGCAAGGATGGCCCATCCGCCCGGCGCAGCGCCAATTCCCAGCATTCGGCGGTCTCCATCGCATCCGCCGGGCGGAACACATGCACATTCGGCATGGCGCGGAAGGAAGCGAGATGTTCTACCGGCTGATGCGTCGGGCCATCTTCGCCGAGGCCAATCGAATCATGCGTCAGCACATGAATAACGCGCTGGCGCATCAGCGCCGCTAGCCGCACCGCAGGGCGCAGGTAATCGCCAAAGACCAGGAAGGTGCCGCTATAGGGAATGATGCCGCCATGCAGCGCCATCCCATTCATGGCGGCTGCCATGCCATGTTCCCGCACACCCCAATGCACGAAGCGCCCGCTGAAATTGCCGGGCGCAATCGCCGGCACGCCCTTCACATTGGTATTGTTGGACCCCGTCAAATCAGCCGAACCGCCGACCATTTCCGGCACGGATGGCACCAGGGCTTCCAGCGCCTTCTGGCTTGAAACGCGGGTTGCGAGCTTCGGTTTGTCAGCCGCGATCTGGGTGCGGAGCGCGGAAAGCGCCTCATTCCAGGCTTCCGGCAGGCGCCCGGCCATGGCGCGTTCAAATTCGGCGCGCTGCGGGTGCTTGGCGATGCGTTTCAGCCAGGAACGCCGCGCGCCGGCGCCGCGCCGCCCGGCATTTTCCCACAGCGCCTTGATATCCGTCGGCACTTCAAAGGGCGCCGCTGTCCAACCCAAAGCCTGCTTCGCGGCGGCCGCTTCAGCGGCACCGAGTGGCGCACCATGGCTGCCCGCCGTGCCCGCCTTGGTCGGCGCGCCAAGGCCAATGATGGTCCGGCAGGCAATCAGTGTGGGCTTCCGGTTACGCATGGCCCAGGACATGGCCGCGGCCAATTCGCCCGCATCATGCCCATCCACGCGCCTGACCGCCCAACCATAGGCCTGGAAACGCTTCAACACATCTTCCGAAAATGACAGCGCGGTATCGCCATCAATCGAGATGTGATTGTCATCCCAAAGCACCGTCAGCTTGGAAAGCCCGTAATGGCCGGCCAACGCGGCCGCTTCATGGGAGATGCCTTCCTGCAAATCGCCATCGGAAGCGATGACCCAGGTGCGGTGATCCACCAAGGAGGCACCGAATCGCGCGGCCATCATGCGTTCCGCCATGGCCATGCCAACGGCGGTCGAAATCCCCTGGCCGAGCGGGCCGGTGGTGGTCTCAATCCCCGGATGTTCGCCGAATTCCGGATGGCCGGCGGCGGGGGAATGGAGCTGGCGGAAGCGCTTGAGGTCTTCGGCCCCCATACCCTCATGCCCGGTCAGATGGAGCAAGGCATAAAGCAGCATTGACCCATGGCCGGCAGACAGCACAAAGCGGTCCCGGTCCGGCCAGCGCGGGTCGGCGGCGTCGTATTTCAGGAAACCGGTAAAGAGCGCAGTCGCCACATCGGCCATGCCCATGGGCATGCCAGGATGGCCGGATTTGGCTTGCTCCACCGCGTCAATCGCCAGCGCCCTTATGGCATTGGCCATGCGGCGGGGATCATCGAGGGGGCGTGCAAGAATGGCCGCCTGGGCGGCGAGCGCGGGGTTGGGCGCGTCGGGGGCGGCGATGGTGGCCACGTGTGGGGGGACCTTGATGGCTGTTTCTGTACCCTGGGCGCTATAGGGCGCGGGGCGGCCTCAGGCAACCGGGGCGGGCAAAGCTACCCTCTTCATCTCCCAGGCCTTTGAATCCACCGCTGATCGGCAAACCCGCACAAGACCATTTGCTGGGAACATGAGCTCCATCTATCCTTCACAAAAATCCTTTTCGAAACGAGGAAGTTTGATGGATTGGCAGGAATTTGACGTATTCGGTACGCGGCATCGCGTGGCCGGCTATCCTGACGACATATCTTTCGTGAACTTGAAGGAGGGTTTGGCGCAACAGGCAACGCTCGCCGAGCTATGCGCTGCAATCCTGAGCCCCACTTCGGAGGCCTGCGATGTTGGCGCGAATCTCGGCCTCTCCAGCCTTGTCATGGCCAAGCATGTACCGGCCGGGAAGGTTTATGCCTTTGAACCTGCAAAACGCACCTGCGCCTGTCTGTCTGCGACCATTGCCGCTTCTGGGTTTCGGAATGTGAGCATCACCGATCAGGCGGTTGGTGCCCTAGCGGAACAGGTTTTCCTCCACGCCGGGGAGACGTTTTCTGCCGGCAAGCACATCGTCACTAAGCGGCACATCAGCAACGGGGCTGCCCCCACCGATCCCGTGCAGATGATCACGCTGGATTCCGCTCTAGAGGTTGCGGGGGCGGGCAAGATTGACCTTATCAAGATTGATACGGAAGGGTTTGAAATTGATGTTCTGGCTGGTGCCAAATCTACCCTGGGGCACTCTCGGCCAGTCGTTTTTCTCGAGATGAATTCCTGGTGTCTGATTGCCTTCCGGAACTTGAATCCCAGAAAATTTCTTGAATTTCTGCTCGACAATTTTCCCTTTGTCTTCTGGGTCGCACCTTCCGGAAAACTTCGCCGCATCGGCAAGGCGATACGCATGCACCATTTCCTTCATGAGCATCTGGTGCGGCATGCATGTATCAATGATCTTGTCTGCTGTTGGCAAACGGATTGGCTTGGAAAATTCGCACCTGGCCTTGAATGATGCGGTGCCAATAGGCCGCCCCACCAGTGCCCGCCAGGGCGCGTGCGCGTTCCGGGTGCCCGGCCACAGCCTTGATCACGCCCAGCAAGAAACGCAGCTTCGGTTCGCCCGGCGCTTCTGCCAAGGCGCGCAGCAGGATCGGGCCGGCAGCGACAAATTCACCGCGCGCGATTTCCCTCTCCACCAGATCGCCTGCCAATTCCACATCAAACCGTGCCGCCAGGGCGCGGTGCCAGGCCTCAGCGGCGGCGCCATTGCCGCGGGTACGCTCCACATCGCCCAGCATGGCAAAACCCTGCCGCGCCGTCTCACTTATCGGGCCAAGCCCTGCCAGTCTTTCGCGGAGATGGTTCAGCAGCGCATCATCGCGCGCAGTAACTTCGAGCCTTTCTTGATGCGGGGCGGCTTATCAGGGAAGCGTGCAAGCCTGGCCGCCTGGGCGGCGAGCGCTGGGTTTGGCGCGTCGGGGGCGGCCTCAGGCAACCGGGGCGGGGCGGGCAGCGGCGCTGCCTCGGCCGGTCTTGCGGGCATTGGCGAATGCCTGCAATTGACCGTGCATAAGGCCACAGGGCTCTCTTAATGCGGTCACTGCCAGGGAACTTCCGCTCTTTGAAATCAGCTAATCCCCAGCGGGCCGGTCCTTTGAAAAACAAAGTTATTCGATAGTCATTCGGAAGGTGGCCCAACCATCTAACGGGGTGCTGAAATTCGTAGCCCAATCTCTGCATTTGTTAGTCAGTGCCTTTGCATGTGGTCGGGCTCGCGATGCGTGGCAATGGCGTCGGACGGTGGCCGGGTCATAACGCTCCGGGAGGTCAGCCCTTGGAGAACCAGTTCGAAGCCGCCAATAGATGCCGTTGAGCACCTTGCGGTCACCCGAGCGGGACGCCTCTCGGCTTGTTCGGCAACAGCGGCGAGATGATCAGCCACGCGAAATCCGTCAGTTCGTACCGGCGCGCATGCATCGAAATTCCTCCCCGGACCCTGAATCACAACTCGCTCACCCAAGGAATCCCCTTTATGAGTTTGTGACCTTTCGCAGCATTACCCAGCCGTGAATGCTGTGGGATTCAGGCCGCGTCCTCACCTTCGCCGGTGCCAAGGGCGGTCAATGCGCCTTCATTCAGGATTTCAATGCCGCTTTGCCCATGCAGGCGGATCAGATTGCGGCGACGGAAGCTGGAGATGGCGCGACTCACGGTCTCAAGCGTCAGGCCCAGGAATTCGCCGATATCGGCGCGTGTCGCCGGCAGGTCGAAGACCGGTCCCTTATGGCCGCGGCGGCGCTGCGCATCCACCAGCGAAAGCAGAAAGGCAGCCACGCGTTCTTCCGCCGTGAAGCGGCCCAGCGCCATGATGTGTTCCTGGCTTTGCGCCAATTCCCGCGTGCATAGGTCCAGGAAGCGGCGTTCCAACAACGGGTAGCGGCGGAATAATTGTTCCAGCCGGCGGCGTTCCATGCGGCAGACCCGCCCGCCGGTCAGCATCTCGGCGCCAAAGGCGTGCTCCTGCGATGGCGTGAAACCCAGAATATCGCCGGCAAAGCGAAAACCGATCGCGGCTTGCCGACCATCCGGCAATACGCGCATCAGCCGCGCCATGCCTTCCGTCAGCGTATAGACATAGCGCGCATCATCGCCTTGGTGGAAAATCGGCGCACGCGGTTCCAGCGTGACCCTTTCACTATCCGCCGCCATGTCATCCAGGGCCGCGGCATCCAAGGGCGCGCATAACCCAAGGGAGCGTGATCCGCATTTCATGCAGACATCGCCTTCGGCCCCAAGGCCATCCATCATCGAACGTGTGACGTCAAGCGGGTTCATGCCTGCCTGCCTTGTCGCTTTGCCTTCGGCGGCGGTCTTTGCGTGGACCTACGCCCTTAAAGGTATTCTCCTACTCTTTTTATCTTTTATCAATAGAAATCGGCCTGGTCGGCATAGACTGGACAAAGCTTAACTACAAGACAAGGCTAGTGCCCTGGGGCCGCAGTGCCCGGGGGAGAGAGAAATGGCCTTATCCGTCAGGGTTTGCGGCGCGGCGCGCACGGTAACCGGCTATTGCCTGCTGTTTGAAACAGGCCGCGCCCGTTTCCTGGTGGATTGCGGCATGTTCCAGGGGCCCAAGACGCTGAAATCCCTGAATTGGGAGGAATTTCCCTTCAATCCGCGCGATATTGATGCCGTTTTGCTGACCCATGCGCATATCGACCATTCCGGACTGCTACCCAAGCTGAAGGCAGCCGGCTTTCGCGGCGTGATCCACGCTACCGCCGCAACGGCCGATCTTTGCGCGGTGATGCTGCCGGATTCCGGCCATGTGCAGGAAATGGAGGTGGCGCAACTCAATCGCCGCAACCGCCGCAAGGGCCGCGCGCCAGTTTACCCCATCTACACGGTTGCGGATGCGGCGGCGGTACTTTCCGCCTTTCGCGCGGTGCCTTTCGGGCGCTGGGTCGAACCCGTGCCTGGCGTGCGCGCGCGCTGGTGGAATGCAGGGCATATGCTGGGGTCGGCTTCGATCGAAATCGAATGCGCTGATGCCAAGGATGCGCCGGTGCGCGTGCTGGTATCGGGTGATTTGGGGCCGGATTGTTCGGTGTTTCATCACGGAAGCGAAGCACCAGCCGCGCTGGATCACGTGTTCATCGAAAGCACCTATGGTGATGAGGATAAGCCCTGCGTTGATCATATGGAACGGCGCGCAAAGCTTGCAGTCATTGTGCAGGAAGCAGCGAAGCCGGATGGCGTGCTGCTGATCCCGGCCTTTGCTGTGGAGCGGACCCAGGAAATCTGTTGGGATTTGGTGACGCTGATGCAGGCCGGCACCATCCCTCAAGTGCCGATTTTCATGGATAGCCCGCTTGCGATCCGCGCAACGGAAGTATTTTTGGAACATGCGGCAGCGCTGGAAAATGGTTCCTCCATCGAACATGCGCTGCGTTCGCCGCTGATCCGCCCGACCGAAAGCGGGGAGGCAAGCCGCCGCATCGCGGAAGCCGAAGGCTTTCACATCATCATCGCGGGTTCTGGCATGTGTGATGCCGGGCGCATTCGGCATCATTTGAAGCGTTGGCTCTGGAGCCCCGCCGCCACGGTCATGCTGACAGGTTATCAGGCGGAAGGCACACTCGGGCGGCTATTGCAGGAAGGCAAGCGCGAAGTCCGCATTCAGGGTGAGACGATCCGTGTGGAGGCGCACATCACGGAAATTCGCGATTTCTCCGGCCATGCGGATGCAACGGAATTGGCGCGCTGGCTGGCGGCGCGCGGGCGTGTTTCAGGTGGCGTGTTTCTGATGCATGGCGAAGCGCCGGCGATGGAAGCACTGGCCAAGCGCCTGACCGAAGGCGGCATCGCCGCCGCCGATCAGGTGATCATGCCTGTCCTGGATGAAGGCTGGACATTGCCGCAGGGCGGAAGGCCTAAGCGCCAGGATGCCAAGGGGCGGCGCGCCGATCCGGCGCGCAGCATGCGCCCAGATTGGCATAATCAGCGCGCGGCGTTGATGCTGGCGATTGAAACGGCAACTGAAAGCGCGCGGGATGATGCCGCGCGTGAAGCGTTGCTGCATAAGTTGCGCGCGGTGCTGGACGAAAGGTGAGGTCTCAGCTTGGTGCGTTGCGCAGTGATTGGCGCCAATTCAGCAACAGCACTGGCAGCGCGATGACGACGCCGGCCATGGTCATGGGCACATTGGGGGAGATCATCAGCAGGGCCGCAATCACCAGAATGACTTTTGAAGCCGCGCCCATATGGGTGAAGGCATAGCCTGTCATGCCAATGCCCAGCACCAAAACGCCAATGGCGCAGCTGATGGTAGTGAAAAGGAAATCGCCCCAGGTGAAACCATCCACCATGATCAGCATGGCCGGTGAATAGGCAAAAACAAAAGGCACGGTTGCTTTCGCAAGCCCAAGCCGAAACGCGGTGAGCCCCGTTCGGAAAGGGTTTGATCCCGCAATACCCGCCGCCGCATAGGCCGCGACACAGACAGGTGGCGTCAGGTCAGCGAGAATCCCATAGTAGAGAATGAAAAGATGCGCGGCGAGCGGTGGCACGCCAAGCTGCTGCACCGCCGGCGCGGCAATTGCTGCCAGGACGATGTAAAGCGCCGTGGTTGGAATACCGCAGCCCATCGCGATGCAGACCAGCGCCACAAATACCAGCGTCAGAAACAGCGTGAGCCCCTGCATGGAAGCCATGCCGGCAGGCAGTATTTCAACAATCGGCCTGAAGAATTCAGCCGTTTGCGCGGCTGCCTGCGTTACCATGAAGGAAATGCGAAAGCCCGCCCCGGTGAGTGTCACAACACCAACCACTATGCCAACCGCCGCAGCAGCAGCGCCGACGGCCAGCGCATAGCGCGACCCAATATCAAATGCATCCCACAAATCGCGCAGCGTCAGGCGCTGACGCGGGTTGAGAAAACCGACCACGATGCAGGCGGTGATGCCGGTGAAGGCCGCGAGATAAGGCGTAAAGCCTTCGATAATTACGCCTACAAGCAAGACCAAAGGAATAACGGTGGGCCAGCCATGCTTGATGGTGGGCCACAGCTTCGGAATCTCCGATTCAGGCATGCCGCGCAGGCCAAGCCGCTTGGCCTCAAAATGCACCTGCACAAAGACACCCCAGAAATGCATGAAGGCTGGAATCGCGGCGGCGATCAGCAGGGTTGTCAGCGGGATATTGAGGAATTCAATCATCACAAAGGCCGCAGCCCCCATGATGGGTGGCGTGATCTGCCCGCCCGCACTCGCCGCCGCTTCCACCGCGCCGGCGAAATGCGGCTTGTAGCCAATACGCTTCATGGCAGGGATGGTGAGCGATCCCGTCGTGACGGTATTCGCAATGGAAGACCCGCTGATGGTGCCGAACATGGCGGAAGACACCACAGCAACCTTGGCCGGACCGCCCGGATAGCGCCCAGCCGCAATCGCAGCCAGGTCAATGAAAAATTGCCCAAGCCCCATGCGCGTGGCCAGCACACCAAACAGCACAAAGTGAAAAACGAAAGTCGCCACCACCTTCACGGGAATGCCGAAAATGCCTTCCTGCGTCAGATAGACATGGCTGATGAAACCTTCCCAACTGGCGCCCGGATGCGCCAGCACGCCGGTCAGGTGATTGCCGTAGAGGCCATAAAGAATGAATACAATTACGATGGCCGGCAGCACCCAGCCCATGGCGCGGCGAGTCGCTTCAAGCAACAGCACCACCATGATGGTGCCCATGACCATATCGGTGGTATTGGGCATACCGATACGGAACGTCAGCTCATCAAAAATGATCGGCAAATACAAACTGGCCGCAGCAACCAATAGCGCGAAGGCCCAATCATAAAGCGGGATGCCGCCTATTGTGGGGCCGAAATTGCGCTTGGTTGGGAACATCAGGAAAATCAAACCAAGCACAGCGGCGACATGGATCGCCTTATGCCAATGCTCGGTCAGTATGCCGAAACCCGCAGTGTAGTAATGGAAGAGCGAAAGTGCGACGAGCAGCGCCGGCACCAGCCGCGCGGCGAAGCCGGACAGGTTCCGGAACTGCATTTCGCTGTCATATTTCTTTTCAAGCTCGGCCGCGGCGTCGAGGTCGAGCTTTGCTTGGGCGGCCGCGCCGCCTTCATTCTTTACGGTCACGGCCAATTACCCTTTGTTCAGCGCAGAATGCCGGCTTCCCGATAGAAACGCTCGGCCCCCGGATGGAAGGGCACAACACCACGGCCTTGCAGCGCATTTTCCTTGACGATCTCGCGGCCCTTGGCATGGCCACGATCAAGCAGGCCGCGCGTCACATCAGACCACAAAGAGCGCGTGACGTTATAGACAAGCTCATCGGAAAGACTGTCACGCACCACCAGCACGGCACCCACAGTCAGCGTTGGCACATCGGCATCCAAACCTTCATAGGCGCTGCGGGGAATGACGCCCTGACCATAGAAGGGGGCGCGTTCAATCACGCGCGCCGCTTGTGCGGGCGGAATGGGCAGGAAGCGGCAGCCGGTGCGGCTGCAAAACTCCGTGAAGGCTGCTGCCGGATAGCCCACCACAGTAATGGTCGCATCAAGGCCGCGATCCTGCATGCGTTCCGTGCCCTGCGCCTGGTTCAAATACTCCGCCGTATATTCACGCCCGGCATTCAGGCCAAAGGCAGAAAGGATCAGCTCTGACCCGATGCGCGCACCAGAAGCCTGCAGGCCGATGGCGATGCGCCGCCCGCGCAATTCCTCAAAGCTGCGGATCGGGCTGTCACGGCGGACAGCGGCGTGGATATGTTCCGGGAACAAATGCGCGACAAAGCGGAGCCGATCTGTCTTGGGCCGACCTTCAAACAGACCAGTGCCAGTGAAGGCCCAGTGGGAGACATCGGATTGCGTGAAGCCCGCTTCCGCATTGCCGGCCTGCACCATGGCGACATTCTGGACGGAGCCTTGCGTTGCCTGTGCGACGGCAACCATGCCGGGCACACCGGCGGTGCCGCCTGCCTGGCCACAAGGCGCGCCAGGCGGGCAGGAAATGGCATTCGCAATGATGCCGCCCACGGGATAATAGGTGCCGCCGGCGCTGCCCGTGCCGATGCGGAAGAATTGCGGCGCCTGGGCCGCGGCGATGCCTGGCAAGGCCAGGCCAATGGCTGCCGCGGCG
>JADCES010000104.1 GCA_020250005.1 Roseomonas sp.
GCGCGGGCGGCGATCTGGTGCAGTTCCGGATCATCGCAAATGCCAAGCAGCGCAAAGGGGTTGGCCACATATTGCCGCGCGCGCACACGGTCCAGCAGAAACTGGCGCTGCTCCGGCAGCCCTGCCCAGTTCCAACGGCGCTGCCTGGTATAGACCAGGGATGAAAGCGCCTCAGTGACACCGGGGGCGAGCGCCACGGCTTCCGATTGGCGGTTCAGCGCATTCAGTGAATTGCCCTCATAATTCAGCGCTTCTGCCGAATTGGGATCAAGCGCCAGCACGCGTTCATAACAAACAAGCGCTTCCTCATGCCGGTTCAGCAATGCCAAGGCATTACCAAGATTGAGATGCGCATTCGGATTACGAGGCGCCACTTCAATGGCGCGGCGATAGGTCTCAATCGCTTCCGGCACACGGCGCAAAGCCTTCAGCGCAACCCCCTTGCCGATCAGCGCTTCCGCATCGCGCGCATCAAGCGCGAGTGCCGCTTCCAGCGCTGCGATCGCTTCCTCGTGCCGGTTCTCCCCGTTCAAGGCGATGCCCTTGCCGATCAGGGCCTTGACGGAGCGCGGGCTGGCCGCGGCCAGGCGCTCAAACAGCCCAAGCGCGCGCGGATAATCGCGCAGGCCCAGAAAGCCGGAGCCGAGCGAAATCAAGGTCTCCAGACTGGCGCGCTGCTTGTCCAAAAAGCCGGTCAGGAAGATCACCGCATCGCGATGTGCCCCAAGCTTCTGCATGGTGTCGGAAAGCGCCGCGGCGGCGCGGGAATGGCCGGGTTCCAACGCCAAGGCAGCGCGAAACGCCTCCATGGCACCGGCCGCATCACCAAGCTGCAGCCGACATAGCCCGCGATTGACGTGGAAATCGCCATCCACCCCGGCAAAGCCGCGTTGGACGATGTCATCATAGGTGTCGCTCGCCCGCTGAATATCGCCGGCGTCAAGCAGCGTATCGGCCAGGTTGAAATGGGCAAAGGCGAAGCCGGGCTCGGTCTTGATCGCGGCGGTGAAGGCCTCGATCGCCGCGGCCTTGTCGCCAGCGGCGCGGCAGGCATTGCCAAGGTCATTGAGCAGCGCGGGCGTCGCCGGGGCCAGGCTGGCGGCACGTTCCAAGGCCTCACGCGCTGGCGCCACCTGTCCGCGCGCAAATAGCGCGAGGCCAAGCAGCCGATGAGCCTCGGCATGGTCGGGCTGCTGCTGCAGAAAGGCGCGATAGCCCACAATGGCCGCGTCCAGATTGCCGGCCTGATGCTGGCGGATAGAGGCTTGCAAATCGGGCGAGGCCAAGGCGATTCCTTCCGGGCTGAAGCGGCGCGCCTTCCTTGCCCGGAAAAACCCCTACCCGTCCAGCAGGTTGAAGCGCCAAATTAAAACAGCGACATCTGCCCCCCAGGCACGGCAAAGCGTGAGCAATCCAGCGCCCCCGTCCCGCCGCCGCGCTTTTCAAGGCCAAGCCGGCGCATGGCCACAGCAAAGCGCCGTGCCAGCAATTCCGCATAGGGCCCGCTGCCGGTCTGGCGCTGGCCGAAGCGGCTGTCATACAGCGCGCCGCCGCGCGTTTGGCGGATCAGTGACAGTACGCGCGCCGCGCGATCCGGCATATGCCGCGCCAGCCATTCCTCAAAAAGCTGTTTGATCTCCAAGGGCAGGCGGAGCAGCACATAGCCTGCGCTGGTTGCCCCCGCGGCCGCGCCCTGTTCCAGCAGCTTTTCCAATTCCATATCATTCACGGCCGGGATCATCGGCGCAGCCAGAATGGCGGTTGGCACCCCCGCTGCCGTCAATTCCCTGATCGCCTGCAACCGCCGCGCGGGCGTCGCAGCGCGCGGTTCCATAATGCGCGCCAAGGCTGGGTCGAGCGTGGTCACGGAAAGGCATACCCGCACCAGATTGCGCGCAGCCAGGCGCTGCAGGATATCCACATCGCGCAAGACGCCCGCGGATTTCGTGACAATGGTGACCGGGTGGCTGAAGCGGTCCAGCACTTCCAGCACCGCCCGCGTCAGCCCCAATTGGCGTTCCACTGGCTGATAGGGGTCCGTATTGGCGCCAAGGGCGATGGGGCGGGGCTGATAGCCTGGCTTGCGGAGCTCCTTTTCCAGCAGCGCCGCGATGTCAGGCTTGAACATCAGCCGCGTTTCGAAATCGAGCCCTGGCGAAAACCCGAGATAGGCATGGGAAGGCCGCGCGTAGCAGTAGATACAGCCATGCTCGCAGCCACGATAGGGGTTGATGGACCGGTCAAAGCCCAGATCAGGGCTTTCATTGTAGCTGAGGGCAGATTTCGCGCGATCCTCGGTCAGGCTGGTCGGCAGGGGCGGCAATTCGGCGAAGCTTTGCTCAAGCGTCGCCCAGCCATCATCAAAGGCCTCCCGCCGCGCGGGTTCAAAGCGCACGGGCGGGTTGGAGATAGCGCCGCGCCCCTTGCGGGCCAGGGATGGCATGGCGAAGCAGGGGGTGCCGCTTTCGCTGGGCGTCAGGTTGGGGATACCATCGGGCATGGAACACTTCCCTTTCCAATCGCCCCCACCCTGCCAAGAACGGCGTCACAGGTCAAGAACAAAATAAGAACAAATGAGTGTTTTGCCCGTCTCCGCCATCATCCCGACGCTGAACGCCGCCGCCAGCCTGCCGGCCACTCTCGCAGCGTTGCGCGGCGCGGTCACGGAAATCATCATTGCCGATGGCGGCAGTAGCGATGCAACGCGCGAGATTGCGCAAGCCTTTGGCACGCAAGTGATCAGCGCGCCGCGCGGCCGCGGCCCGCAACTGCGCGCGGCGGCCGAGGCCGCAACTCAACCCTGGTTGCTGGCGATCCATGCCGATACGCGCCCCGGCGCCGGCTGGCAGGAAGCAGTGGCAGGCTTCATCGCGCAGCCCGAAAATAGGACCAAGGCAGCCCATTTTCGCTTCGCGCTTGATGATGCCGCGCCCGAGGCACGGCGGCTGGAAGCCATGGTCGCCTGGCGCTGCCGCTGGCTTGGCCTGCCCTATGGTGACCAGGGCCTACTGATCGCGCGCGATTTCTATCAGGCGCTAGGTGGCTATGAGCCCATCCAGCTGATGGAAGATGTGGCGCTGATCCGCCGCATTGGCCGCAAAAATCTGGTGGCTTTGCCGGCGGCGTTCCTCACCTCGGCCGAGAAATGGCAGCGCGATGGCTGGTATGCGCGTTCAGCGCGTAACCTATTCTGTCTCTCGCTCTGGTTTGCGGGGGTTTCGCCCGAGCGCATTGCGCGGGTCTATACGCGCCGCCCCTGATCGGCTTTGGTGAGGCAATGCGCCGCCCCGTTGTGATCATCTTCGCCCGCGCGCCGCGCCTTGGCGCAGTGAAGCGGCGCCTGGCCGCGGGTATCGGCGCACGCGGCGCCCTCCGCTTTTACCGCGCCATGCTGACCGCCACCGCCTGGCCAATTGCGCGGGATCGGCGTTGGCACACCCTGCTGGCCACCACACCGGCCGGGGCGCGGGCGGATTGGGCGCGCCTGGCACCTCACGGCACGCCGCGCATGGCGCAGGTTTCCGGCGATTTGGGGCGGCGGATGGAAAAGGCCCTCGCCCCCTTCCCGCGCGCCATTCTGATCGGCAGTGATATTCCAGGCCTTGGGCCGACTGATATCGCTGCCGGGTTTCGCGCACTCGGGCGGGCAGATGCGGTTTTTGGCCCCGCGCTGGATGGCGGCTATTGGTTGGTCGGCTTTGGCCCCCGGCGCCCGCATCGCCCTTTCGCGCAGGTGCGCTGGTCAAGCCCGCATGCGCTGGCCGATACCCTCGCCAATTTCCGCCGCCATCGCGTGGCGCTGCTGCCACCCAAGCGCGATGTGGACAGTGCCGAGGATCTGGTAGCGACTGGCCTGCGGATGTTTAACCGCCGAAATCACCCTTATGCGGGACCATGAAACTTCCCTTCGCTGATTTGACGGAAATTTAAGCACTCCAACCTATGCTTTCATTGGGAGGTCCCCAATGGAACCAACAAGCACCGGATCCGATGATAGCGCCCGCGAATGCCGCCAGCGTGTTGCGGCGCATTTGCAGGATTTGCATCGCATCCACCTGGCACTTGCCGAAGACAGCCGCGCGCTGAAGCGCTTCACCACCGAAGGCAATGCGCGGGTGGAACTGGAATTGGCCGCTGAAATGCTGGAGCTTTACATGGCCTCCAGCGCTGCCTTTCTGGAGAATATGCGCGGGCGTTTCGAAGCGCGCCTGCCGCTGCTCCGCCGTGGTGAGCCTGCCTTTGGCAATCACCCGGAACGCGCCCCAGAACATGGCGCATTCTGGCTGAGCTTTTCGCGGCTTTGTGCGGTGCTCCGCCGCGCGACGAAGCAGGTTGAGGCATAAAACCGTTTAAGCGGCCACCAGCCGCTCGGCCAGGCTTTGGAACATGGGCAGGCCATCCTCGCCGCCCATGAGCGGGTCCACCAAATCTTCCGGATGCGGCATCAGCCCGCAGACACGGAGATTGGGTGAAAGAATGCCCGCAATATTGCGCGCGCTGCCATTGCGATTGGCGGCTGCCGTTGCTTCGCCCGCATCATCCACATAGCGGAAGGCCACCAAGCCCTCACCTTCCAGCCGATCCAGCGTGGCATTATCGGCGAAGTAATTGCCATCACCATGCGCCATGGGCGCGCGGAAGCAATCGCCCTTTTGCCAATGCGCGGTAAAGGCCGTGCCGGCACGTTCCACACGCAAGCGGCAATCCATGGACAGAAACCGGAGCGTGGCATTGCGGAGCAAACCACCAGGCAAAAGCCCAGCTTCGATCATGATCTGAAAACCATTGCACACGCCAAGCACATGCCCACCAGCGGCGGCAAAATCCTTCACCGCGCGCATGATGGGTGATTGCGCCGCCATCGCCCCACAACGCAGATAATCGCCATAGGAAAAGCCACCCGGCAGCACCACCAGATCAAGCGCCTTTGGCAGCGCCGCTTCGCGGTGAAACAGCATGGCCGGTTCGCGGCCAGAAGCGCGCTTAAGCGCAAGCCGCATATCGCGCTCTCGGTTCGTGCCTGGAAATACAATGATCGCCGCCTTCATGGCCTTCAGGTCCCAATCAGGCGGAGCCAATGCAGCCCGCCCATGAACAACATCGTCACTAGCGCGGCGAGCGCCGCCGCCGTCACCCAACGATTGATCGTCCGTTTGCCACGCGCCACCATATTGCCGCGCGCCACAGCCGGCACACGCTGTTCGCGCCAACGCAAACCCATGGCGATCAGCACGGTCAACACCAGCATCGCGATCAGGCTGGCCTTGATCACGTCAGACGATCTCCACCCGGAAGCTCTCGATCACCGTATTGGCCAGCAGTTTGCGCGCCATATCCTCGGCGATCTGTTTCGCCTGCGCCGGGTCGGCCTCCGCCAAATCGAGTTCAATCACCTTGCCGGCGCGCACATCACGCACGCCGCCAAAGCCCAGGCCTTCCAAAGCATGGCTGATGGCCTTGCCCTGAGGGTCCAACACGCCCGCCTTGGGCATCACGTAAACGCGGGCTTTCATTTCACCACTAACCACTGGTTTTGCATATCGCCTCTCCTGGCGCGGGATTTTGTTTGGCGCATCTGATTCACGTCTCCGGTGCTCGGCTTCGCCTGCGCCCTGCGACGATCGGATGCGCTCACTGGATTGCCTCCGGCCCTTTCATGTCGCGCACGCCGGCTTCGGGCAGAATACCCAGCCGCCGCGCCACTTCCTGATAGCCTTCTTCGACCTTACCCAGGTCGCGGCGGAAGCGGTCCTTGTCCATTTTCTCGCCCGTCTTGGCATCCCAAAGCCGGCAATTATCCGGGCTGATCTCATCAGCCAGCACGATCCGCATTTCCTCATTTTCCCAAAGCCGGCCGAATTCCAGCTTGAAATCCACAAGCGTAATGCCGACCCCAAGCAAAAGCCCGGTCAGAAAATCATTGATGCGCAAAGTCAGCGCAATCATGTCATCCAGATCATGGGTGGAGGCCCAGCCGAAGCAGGTGATGTGTTCTTCCGCCACCATCGGGTCATTCAGCGCATCATTCTTGAAGTAGTATTCAATGATGGAACGCGGCAGGCGCTGGCCTTCCGGAATGCCCAAACGCTGTGAAAGGGACCCGGCGGCGACATTGCGCACCACCACCTCAAGCGGGATGATCTCCACCTCCCGGATCAATTGCTCACGCATATTGAGCCGGCGGATGAAATGCGTCGGGATGCCGATCTCGGTCAGCCGCATCATCAGGTATTCGCTGATGCGGTTGTTCAGCACCCCCTTGCCGGTGATGGTCCCCTTCTTCTTGGCGTTGAAGGCGGTGGCGTCATCCTTGAAATACTGCACCAGGGTGCCGGGTTCCGGCCCCTCAAACAGGATTTTTGCTTTACCTTCATAAAGTTGGCGGCGACGAGCCATGGGTCAGTCATCCTCTGGCCCACCATCCAAAGGCGGAAGGCGGAGCATCTCATCAGCCTATAGCAGCCCTGGGCCGGGGTCGCCATGTCACGCCCCGAGTCGGAACCCTTCACCAGGAAGTTCAAGCCGCTGAAACGCACCATCCCCCGGCGGGGCGGGGCAAAACCGCCAGAGCCTTTCGCCAGCCGCACCAAAACCCAGAAGACTGGCCGAAACGGTCCCATACCCGCCATGCAAAGGCACTTTCAGCGTCTCGGCCAAATCCCCCTCATGGCTGTCATCGGCGAGCCGTTCTTCCCAGGTGCGCCAATCGCCCCGCACAGGATCAGGCGCCGCTGCTGCGCGAAAGCGCGGCAAATGGCGCCGCGTGCGGGGGTGGCTTTCATCATTGGGCGGATGGGATGTCACCATGGAAATCCCTGGCGCCAGCGCCATGGCCTGCGGCCGCCCCTCCCCAAGGGCTTCGATGTAAAAGGCGCTGCGCTGATCAGCGATCACCAGATTGAAGGGGCGCCAGGCGCTGGCATCAAGCCTGGTGATCGCATCCGCCGCCGCTTCCGCTGTTGGCGCATGGGCGGCCATCAATGGCAATTCCCCGCGGCTTCGCTTGCCCGGCGCGGGGCCTAGGCTACCGGGGCGGTTGAGTGCCGCTGCCAGCACGCCCTTTGGGCCAAGCGCCATCCAGGTGCCGCCCGCGCTGCGGTCCCTTCCACCGATGACGCCGGGATAGTCTGACCACCAGGCCGCCGGCGCATCCCAGGCGCGATCCGCCCTTTCATCCCGATTGGCGGCAATCAGCATCGGCCATTCATGATCAGGCCGGTTGAGCAAAATCAGCGTGCACATTGCGCCCGGAAACTGCGCCGCATGGCCGCGGCGCGCAAGCCGGCTTCAGAAGCGGAAATTGAGTGAAACGCCAGGCCGCCCGTAATAGCCATAACGCGGATAGGGCGCCGGCACGTGATAGGAAGGCGCAGGCGCGTAGTAATAGGGCGGTGGCGGCGCGTAATAGACCGGCGGCGGGGCGTAATAGATGGGTGGCGGCGCGTAGCGGATTGGGGGTTGAATAATCACCACCTCACCATGGCCGCGTGGCGGATGATGCGGGCGATGATGGTAGCCATAGCCGTAACCATATTGCGGATGCGCGCCTGCGGGCGAGCCCATCAGCGCAAGGCCGACCAATCCCAGGGCCAGAAGGGCAAGATGACGAAGCTTTGGTGTCATGGCGACGACTCCTTCGACATTTGAATAATGCTCCCGCCACACGGCAGAAAAAAGGCACGCAGCAAGGCTTCCGTTGCATCGCCCATAATAGGCGCTGATGCACGCGCTTCAGCCCACTCGGCGCACGCAGCGGACATGATTGTGGCCGCGGATGTCGTCGCCCTGCGGGCCGAAGCCTTGGGGCCATTCCCCAGGTCCGGCGGTCTTGGGGTCGCTCCGCTGCGCGCCAGCGCCATGCGCATCTACCCAGCGCCAAGTGCCCGAACCTGGTGGCACCTCCATCCGGCCGAGCGCCGGACCAAGGGCGAAATACACCGCCAATTCGCCAACGGCCGTAAAGGGGCGCGGTCGGCTTGCCGGTGGTGGGCTTTCAAGATGCGTCGTGGAGGCCCAGACATAGGCGGCCGGATCGGCCAGCCGAAACACCGGGTCAATCGCCGGGATGCGCCCGTAATCCACAATACTGTGAAGCTCCTTCGCATCCGGCAGCCGCCAATCGGCATGACCGGCGAGCCGAAGCGCCGCGCAATGCGCCAGCGCAGCCTCCCAAGATCGGGCGATGCC
>JADCES010000105.1 GCA_020250005.1 Roseomonas sp.
GACAATGTGTCGATGGATGTGGAATTGATTGCGCCGATCGCGATGGATGAAGGCTTGCGCTTCGCCATTCGTGAAGGTGGCCGCACCGTCGGCGCCGGCGTTGTCGCGAAGATCACGGCGTAAGAAAGCTTTGGGGCGGAGAGGTTTCGGCCTTTCCGCCTTTGGTTAGCGCGGCTAGGGTGGTGTTTGTCCAGGCCGTGTTTAGGGGTGTAGCTCAATTGGCTAGAGCGCCGGTCTCCAAAACCGGAGGTTGGGGGTTCGAGACCCTCCACCCCTGCCAGTTCAGGTAGTTTTTTGTCTTTGGGTGGGGGTCTGATAGGGCTGCCACCCTTGGTTTTTTGAGGGGAACCGACATTGGCCAAGCTCGATCCCGCGCAATTTGTTCGGGAAGTCCGTCAGGAAGCCTCCAGGGTGACCTGGCCGGCGCGCAAGGAAACCCTTGTCACCACGGGGCTGGTGCTGGGGCTTTCGACCTTGGCTGCGATTTTCTTCCTGGTGGTTGATCAGCTGATTCAGTTGGCCATGCGGCTGGTCTTTGGTATCGGCTGAGCAAGGTTTTAAGGAGGTACGGCACCGTGGCCGATAAGAAATGGTATGTCGTGCATGTCTATTCTGGCTTCGAGCGCAAGATCGCCGAGCAGATCAAGCAGCAGGCTGCGCAAAAGGGCCTGGCTGATAAGTTTGACGAAGTGCTGGTGCCGACCGAACAGGTAGTTGAGGTACGGCGCGGCCAGAAGGTGGATACGGACCGCAAATTCTTCCCCGGCTATGTGCTGGTGAAGATGGAAATGACGGATGATGCTTGGCATTTGGTGAAGGACACACCAAAGGTCACCGGCTTTCTTGGTGCCCGCAACAAGCCGCAACCTGTTCCGGCTTCTGAGGCTGAGCGTTTGCTCAAGCAGATGCAGGAAGGTGTGGACAAGCCGCGCAAGCCCGCCGTGGTTTATGAGGTTGGTGAGCAGGTGCGTGTGGCCGATGGCCCCTTCACCTCCTTCAACGGTGTTGTCGAGGAGGTGGACGAGGAAAAGGGCCGCCTGAAGGTCAGCGTTTCCATCTTCGGCCGTTCGACCCCGGTGGATCTGGAATACGGCCAGGTCGAGAAGCTTTAGTGTTGGATTCCAAAGGCCTTTCGGCCTTTGGCGGGTGGTCCGGAGGGCAGAGCCCTCCGGCCTTTTTTGATTGTCTGTGATGCTGCCCACGCGCCCTGCCGGCCTTGCCCGCCTTGCCGCTTTCACCCCTTTGATGGGCCGCGCCTATGCCGATGGCCGCAATCACGACCCCGGCCCCGGCAAGCCTTCTCATGTCTCAGCGCTCTCCCCCTATATCCGCCACCGGCTGATCACCGAGCAGGAGGTTGTGGCCGCTGCCATTGCTGCGCATGGCGCGGAGGTCGCCGATAAATTCATCCAGGAGGTTTTCTGGCGGAGTTATTGGAAGGGCTGGCTCGCGCAGCGCCCGGCGGTGTGGGATGCGTATCGCGGGCGTGTTGTGGCGGGCTTAGGGGCAGCGCCCGAAGGCTATGAAGCAGCGATTGCGGGGCGTACGGGCATCGCCTGTTTCGATGCCTGGGTGCAGGAGCTGATCGAGACCGGCTATTTGCATAATCACGCGCGCATGTGGTTTGCGAGCATTTGGATTTTCACGCTGCGCTTGCCGTGGGAATTGGGCGCGGATTTCTTTTTGCGGCATTTGTTGGATGGGGATGCGGCGTCCAATACGCTGTCCTGGCGATGGGTGGCGGGGCTGCATACCAAGGGCAAGCATTATGTCGCGCGGGCGGAGAATATTGCGCGCCATACGGGTGGCCGCTTCGCCCCGTATGGGGAATTGAACGAAAAGCCGATGCCGCTGCAGGAATCTGATCCGCCCGCACCACGCCCGATCCCTGCATTACCGGCGCCGCCGCGCGGCCCGGTAGTGTTGTTCCTGCATGAGGATGATCTCCATCCCGAAAGCCTGCCGCTGGCGGGGCTTCAGGTGCGGCGCGTGATCGGCGTGTGCTGTCCTGAGGCGCGTTCGCCGCTTGGCGCCGCGCCGCTGGTGCAAAGTTTCGTGGCTGGTGCCTTGGAAGATGGGCTGACCCGCGCCGCGCAGCATTTCGGCGTGCCGGCTGAGCGTGTTGCGCTTGAAGATTTGCCTGATCTTTTGGCGCGTGATGCCGTGGTGATGCCTGAAGCGCCTGTGGGCTGGCTCGCGGATACCTTGCGCCCGTTTGGCGTTACTGCGTTGCGCCGCCCTTGGGATGAAGCGTGCTGGCCCCTGGCCGGACGTGGCTTCTTTCCCTTCGCGCAACACATTCCGCGGCTTTGTGCAGAATTGATCCGGGGCAGGCTCGCCTGAACATCCAGGATGCGTCGTCAATCCTCCCCGCGGCCTTGCAGGTTTTCAAACACCTCCTCGGCGCGCTTGAAAATCTCCTCGGCATTTTGGCGCTTTTCAGGATCGGTCTGCCGATCAGGGTGATATCGTCGCCGGAAGGCGCGGCGTACTTCCACAATCAGCCATAGCGGCGCATTGGGTGCCAGATAAACCCGCGCATGCGGGCTGGCATCCGCCGGCGTTTCCTTGAGCTTCTTGAGCTCCGCCTCCGCATCCTGCAAACGCTTGCGCAGCACGGCGATTTCCTCGGCAGCGATGGCCAAGTAGCGGCGCATTTCCTCAGGCGGCGCGCCGCGGCCTGGCAGCTTGGTCAATACATTCGCAAGGTGATTTTCGATCCGCCGCGCAATCAGCTTGGCGCGCGCACCGGGCCGTCGCTCGGTTTCAATGAGCAGTTGGGAAAGCAGGACACGATCACCCTGATGCTGCGCCGCATGTTCGGCGAGCTGATCCAAGGGCCATTCCCTGAAAGGCCTGTCATCGGCCATGGCTGACAAGAATCCTTGTTTAATGATCCATGATGGCCAATGCCGCCCCGGATGAATAGGGGCAGGCGGCTTCGCAGAAGCGCCGCAATAGGCAAAACTGGCGCCATTACCGTCCGGGAGACCGCCTGATGACCCCTACCCTGCCCCGCCGCGCCCTTTTACTGGCCGCCACTGCGCCGCTTGCCGCCCCGGCGCTGGCGCAGGCGTCCTGGCCCGCAAGGCCAGTGCGAATCGTCGTCCCCTTCCCGCCCGGCGGGTCCAACGATGTTGTCGCCCGCCCCTTGGCCGAGCGTTTGCAAGCCCGCCTAGGCCAGCCCGTGGTGATTGAAAACCGCGCCGGCGCCGGCGGTGCGATTGGCGCCACCGCGGTCGCGCAAGCGCCCGCGGATGGCTATACGCTCATGGTCTCCTCCTCATCCTTCGCCACCACCTCCATCACGCAGCGCGTGCC
>JADCES010000106.1 GCA_020250005.1 Roseomonas sp.
AATGCTGGAAGCCTGGCGCAACAGGGGGCTGCGTTTGGCGAACCTCGGCTATCTTGGCCATATGTGGGAACTCTATGCCATGTGGGCCTGGATAGGGGTTTTCCTGGCCGCCCTGCTGGAAAGCCCCGCCATCGGTCCTTGGGTTTTCGCCGTGGTGGCGGCCGGCGCCTTGGGATGCATCCTGGCGGGGCTCGCCGCCGATCGCTGGAATCGCGCCAAGGTGGCCGGCGCCTGCATGCTGGCTTCGGGTGCCTGCGCGCTGCTGATCGGCCCGGCCAGCGCCTGGCCGGTATTGGCGCTGGCGATTGCCTTCATCTGGGGGCTGACGGTGGTGGCCGATTCCGCGCAGTTTTCCGCCTGTATCGTGAGCCTTTCGCCGCCCGATTACGTCGGCACCATGCTGACGGTGCAGACCGCGCTTGGCTTTTTGCTGACGGCCGGCACGATCTGGGCCTTGCCGCGGGCCATGGAAATCCTTGGCATGTCGGCGGGTTTTGCCTTGCTCGGCATCGGGCCGCTGCTAGGCGCCATTGCGATGTGGCGCCTAGCGCCCCTTTTGCCGCGAACAGGCGCAGCAAAAGGGCGCTAGATCACTGTTTTGGTCGCATTTTGCGGGCCGCCAGATGAGATCATTTGGCTTGAAAATGCTCCGGCGCCGCTGCTGCCAAGGCCCAATTAACGCGGGCGTTTGACTTCCGGCCCTGCTGCCTTATCTCCGCCCTAGAAATGCAAGGCGCTACTCCGCGCCGGCACCCCCGGGACCACCATGACTGACACGCCGCTCTCGCTGATCCGCAATTTCTCGATCATTGCCCATATTGATCATGGGAAATCCACGCTTGCCGATAGGCTGATCCAGGCCACCGGCGCGCTTTCCGCGCGGGAGATGAAGGAACAGGTCCTGGACAATATGGAGCTGGAGCGCGAACGAGGCATCACCATCAAGGCACAGACCGTCCGCCTTACCTATCCCGCCAAGGATGGCAAAACCTATGTGCTGAATTTGATGGACACGCCCGGCCATGTGGACTTCGCCTATGAAGTCAGCCGGTCACTCGCCGCCTGTGAGGGCTCTCTGCTGGTGGTGGATGCGTCCCAGGGGGTTGAGGCGCAAACGCTGGCCAATGTCTACCAGGCGATTGATGCGGGGCATGAGATTGTGCCCGTGCTGAACAAGATTGACCTGCCGGCTGCCGAACCTGATCGTGTGAAGCAGCAGATCGAAGATGTGATCGGGCTTGATGCTTCGGACGCGGTGATGATCAGCGCCAAGACGGGCCTCAATATCGAAGGCGTGCTGGAAGCGATTGTGGAACGGCTGCCGCCGCCGAAAGGCGACACCGCCGCCACCACCAAGGCCTTGCTGGTGGATAGCTGGTATGATGCCTATCTTGGCGTCATCATCCTGGTGCGTGTGAAGGATGGCCATTTGCGCAAGGGTCAGCGCATTCGCATGATGTCATCCGGTTCCGTGCATACCATCGAACAGGTCGGCGTCTTCACGCCGAAGCTCGTGCCGGTGGAAAGCCTCGGCCCCGGTGAGATGGGCTATGTGACGGCTGCGATCAAAACCGTGGCCGATACCAATGTTGGCGATACCATCACGGATGATCGCAACCCGGCGGCCGAGGCTTTGGCCGGCTTCAAGCCTTCCATCCCCGTGGTATGGTGCGGGCTTTATCCGGTGGATGCGGATGATTTCGAAAAGCTGCGTGAATCACTCGGCAAGCTCAGGCTGAATGACGCGTCCTTTCATTATGAACCGGAAACCAGTGCCGCGCTTGGCTTTGGTTTTCGCTGCGGCTTCCTTGGGCTTTTGCATCTGGAAATCGTGCAGGAAAGGCTTTCGCGTGAATTCGATCTGGACCTGATCGCGACCGCGCCTTCGGTGGTGTACAAGGTGCACAAGACGAATGGCGAAATGTTCGAATTGCACAACCCCGCCGATATGCCCGATGGAAGCGTGCTGGATCACATTGAAGAACCCTGGATCAAGGCGACCATCATGCTGCCCGATGATTACCTCGGCGCCGTGCTGGCCCTTTGCAACGAACGCCGCGGGCAGCAGGTGGAACTGACCTATGTCGGGTCGCGGGCCATGCTGGTGTATCGCATACCGTTGAATGAGGTGGTGTTCGATTTCTATGATCGGCTGAAGTCAGTCTCGCGCGGCTATGCTTCCTTCGATTATCAGATGGATGGCTATGATGAAGGCGATCTGGTGAAGATTTCCATCCTGGTGAATAACGAACCGGTGGATGCGCTGGCCTTCATGGCGCATCGCAGCCAGGCGGAACGCCGCGGGCGGCAGATTTGCGAGAAATTGAAGGATCTGATTCCGCGCCAATTGTTCAAAATCCCGATCCAGGCGGCGATTGGCGGGCGCGTGATTGCGCGTGAGACGATCTCAGCCCTGTCCAAGGATGTGACGGCGAAGTGTTAT
The DNA here is from genome assembly GCA_020250005.1 of Roseomonas sp. Taxonomy (GTDB): domain Bacteria; phylum Pseudomonadota; class Alphaproteobacteria; order Acetobacterales; family Acetobacteraceae; genus Neoroseomonas. The sequence continues at coordinate 2,444 of JADCES010000106.1, forward strand.
GGCGGTGACATCACCCGCAAGCGCAAGCTTCTGGAAAAGCAGAAGGAAGGCAAGAAGCGCATGCGGCAATTCGGCAAGGTGGAAATCCCGCAAAGCGCCTTTATCGCTGCGCTGAAGATGGATAGCTGAGGCGCTTTGGCGCAGAATTGTGCTTGGGAAGTCCGGTCAGGCAGTTTTGAACACGGCGCTACGTGACGCGATCGGGTGTTCGCGTAAATCTTCCGCCAGAGGCATGACTTTCTGGCGTTCACGTTCCAATTGATCCGCCTTGCTGGCGTGCTGGATGCCCCAACCGCGCGCCAAATCCTTGGGGTCAACCCGATCCAGTATCTGCATCTTGCGTTGCAGCGCTTGGGCGTTCCACGGCGAATATCGAAAATGCACAACAAGCACATCTGGGTTTCGCCGGGTTGACGCCGGGTGGAAGGACCGATGGCGGCCCGGAAGATACATGCCAACGTGATCCCGGTGGTAGAAACGATTTCTCTCAGGGATTGAGGTCAGCCCTGCATCGACCCTTTGCTGCGCCCCGGTAATCCTGTTGTCGTCAAACGCCCAGGGCTTCTGGAGCAAAAGGCTTTCCTCGTGGCGAGGCAATTCCTCTGGTTTAAGGTCCACCGCTACAAAACCCGAACAGCCGAAACCATCCGATTTCTTCTCGACGCAGTACTTTTCGATATCCGGCAGCGGGATGGCGTTGATCAGGAATTCCGTGACATTGAGTGCAATCTTCCAGCCTGGCAATTCTTCCTCATAGCGCATTACTTCCAAATCATTGAGCGCAACATTGAATTTCATGAGGCGCGTATGGACAAGCCGCCAATGCGGCGCGTAATGGCGAATGAGATCGGCGGACCCATCGGTTGAACCGTGATCTATCATGACGCCGTGATCGAAGATCGGCACATGATGCTTCAGCCACCAGGGCAGAAGATAGGCCTCATTGAAGAAGTGGCAGATGACCGAACGCATTCAAGCCTCTGCCCGGGTCAATTCGGCTTGCGGAAAATAGGAATAGAAGGCCGAACCCGCCGGGACGCCGTAAGCCAGCAGCTTGCCTTTCAGTTCCTTCCTGAAATTCCAGGCGGTAATCACAAACAGCGTCGGTTCGGTGAAGGACTTGGCGGTATCTAGGCGTTCAATAAGCGTACCGACACCGGGCGCGTATTTGCCGATCTTCATCGGTGCCTCATCCAGGAAATGATCCGGCCGAACGCCACAGGCATTGATGACGGTAAGCGCCTTGGCCGCCGCGCCAACAAAGGCGATCTTGTGACGCTGGGCGCGAAAATCCTCGACCGTCTTCACCAGGTCATCCAGCACCTCTTTGGCCTTGCGTTCAAAACGCACATAGGTTTGCGCCTCGTAAAGTCCGATCTTTTGCTCATATGACGCAAGATCTTCCGGAATACCGAATTCGCCCGCACGGAAGGCGGCGGTCAGCTTATCAACGGGTGGCGGGCTGTCCCGCAGACCTAGGAAATAGACAGGGCTATCGCCATGCACGGCAACCAGCGCCGCACCGTGAAGGCGCAGCCCCGCATTCTCGGCGAGCTTCGCCATGGACCGCATATTGAAGAAGGAAATATGTTCGTGATAAATCGTATCGAATTCGCCGTTTTCGAACATGCGCGCCTGTGACGGCTGAATGATCAGCACCCCACCCGGATTGAGCCGCCCCCGGCTTGCCGCAACGAAGCTGAGCGGATCATCCACATGGGCGACCACATTCATGCAAATGATGATGTCGAATTTGCCGTCAACCTCATGTTGAACATCGGGCCAATAGCCGCAGGTAATCGGCAGCCCGCGCGCCTTGGCCAGATCAACGATATTGCGCGCCGGATCCACCCCCGCGACATCGAAATGCCGTGCCTTCAGATGCGTGAGCAGCGATCCGTCATTCGCGGCAAGCTCCAGCACTCTTGACTGGCTGGGATAGCATTCGGAAAGCCTTTCGCCGAACCAGCGAAAAAAGCGGTCAAGCGTGTCGGAAGTACCGCTGACATAGGCGTAATGATCGAAGATCGCGCGGCGATCCACGCAAAAGGTCAATTGTGCATGCCAACAGGAAGCGCATAGATTCAGCCCAAGCGGG
>JADCES010000107.1 GCA_020250005.1 Roseomonas sp.
CAGCCCCGCGAGGTCACCGGTGGCAAGCGGCCCCATGGCCATGCCATAGCCTTCCATCACGCGGTCAATATCCTGCGGCAGGCAGCCTTCCAGCAGCAGCTTTTCCACCTGCGGCGTGCGCTTGCCGGTCATGCGATTGCCAACAAAGCCATCGCAATTGCCAACCAACACCGGCAGCTTGCCGATCTTCTTGCCAAATTCGGTTGCGGTCGCGATAGCCACCGGATTGGTCTTCGACCCGCGCACATTCTCCAGCAGACGCATCACATTGGCCGGGCTGAAGAAATGCATCCCCATCACCCATTCCGGCCGCGATGTCGCGCTCGCGATCTGGTCAACATCAAGCGTGGAGGTATTGGACGCGAGCACAATCCCAGGCCGCGCTGCCTTATCCAAGCGCGCGAAGACCTGCTTCTTCACCTCCATATTCTCGAACACCGCTTCAATCACGAGATCGGCCTCAGCCACGGCCTTTTCGAAATCGGTCGAACCGGTCAGCAACGCGCGGCGCTTTTCATAGTCAGCTTGGGACAAGCGGCCAGACGCGACAGTACGCTGCCAATTCGCTTCACAACGTTGTAGGCCCTTGGCCAAGGCGTCATCCGTCATTTCCACAATAGTCACCGGCACGCCAAAATTCGCCGCACTCATGGCAATACCGCCACCCATGGTGCCGCCGCCAATCACGACCAGCTTGGCCACCGGCAGCACTTGAGTATCGGCAGGCAGGCCGGGCACGCGCTGCGCTTCGCGTTCGCCGAAGAAGATATGCCGCAGCGCCTTGGATTGCTCACCGGCCACCAGCGTCGCGAATAAATCGCGTTCCTTCTGCAAGCCTTCCTCAAACGGCAAGGTGAAGGAAGCGCGCACTGCTTCCACACAGCCCTTGGGGCTTTCCTGCCCGCGCGCACGCTTCAGCAAAGCCCCCGCCGCGGCATCAAACGCCGCCATATCCTGACCCGCGATCCTGTCCGTGCGATTGCGCGCCAGGGTGAAATTCTTGGCCAGATTGGCGCGCGCAAAGGCGATGGCGCCGGCCTCAAGATCGCCATCAATGATCGCATCTACAAAGCCAAGCTTCAGCGCTTCGGTCGCCTTGATCGGGTCGCCGGAGACGATGATTTTCAGCGCGGCTTCCGGCCCGATCAGGCGCGGCAGGCGCTGCGTGCCACCCGCCCCCGGCACAAAGCCGCGCTTCACTTCCGGCAGGCCGAGTTTCGCATCCGCCACCGCCACGCGCGCATGGCAGGCGAGCGCCACTTCCAAACCGCCCCCAAGCGCCGAGCCATGAATGGCCGCCACCGTAAGGCCGGGGAAGCTTTCAAACTGGTCAAACACTTCCGTCAGGGATGGAGGCACACGCGGCTTGCCGAATTCGGTCATCTCAGCGCCCGCGCAGAACATGCGCCCGGTGCCGATAATCACCACCGCCTTGGCGCCGGCGGCGCGCGCGGCCTTCATGCCATCATAAAGCCCGGCGCGGATTTCGGTGCGCAGCGTATTTACCGGGGGGTTGGCCAAGCGCAGCACATGCACCTCCCCCATCGCCACATGCTGCACGAATTGATTCTCAGCCAAAGCGTCTCTCCCTCATCCAGCCGGGGCCTCGCGCCCCTTTCCGGGTAGTCTCCGGCACTCTGCGCCTTAGGGCAAGCACCCGGTTGCGGGAAAGCTCGGGTCATGCTGCGCTGGCCGGGAACAGGCTAACAGGAGGAAGTGCGATGTCCCTATTTGATCTGACCGGCAAGGTGGCCGTGGTCACCGGCGGCAGCCGCGGCATTGGCCGGGCGATTTGCGAAAGAATGGCCGAACATGGCGCCAGGGTGGTGGTATCTTCCCGCAAGCTGGATGCCTGCCAGGAAGTTGTGGACGCCATCAAGGGCAAGGGCGGCCAGGCCATGGCCATCGCCTGCAATATCGGGCGCAAGAATGAATGTCAGGCGTTGATAGACCAAACCATCGCCGCCTGGGGCCAGGTGGACATCATGGTCTGCAATGCCGCGATCAATCCGCATTTCGGCCCCGCCATGACCATGCCGGATGAGATTTTTGACAAGATCATGGCGTCCAACATCAAATCCAATCTCTGGCTTTCGCATATGACCGCACCTGGCATGGCGGAACGGGGCGGTGGTTCCATCATCATCATTTCGTCCATTGGCGGCTTTCGCGGTTCCCCGGTGCTGGGCGCCTATGCCATTTCCAAGGCAGCCGATATGCAATTGGTGCGCAACCTCGCGGTGGAATGGGGGCCGAAAAATGTGCGGGCCAATGCCATCGCGCCCGGGCTGGTGCGGACGGATTTCGCCCGCGCGCTTTGGGAAGACCCGGGCATTTACGCCAAGCGCACCAAGGACACGCCGCTAAAGCGCATTGGGGAGCCTGATGAAATCGCCGGTGCTGCGGTATTTCTGGGCTCCGCCGCCGGGTCCTTCATGACCGGGCAGACCATTGTGATAGATGGCGGTGTGCTGGCCGGCACGCCCAGCCGTTCGGATGATTGAACGGCGCTTGCCGCGCGCCATGGCGTGATCCCTATCGCAGGATCACGCCAATTGTGGAACTAGAGCGTGTTGCGTTCACCTGGGTTCACGCCACCCGCTCTACCTCGTTTTTTTCGAGCATCTTCACACGTTCAGATGATTCCATCTGAACGTGATCTGCTCTCAAGAACGTTACCTCACCCTATTCGCCACCAGCTCATCCACCACCGCTGGATCGGCGAGGGTGCTGGTATCGCCCAACCCATCCACCTCATTCGCGGCAATCTTGCGGAGAATCCGGCGCATGATCTTGCCGGAACGGGTTTTCGGCAGGCCGGGCGCCCATTGGATGGCATCAGGTGTCGCGATGGGGCCGATTTCCTTGCGCACCCAGGCAACCAATTCCTTGCGCAGCACATCCGTGGGCTCCACTCCCGCCTTCAGCGTGACATAGGCGTAGATGCCCTGGCCCTTGATGTCATGCGGCATGCCAACCACCGCGGCTTCTGCAACGGCAGGGTTCGCGACCAGCGCGCTTTCAATCTCCGCCGTGCCCATGCGGTGGCCCGCCACGTTGATCACATCATCCACGCGCCCCGTGATCCAGTAATAGCCATCGGCATCACGCCGCGCGCCATCGCCGGTGAAATACATGCCCTTGAAGGTCGAAAAATAGGTCTGTACGAAACGTTCATGATCGCCATAGACCGTGCGCATCTGCCCCGGCCAGCTATCAAGGATCACCAGATTACCCTCGGTCGCACCTTCCAAAAGCTTGCCCTCACCATCCACCAAAGCGGGCTTCACACCAGGCAGCGGCAGCGTGGCCGAGCCTGGTTTTTGTGCGACCGCCCCAGGCAGGGGCGAGATCAAAATACCGCCGGTTTCCGTCTGCCACCAGGTATCCACAATCGGGCAGCGGGAATCGCCCACAACGCGATAGTACCAAAGCCAGGCTTCGGGATTGATCGGCTCACCCACGCTGCCAAGGATGCGAAGGCTCGAACGATCATGCTTCTTCACCGGCGCCTCACCATCGCGCATCAAGGCGCGAATCGCGGTCGGCGCCGTGTAGAAGATATTCACCTTATGCTTCGCCACCACCTGCCAGAAGCGCCCGGAATCTGGCCAGCTTGGTACGCCTTCAAACATCAGCGTGGTCGCACCATTCGCGAGTGGGCCATAGACAATATAGCTATGTCCCGTCACCCAGCCGACATCGGCGGTGCACCAATAGATTTCGCCATCGCGGTAATCGAAAACCTTTTCATGCGTATAGGATGCCCAAACCATATAGCCGCCGGTCGTGTGCAAAACACCTTTCGGCTTGCCCGTGCTGCCCGAAGTGTAAAGGATAAACAGCGGGTCCTCCGCGCCCATCGGCTCAGGCTCACAGGTCTCAGACTGGCCGGCGGTGATCGCATCCCACCAATGATCGCGGCCGGACATCATCTCAACATCACCGCCGGTATTGCGCGCGACAATCACATTCTTGATGGATGAACAACTCAGCAGCGCCTCATCCGCATTCACCTTCAGCGGCACGCGCCGCCCGCCACGCCTTCCCTCATCGGCGGTGATCAGCATGACGCATTCGGAATCCTGAATGCGGGACGCCAGGCTATCTGGCGAAAACCCGCCAAAGACGATGGAGTGAATCGCACCAACGCGCGCACAGGCCAGCATCGCAACCGCTGCTTCCACAATCATCGGCAAATAGATGCAAACGCGATCGCCCTTCTTCACGCCAAGCTTGCGCATGGCATTGGCCAGTTTGCAGACGCGCGCATGCAATTCCCGGTAGGTGACTTTGCTATCCGCGGCCGGATCATCGCCTTCCCACAGGATCGCCACCTGATCACCGCGCGTCGCCAAATGCCGATCAAGGCAGGAAACCGAGGCATTCATCACCCCATCCTCAAACCATTTGATCGAAACATTGCCGTTGAAATCGGTATTCTTGATTTTGGTCGGCGCCTTCATCCAGGCGATGCGGCTGGCCTCAGCGCGCCAGAAGGCTTCGGGGTCTTTTGCCGCCGCGTCATACATGGCCGCGCGCTCAGCTTCCGTCACACGCGCCTTGGCGACGATTTCGGGTTTCAGCGCAATCAATTCATCAGCCATGCCTGGGTCCTCCCCCTGTTTGGGTCTTGCTATCGAGGGGAATGTGCGTCGGGGCTTTGCGAAACGTCAATCTTTGCGGGCCGGGTCGGGCCGGAAAAGCAAAAGACCCGCCTTTTTGGGGCGGGCCTTCCTGCTGGCCGGCGGGCGGGGGCGCATCCGCCCGCCGGTTTGGCTGTTACCTCAGCGGGTTGCACCGCCCGAGGGCGCGGCCGGCGTCACCGGGCGGGTCTGGCCATTCCCCTGATGGCCAGACACCTGGCCATGGGTGGCGTCGCCAGGCTTGGCGGCGGCCGGCGCCTGAGCGGCGGGACGGCTGCCCTGGACGGGGGCGGTGCTGGCCGCCCCTTGGGCGAGTGCCGCGCCCGTCAGCGCGAAAGCAAGGCCGGTGGCGAGAAGTGAGGTCTTCATCATGTAGCGCATCTTGTCCTCCTATGTTGAACTGTGCGCATGGACATATGACCCCGCCGTCAAGGCGGCCTTGCGACGAAGGCAAGGTATTTTCAGGGATTTTGCGGCGGCGCCATGGCGGGTATGGCGCGATTGCGGCGAAGACGGCGCTCAAAAGGGCTTTATTTACCAAGCGTGCATATTGTTCTTAGACTACGGCTGGAGGAGATCAAATGCCCACCCCCAACCGGCTTCGATCTGGCATAGGCACTGCCCTGATGATGGCGGTCGCGGCGCTGTGCGCCCCGATTCCGAAAGCCTCTGGCCAAGCCCCCACGCCCGCACAGCAACAACGCGGCGCCGCACCAGGCGGGCCTGGTTTTCCGGTGCAGGTGGGGCAATTCTTTCGTGACTGTCCGGAATGCCCCGAGATGGTGGTGATCCCCGCCGGGCGCTTTCATATGGGCAGCCCGGCACATGAAAAGGGTCGCTATGCGAATGAAGCGCCGCAACGCGATGTTGCCCTGCGCATGCCCCTGGCCGTTGGCAGGTTTGAAATCACCTTCGCCGAATGGGATGCCTGTGTAGCAGCGCGCGGGTGTAGCCACCGCCCCAATGATCGTGGCTGGGGCAGGGGCCGCCAGCCGGTGGTGGATGTCAGTGGGGAAGACGCGCAACAATATGTTGAATGGCTTAGGCAACGTACCGGGCGGCGATATCGGCTGCTGACGGAAGCGGAATGGGAATATGCCGCCAGGTCTGGCACCATGACCGCCTTTGTCACCGGCAACGCAATCACTGAAGCCCAAGCCAATTACGGCCACGCGGTCAATCGGCCACGTCCCGCAGGCAGCTATGCGCCCAATCGCTTTGGGTTGCATGATATGCAGGGCAATGTCTGGGAATGGGTGCAGGATTGTCTTGAACGCACTTATGCCAATGCGCCTATTGATGCCTCGGAGCCCGTAGTGACGCCGGGTTGCGCCTGGCGCGCGATGCGTGGCGGTTCCTGGAGCAATACAGCGGCCTTTCTGCGCTCGGCGATGCGCTACGGGGTTGCCGCCACGATCCGGCGCGACGATACCGGCTTTCGCGTGGCCAGAATGTAGTCCTGGAGAGGTTTGGCGCCTTCAGTTGCGCGGCAGGCGCGGCGCGCTTGGCGCATCCGGATTCTGCGCGCGATGGCGCAGCAAATGATCGGCCAGCACCAGCGCCATCATCGCTTCCCCAACCGGTACGGCGCGAATGCCAACGCAGGGGTCGTGGCGGCCCTTGGTGATGATCTCCACATCCTGTCCGAAGCGATCAACGCCAAGCCGAGGTTCCAGAATCGAACTGGTGGGTTTCACCGCAAAGCGCGCAACAATCGGCTGGCCGGTGCTGATGCCCCCCAGAACGCCGCCGGCATGATTGGCCTGGAAGGCCACCACGCCACCTTCGCCCATGCGCATTTCATCCGCATTGGCAGTGCCGGTCAGGGCAGCGGCGGCGAAGCCATCGCCAATCTCAACGCCCTTGACGGCATTGATCCCCATCAGCGCGCCCGCCAAATCCGCATCCAGCTTGCCGTAAATCGGGGCACCCAGGCCCGGGGGCACGCCTTCGGCGACAATTTCAATCACCGCGCCCACTGAATTGCCGGATTTGCGCAGCGCCAATAGCTGTTCTTCCCAGCGCGCGGCAGCGGCACGGTCCGGACAGAAAAAATCATTTTCATCCACCGCCGCCCAATCCCAATGGGCGCGGTCCACCGTATCGCCGCCCATGGCGACAAGCGCACCCCTGATCCGAACGCCATCGCCCAGCACCTTGCGCGCAATGGCGCCGGCGGCGACGCGCAGCGCGGTCTCCCGCGCGCTGGAACGCCCGCCGCCGCGGTAATCGCGAATGCCGTATTTCAATTCATAGGCAATATCAGCATGACCAGGGCGGAAACGATCCTTGATTTCCCCGTAATCCTTGCTGCGCTGGTCGGTGTTTTCGATCATCAGCGCAATGGGCGTGCCGGTGGTCTGGCCTTCAAACACGCCCGAGAGGATCCGCACCTGATCCGCTTCCTGGCGTTGCGTGACGAATTTGGACTGCCCCGGCCGGCGCCGCTCCAGGAAGGGCTGGATATCGGCTTCCGAAAGCGCCATGCGCGGCGGCGCACCATCCACCACGCAGCCAATCGCCGGCCCATGGCTTTCGCCCCAGGTGGTGACGCGGAAAAGATGGCCGAAACTGTTATGCGACATGGCGAAGGGGTCTATCCCGCCCCCTGGCTTGCGACAAGCGCCCCAAGTGGTCCGATCGCTGCTGTCGGTTCCCGACAGCGGCGTGAATCGGCCCACCAAATATACGGCTAGTGGTGCGCGGGGGCTTTTTGGGCAGGGGATAGGTCAGCATGAATTGCACCACTAGTTTGGCAGCACCGCCTGCAAGGAGGTGCGCACATGGATCGCCGCCGGGCCGGGTGCCGCGAGAGCCTCAGCCAGCTTCGGCATATCCGCATCCGTTTCAATGCGCGTCACCGGCACGCGAAATGCCGCGCACCAGGCGGCGAAATCCGGGTTTTCCAGGCTGGTGCCGCTGACGCGCCCAGGATGCGCGCGTTCCTGATGGATGCGGATGGAAGCGTAGGACCCATTGTCAGACAGGATCATCTTGAGCGGCACGCCACGCGCCACCGCCACCGCAAATTCCCCGCCGGTCATCAAGGCGCCACCATCACCGACCAGCGCAATCACCTGTCGATTGGGGTAGCGCAGCGCCGCCGCCACGCCAGCGGGCACGCCAAACCCCATGGCGCCCGAAACCGGTGCCAATAGCCGACGCGGCGAAACCCAGGCGACCTTGCGATAGAAGGGGGCACCAAAAGTGCCGGCGTCCAGCGCAATCATCGCATCCGGTGCGGCAATCTCGCCAATCAGCTTCGCGATGCGCGCGAAGGCCACGCCATCATTATGCGTGGTCGGCGCCACTTGGGCATCAGCGGTTTGCAGATCACGCAGCTTTTTCGCCCAGGCGCCGCGCGCGGCGGGTGCCGCAGGCTTTTCCGCGCCAAGCGCGGCCAGCACGGCGCGCGCATCGGCGGCTACCGCAAGCTCTGCCGGGAAATGCCAACCCAGGAAGCGTGGTTCCGCGCAGATATGCGCAAGCCGCTGACCCGGCGCGGGCCATGTCCAGCCTTGCGTCGTGATATCGGTCAGGCGCGTGCCAAGGGCCACCACCAGATCCGCATCGGCAAAAGCAGCACGCTGCGCATCCGGGTTACGCAGGCCAAGATCACCTGCGTAAAGCGCGTGATCATTCGGGAAAAGATCCTGCCGGCGGAAGGAAACCGCAACGGGGGTCTGCCAGGCCTCGGCAAAGGCCAGCAGGGCTTCGCGCCCGCCCGGCGTGTCAAGCGCATGGCCCGCCAGGATGATCGGGCGCGCCGCGCCGCGCAGCATGGCAGCCAGCCGCGCGATATCAGTGGGGGCGGGCTGCGCCGGTGCGGCGATGGTGGCAGGCGGGATAGGGGCGGCGCAGGGTTCGGCCAGCACATCTTCCGGCAGGCTGAGCACCACCGGCCCCGGCACGCCCTGCATCGCCATGGCATAGGCGCGCGCGATCAATTCCGGCACCTGGTCCGCGCTGGTCGCTTCCCCCACCCATTTCGCGATGCCGCCGAACATGCGCGCATAATCAATTTCCTGAAAGGCATTCCGGCGCAGATCACGCTTTTCCACCTGCCCGATCAGCAGGATCATCGGCACCGCATCCTGTTCCGCCGTATGCAGCGCGATGGAGGCATTGCAGGCGCCGGGGCCGCGTGAGACCAGCACCACGCCGGGCTTGCCCGTCATTTTACCATCGGCCACCGCCATGAAGCCGGCGCCACCTTCGCTGCGGCACGTCACCAAATCCATCCGCGGATGGGCATGCAGCGCATCAAGCAGCGCGATATAGCTTTCACCGGGCACGCAATAGGCGCGGTCAATGCCCTGGGCAGCGAGGAATTCAATCAGGGCTTCGGCAGCGGTTTTCATGATAGCGATCCTTCCTTGCAGAAGGCATAGCGCGGGGGCCAAAGATGATCCATGGCGCCAGGCCGCAAAATCTGTATAAGCGCCCGCTCAGGGAAGCATTCCAACCGGGAAGGACGCCGTTTCATGCAGCTTACTCGTCGTGGCGCTTTGGCGCTTGCGCTTGCCACACCTGCCCTTGCCTCAGCCCGCGCGCAGGGGGCTTGGCGGCCGGATCGGCCGATGCGCGTGATTGTGCCCTTCGCGCCCGGCGGGGCGACCGATGTGGTGGCGCGGCTGGTGTCCGATGCGGCGGGGCAAATGCTCGGCCAGAATATGGTGGTGGAAAACCGCGCCGGCGGTGCGGCCGGGCTGATCGGCGCAGAGGCCGCCGCCAAATCCGCGCCGGATGGCTATACCATCATGATCCATTCCAATGCGCATGTGATCGCGCCCAGCCTGGTGGCGCGCATGCCTTATGATCCGATTGCAGATTTCGCCCCCGTTGCGCATTTGGGCCGCATTCCGCAGGTGCTGGTGATCAATCGCAATATTCCCGCGACCGATATGCAATCCCTGATTGTTTGGTTGCGCGCCAATTCGGGGAAGATCAATTTTGCCTCGGCCGGGATTGGCAGCGCCAATCATTTGACCTCAGAGGTCTTCCGCGCCGTGCTGCCGGATGTGGAAATGCAGATGGTGCAATATCGCGGTGGTGGCCCCGCCATGGCGGCGGTGATTTCTGGGGAAGCCCATATGGCGGTGGACCCGACCGCTTCCGCCACTTCCCATATCCGCGCCGGCACGGTGCGCCCGATTGCCATTTCCGGGTCTCAGCGCGTGGCGAGCCTGCCGGAAATTCCCTCAGCCACTGAAGCCGGGCTGCCCGCCTGGGCTGGTGCGGCCTGGATGGGTGCCTTTGTGCCGGCGCAGACTCCGCGCAGCATCGTGGAGTCGCTGAATGTCACCTATAACGCGGCGCTGGAACGCATCAGACCGCGCCTGGTTGACATTGGCATTGAAATCGAACCGCAATTCGCGACCATTCCAGCCTTCGCCGCCTATGTGCGGGAGGAATTGGCGCGCAGCGCCGCCGTACTGCGCACCGCGGGCGTGAGGCCGGAGTGACGTGATCGCCCGATGGGGGTTTGCGCGCCCATAGGCTGTTTGCGGCGTCTCCCGCAGGGTTATCCAAGCGGGAGACGGCTTAGAGCAGATCACGTTCAGATGGAATCATCTGAACGTGTGAAGATGCTCGAAAAACAACGAGGTAGAACGTGCTGCGTGAACCCACGTGAACGCAGCATGCTCTAGCGCACAAGCGCTGTCGCAAGAATGGGGAAGAAGGCGATCAGGATCAGCGCCAAGCCCATCACCGCCACAAAGGGCAAGGCGCCGGCGAAGATCGATTCAATGCTGACCTTGGGGTCAGCCAGTGTTGCCTTTACGGTAAAGACCGAAATGCCAAAGGGCGGCGTCAGCAACCCCATCTCCACTGCAATGATAGTGACAATACCGAAATGGATCAGGTCAAACCCCATCGCGGTTGCGATCGGTGCGCCAATCGGCACCATGATGAGCAGGATGGAGGTACTGTCCAGAATCATCCCCATCAGCAGGATGACAATGACGAAAGCGAACAGGAACCCGTAAGGCCCAAGGCCCAGATGCTCTACGAAATCGCCAATGGCATTGGGCACGCCCGCCATGGAGAGCATGCGCGAATAAAGCCCCGCCGAGATCAGCAAAAACAGGATGGCCGCGGAAACTAGCCCCGTTTCACGCAGAACACGCCAGAATTTCGCAAGCGTCAGGCGCCGCCTTACCAAGGCAATCAGCAAGGCGCCGGCCGCACCCACCGCACCTGCTTCGGTCGGCGTGAAGAAACCCGTGTAAAGCCCGCCCAGGATCAGCGCCACAAGCGAGAGGATGGGCACTGACTTGCCGAGCATTTCCGCCGGGCCCATCAGCTTTTCATCAGCCATCACAGGGCCGGTGGTAGCGTTCATGATGCGCTGGGGCGCGAAACGCGCATAGCACCAGATCATAATGGCGAAGCTGATGGCGATAATCACGCCCGGAATGGCGCCTGCGATGAACATGGCGCCGATGGAAACCTCGGCCAATACGCCATAGACGATCATGAGCAGTGACGGCGGAATCAGCATGCCAAGAATGCTGCTGCCCGCGACCGTGCCGGCGGCGAAGCGCATGGAATAGCCGTGGCGCACCATCTCAGGCACCGCGACTTTGGTGAAGACAGCGGCAGAGGCGATGGAAACCCCTGTCACCGCCGCGAATACCGCATTGGCGCCAACGGTTGCGATTCCAAGCCCGCCCTTGATGCGTTTCAATAAATTCTGGGCGACATCAAACGTGTCCTTCCCGACATCGGAAATACTGACCAAAAGCCCCATCAGGACGAAAAGCGGTATGGTCGCAAACAGATAATCCTGAATGCCGGAATAGGTCGCCATGGCGGCGAAGCGAAAGGCCAGATCAGGATTCTCGCGGATCAGCCAAACACCGATAGCACCAGTTGAAATCAGCGTAATGCCAATAGGCAGGCCGATGATGATCAGCGTCACCATCAGCCCGATCAAGGCGAAGCCAAGGCTGGTATCATCCATGGCGCGTCAGCATCCCGCGCAGTTCCGCGACAAATACCGCCAGATAGGCGATGCCCCCCGCCAAGCCCCCCAGCACGATCAGGCCACGAAAGGGCCAGGTCGGTACGGTGAAAAGCCCCTGCACGCCGAAGAACTCGCGCAAGTTGATGGAATTCCACATGCCCGGCCAAGCGGCTTGCGCGATGAAGAACATCACCGCCGCGCCGATCAGGAAAAACAACGCCTCAAGCCCGCGCCCGAAACGCGGCGCCCAGGCCAGCACGCGCTGGATCAGGAAATCCGCGCGTGTCATGCGGCGGTGATAGATGGTGGCGCCAATCTGCAGAAAGACGATCCCCACCACCGAATGCGCGGCAATTTCCGCGACCCCGGTGATGGGCGCATTCAGAAAGGATCGGCCAATGACATCGGCACAGATCAGCAGCATCAGCCCAAAGGTCCAAATGGTGCCAATGGCGGCCAGGCCATCAAGCAGCATCCGGATCGGGCCAAATGGTTGCCTGGGGGCGGCGCTATCCAGCGCCGCCATATCAATATCATCAGCCAAGCGGGCAGGCCTTCCGGATCAGGAAGTGACTTCGCGGTCCCAATTGCGCCCGGGCGTCTGGCCTGCCGCGCGAATGGCCGCGAAATAAGCGTTCAACACGTCCCGCGCCGCGGGGCCAGAGCTATCCACCCAGGTGCGCGCCAGATTGGGCAGGCCGCGGATCCAACGTTCACGCTCTGCCGCCGGCAGGGTGCTGATGATGGCGCCCTGGCGCTGCATTTCCGTCTCAGCCGCCGCGATGCGGGCCGAGACATCGCGAATATGCGCCTGCGTCGTCGTTTTGCCCGCTTCCGTCATGGCGCGGCGCACGCCTTCCGGCCAACGATCAAAGCGCTGCTTATTGGCTGCAATGCCGCCGACATACATCGCACCCACATCGCATTTCGTGATGTAGCGCGCCACTTCATGCACGCGGGTCGGCAGGATACCGACAAAGAAGGAAAGCGCGCCTTCTGAAACACCGGTCTGGATATCGGTGTAATAGGTGGTGAGTGCACCATCCACCGGCGTCGCCCCCGTGCCGGTCAACCAATTGGCGCTGGTGCCGGGGGCCGAGATTTTGCGGTTGCGCAAATCATCCAGGCTGCGCACCGGGAAATTCGACCAGATGTGATAGGTATCAGTGATGTAAGAACTCAGCGGCACCATATTGAGGCCGTTCCAATTCTGCCGAATGGCCGGCACATTCTGGTTCATCGCTTCGAATGCATTGGCGACCAGGGCGTGATCCCCGGTCGCGAATGGCGTGAAATAGGTCACGTTCTGCAGCGGCATGGTGCTGCCTTCCCAGAGCGTACCGACATAGCCGATATCGGTGATGTTATCACGCACGGCTTCCATCGTATCCTGGAAGCGGTACAGCGTGCCGCCATAGGATTCACGCCAATTGACGCGATGCGTATTGCCGCCATCGCGGAGCAGCTTGTCCACTTCCGGCTGGAAGACATTCTTCATCATCGACACCCAGAAATTCGCAACCGGGTGGCTGGAGGCGATGGTGATATTAAGCGCCGTTTGCGCGCGGCTATGGATGGAAAACAAGGGCAGCGCCGAAGCGCCCAGGATCAGGCTCCGTCGAAGGGTGGTCATTGCAAATCTCCCTGTTGTGGCGTTTTGCGAACGCCGTTGAATTTGTTCAGGCGATGGTGCCAAGCGCGCGCAGAATGCGCTCTGGCGTGAAGGGCTGTTCATGCACGCGGGCGTTCAAGGGCTTTAGCGCATCATTGATGGCATTCATGATGGCCGCTGGCGCGCCGGCAGTGCCGGCCTCACCAGCGCCCTTGGCACCCAGCAAGGATTCGCGCGTTGGCGTTTCCACGTGGCCGACATGAATTTCAGGCATTTCCGCCGACATGGGCACCAGATAATCGGCGAGCGTCGTGGTCAGCAGATTGCCCTCTGCATCATAGACGCAATGTTCGTAAAGCGCGCCGC
Organism: Roseomonas sp.; assembly: GCA_020250005.1. Taxonomy (GTDB): domain Bacteria; phylum Pseudomonadota; class Alphaproteobacteria; order Acetobacterales; family Acetobacteraceae; genus Neoroseomonas. The sequence goes on from JADCES010000107.1 coordinate 13,595, forward strand.
CAATGCCCTGCACAATGCCGCCGCGCACCTGTTCATCCACCAAAAGCGGGTTCACGACGCGGCCGCAATCTTCAACACACCAATGTTCCAGCAGCTTCACCATGCCGGTGGCGGGGTCAACTTCCACCCAGCTTGCCTGAATGCCATTGGTGAAGGCGAAGGGATATTCCTTGGTGATGAAATGGCGCGTCTGCACCAATTCGCGCTGCAAATCCTTGGGCAGCGTATCGCCGCGGAAATAGACGATACGGCCCAATTCAAACAGCGTCATGCGCGGCTTGCCGCTGGCCCTGTCCGTGATTTCGCCCATCACGACGTCCAGTGCCTCGGGCGCTGCCTGCAGCATGGCGCCGGCCACTTCCAGGATTTGCTGCTTGAGCGCAATGGCCGATTGCAGCGCCGCTTCCCCGCCAATCCCCGCACCACGACACGCCCAGGTTCCGCCGCCATAAGGCGTGGTCTGCGTATCGCCGGTGATGATCTTCACGCGATTGACCGGCACGCCGACGCCATGGGCGACGATCTGCGCCAAAATCGCCTCGGTCCCCTGGCCCTGTTCCGTCACACCTGAGGAAGCAACAATGGACCCATCCGGGTCCATGCGTACCGTGCAGCCATCCTGTGCGGAAATGCGCGCGCCCCCAATGCCATACATGAAGGGCGAAGGATTGGTCAGTTCGATGAAGGAAGCAAAGCCAATGCCGCGATAAATGCCGCGCTGGCGCGCTTCTGCCTGGTCCGCCCGAATGCGGTCCAACGGAACCATGTCCAACAACTTCTTCAGCGAAGCGTGATGCGACAGCCCTTCAAAGCGCATGCCGGGCGGTGAGGTATAGGGATAGGCATCATCACGGATAAGATTGCGTCGGCGGATCTCCACCGGGTCCATGCCTAGTGCTTCCGCCGCGAGATCCATCAGCCCTTCCGTCACTGCGGTCGCAATGGGATGGCCGACGGCGCGATACTGGCAGGTTGGCGTCTTGTTCTGCAGCACAACGGTGGTGGTGCAGCGGTAATTCTTGAAATCATAGGGTCCGCCGCAAAGATTGACGACCTGATTGCCCTCAATCGCGCTGGTGCGCGGATAGACGGAATAGGGACCGATCCCAGTCAAATCATCAATGTCAAAGGCCAGCACGCGGCCTTCCGCATCCACCGCCAGGCGGCCCTTGATGCGATGATCGCGCGCATGAATATCGCTCACGAAGGATTCAAACCGGTCCGCCACGAATTTCACCGGCCGGCCCATGATGCGCGCCATGGCGGCGATTGCGACCTCATCCGGATAGACATGCACCTTGATGCCGAAGCTGCCGCCGACATCCTTGCAGATCACCCGGACATCGCCTTCCTTCATACGCAACTGCTTGGCGAAGACGCCCTGCATCATATGCGGCGCCTGGGTCGAGTGATACACCGTCAGTGTTTCATCCGCCGGGTTGTAATCGGCGATGATGGAACGCGGTTCCAGCGTCACACCCGTATGCCGGCCCGTGACGAAGCGCGCCTCGACAACCTTATGCGCGGCGGCAAAAGCCGCGGCGACATCACCGGTTTCCGCCGTGCGGGTAAAGACCAGATTATCGCCAAGTTCCGGATGGATAACGACCGCGCCGGGGGCGAGCGCCGTTTCCATATCAATCTGCGCGGGCAGGGCTTCGAATTCCACTTGCAGCGCGGCCACGCCATCTTCGGCTGCGGCCCGGCTTTCTGCGACCACCGCCACAATCGGCTCCCCCTGCCAGGTGGCGCGGTTGAGCGGCAGCGGATATTGCGGCGCGGATTTCATGCCCTTCAAATGATCCAGCGTCGCGACCCAAGGGTCGCAGATCTTCGCAAGATCATGGCCGGTAAAGACGCGGATCACCCCGGGCACGGCCTTGGCGCGCGCCGTATCAATGGCGCTGATTTTCGCATGCGCATGGGGGCTGCGCAGAAACGCCGCATGCAGCATGCGCGGCAGCGTCACATCATCCGTATAGGTGGCGCGGCCCTGCACCAGCTTCGGCACATTGGGGCGCGGCACGGACCGCCCGATATAGGAATTGGGCAAATCCTCCCGCGACAGACCGATGGAGGCTGGCGTAATCTCATTCATGGCGTGGCCCCCCTGCTGCGGAACGTATCTTCAACCGCATCCACAATTGCCTGATAGCCGGTGCAGCGGCAGTAATTGCCGGAAAGATACTCGCGGATTTCACCCCGCGTCGGGCTGCCACCCTCGGCGAGCAATTCAGCCGCCGTCATCACCATGCCCGGCGTGCAAAAGCCGCATTGCGCTGCATTGCGCGCCACAAAAGCTGCTTGCAAATCCGCAACCTCGCCACTTTCGGAAAGGCCCTCAATGGTCACAACATCAGCGCCATCCAGCGAAGCCGCAAGGATCAGGCAGCCACGCATGATCTTGCCATTCACGCGCAGCGTGCAGGCGCCGCACACGCCGTGCTCGCAGCCGGCATGAGACCCTGTCAGGCCAAGATCAAGGCGCAGAAAGTCAATCAAGTGACGGCGCGGTTCCACATGCCGTGTCACCTTTTCGCCATTCACGGTCAGCGTAATCGGGATCATGCGGCTTCGACCTTTGGGCTCAGAAAACCAAGCAAAACACGCTCCGTCAGCACACGCGCCAAATGGCGCTTCATCTCTGGCGGGCCATGCAAATCGCGTGGCGGGTCCAGATCTTCGGCAAGTGCTTGCTGCGCGGCGGAGATGCTCGCGCGGTCAAGGCTGAGCCCCTCCAGTGCGCGGCACGCAGCCGCGGCCAGTACAGGGATATTGCCGACACCGAAATAAACCAAACGGGGGGCGACCACGCGCCCGGTATCCAAGGCCAGGGTCGCAGCCAGCCCCGCCATGGCATAATCGCCGGAACGGCGCGTGATTTCCTCAATGGCGCCAAGGCGCTGAGTCACGGGGATTTCGACCGCGGCGATGATTTCCTGTGGCGCCAGCGCGGTTTGCAGGAGATCGGTGAAAAAATCTGCCGCCGGGATGCGCCGTTCGCCCTTGGCGGATGCCGCGATGATGGTCGCTTCCAGCGCCACCATGCAGGCCGGCAATTCGGCTGCCGGATCGGCATAGGCCAGGCTGCCGCCCAAGGTGCCGCGATTGCGAATGGCCGGATGCGCAATCAACGGCGCCGCCGCCGCGAGCAAGGGCGCATGCGTCCTTACCAATGGATCACTGCAAAGCTCCGCATGCAGCGTCAGCGCGCCAAGGCGCAGCGCCTGGCCATCGCTGGAAATGCCGCGCAACTCGGCGATGCCGTTGATGTCAATCAGCGTGCCCGGTTCGGAAAGCCGAAAGGCGAGGGTCGCCAGCAACGTCTGCCCGCCCGCAATGATTTGCGCCGCGCTTCCATGCGTCTCAAGCGCTGACCACAGCTCGGCGAGGCTCTTGGCGCGTGCATAGCCCATAGCCGGCCATTTCATGCAGTGTCTCCCCGGTTTGTGTTGCGCGCTTTGATCATTAGCAGAGCCTGCTTGTCAAGCGAGGCGCCAGCCCGGCAAGGCTCTGAAATTTCAGTAATTTCAATCAAACTGTCGCCATGGCCCAACCCCATCGTTGCACTTCACCCCGGGCGATCAGGCTGGGATGTTCATGACCGGCGCAGGATGCCGCCCACCCCCACCATCGCCGCCACCACGGCGCAAAGCGCTGCCATGGCCCAGAAAATCCCGGCCCCCAGTGCGGCATAGCCGGGCCCGGATGCCAAGGTCAGCAGTGTTGTCATCGCCCCCACCGCGGCCCCCAGCAGCGTCTGCGCCGTGCCGCCAAGGCTGGCCGGCACGCGTTCCTGCAATAGCCTTATCGCCGCCAGATGCATGGCGCCAAAGGTCAGCGCATGCAGCGCCTGCGCGAAAATCAATGGCGGCAGGCTTTCGCTGAGCGCCATGATCGGCCAGCGCACCAGCCCCGCCCCGGCGGCGAGCAGGATCATCCCGCGGACGCCAAGCCGTTCCACCAGGCCGCGCCCCCAGATGAAGAGCGCCACCTCCGCCACCACGCCCCAGGCCCAGAGCAGGCCAATCACCCCGGCGCTGAAGCCCAAAGCCTGCCAATGGATGGACCCGAAGGCGTAATAGGCCGCGTGGCTGCCCTGCATCAGTGCCGCAATCAGCATCAGCCGGCGTAGCCACGGCAGCGCCAAGGCCGCGCGAAACCCGCTTGCGCCGCCACGCCCGAAACCCTCGGCGCGCGGCAGCAAAAAGGCGGCTGCCGCGCCAAGGCCGAGCATGGCGGCAATCAGCCAGGCGGCACTCCCCGCACCCAGCACGCCCACAAGCGCGCCAGCGGCAACCGCCGCGACGATATAGCTCGCCGATCCAGCTGCACGGGCGCGGCCGTAATCAAAGCCGGGCGGTTCGCGGGCGGCGCGCAGCGCCATTGCGTCAGCCAGCGCGGTGGTCGGCGCCAGTGCCGCCGAAAGCGCCAGATTCACCAGCAGCAGCGCCCAGAACCCGGCGGCCATTCCGAATCCGGCCGCGAAGGCCGCCGCCGCGCTGGTGCAGCAAATCAGCACGAGGCGCGGATCACCCAGCCAATCCGCCACCCGCCCGCCCAAAGGCCCTGCCAGCAATTTCAGCGCACTCCCCGCGGCCAAAACCGTGCCCAGATCAGCCGGCGTCAACCCGCGTTCGAGCAAAAGCGGCGGCAGAAAAGGCATCATCACGCCAAAGGCCGCGAATTGCGCGGCATAGATCAGGGCGAAGCGGGTGGCGGGGTTCATCACAGGCCCGCCACCCTGCCCGTAGCCGCCACCATGGACAAGCAGGCCGCGTCATGCCACGGAGCGACGCGTTTTCCTTTCTTGGACATTGACCCCCGCATGTTCGAACCCAGGGTTCGCGCCATTCTCGGCCCGACCAATACCGGCAAGACCCACCTCGCGATTGAGCGGATGCTCGCCCATGCTTCGGGCAGTATCGGCTTTCCGCTGCGGCTGCTGGCGCGTGAAAACTATGATCGCATGGTGGCGATGAAGGGTGAGCGCTTCGTCGCCCTGATTACCGGTGAGGAAAAGATCGTGCCCCCTGAGGCGAAGTATTTCGCCTGTACGGTGGAAGCCATGCCGCTGGATCGGCCGGTGGAATTCCTCGCCGTTGATGAAATCCAGCTTTGTGCGGACCCGGATCGCGGGCATGTCTTTACCGATCGGCTGCTGAATGCGCGCGGCATGGTGGAAACCATGTTCCTGGGGGCCGAGACCATCGCGCCCTTGCTGCGCCGCTTGATTCCGCGCGCGGAAATCGAAACCCGCGCCCGGCTTTCGCAACTGACTTATGCCGGCCCCGCCAAGCTGTCGCGCCTGCCGCCGCGTTCCGCCATTGTCGCCTTCAGCGCGCAGGAAGTCTATGCGATTGCCGAAGCGGTGCGTCGTCGGCGCGGCGGCTGTGCCGTGGTGATGGGCCGGCTTTCGCCGCGCACCCGCAATGCGCAGGTCGCCCTTTATCAAAACCGGGAAGTGGATTTCCTGGTGGCGACAGATGCGATTGGCATGGGCCTTAATATGGATGTGGACCATGTGGCGCTGGCCGCGCTGAATAAGTTTGACGGCCATCAGCCGCGCGCGCTGACGGCACAGGAAATCGCGCAAATCGCCGGCCGCGCCGGGCGTGGCATGCGCGATGGCACTTTCGGCACTACGGCAGAGGCGCCGGTGCTGGATGATGAGATCATCACCCAAATCGAAACCCATGCCTTCGAACCGCTGAAGACTCTTGCCTGGCGCAATTCCGATCTGGATTTTTCCTCGGTTGAGACATTGCTTGATAGCCTTGGCGCACCGGCACCGCAGCCGGGCCTCGCCAAGGGCCATGATGCAGTGGACCACATCACGCTTTCCATGCTGGTGCGAGAAGAGGAAATCCGGGGGCTGGCCGATACCGCATCGCGCGTCCGGCTGCTGTGGGAAGCCTGTCAGGTGCCGGATTTCCGCAAGCTTGCCGATGATAGCCACACGCGGCTTTGCGCGCGCATTTTCACGCATTTGGCGCGCGAAGGCCGCCTGCCGCGCGATTGGGTGGCGTCATCGCTCGCGCAGCTTGGCATGGCGGAAGGCGATCTGGATACGCTGATGGCGCGGCTTTCGGCCATTCGCGTCTGGTCCTATGTCGCCGCGCGTGCCGATTGGCTGGATGATGCCGCTGGCTTGCAGGCCGATGCACGGCGCGTGGAAGACATGGTCTCAGACGCGCTGCATGAAAGCCTGACGGCGCGCTTTGTGGATCGCCGCGCGGCGCATCTCATTCGCGCGCTCGATGAAAGCGATGAGGAATTGCTCTCCGCCGTCACCCGCCGCGGCGAAGTGGTGGTGGAAGGCCATCCGGTCGGCCATGTGAAGGGTTTCCTGTTTGAACCCGATGCGGCGGCGGTGAAGGAAGAAGAACGCCGCGTGGTGCTGCGTGCCGCGCGCCGCGCGCTTGGGGCGGAAATCCCGCGCCGTGTCACCATGCTGGAAACCGCGAAGGATGAGGCGTTCGCGCTGACGCCCCAGCATGGCGTGACCTGGGCCTATTCCCACGCACCGAACATGCCAGCAGGGCTTGGCGATATCGCGGAAGTGGCAAAGCTGAAGCCCGGCTCCGAACCCGGCAAGCCACTGATTGAAGTGCTGCCCTCGGAATTCCTGGATGGCGCGCAGCGCGAACGTATTCGCGCGCGTATGGCCACTTGGATCGAGGCTTTGGTGAAGCGCGATCTGGGTGCGATTTTCACCGCCGAAGAAAAGGCCAGCGAGGATAATACGCTGCGCGGTCCCGCCTTTCGCCTGCGCGAAGAATTGGGCCTGGCCATGGGGCGGACCGATAGTGAAATCCGCCCCGATCTCCGCCAGAAGCTGAAGGGCATTGGCATTCGCGCCGGGCGCTACGCGCTTTACGTGCCGGAAGCACTGAAGCCGCGCGCCATGGCGCTGCGTGCGCAGCTTTGGTCGCTGTTGCGCGGCATTGAAACGCCGAAGCTGCCCTCCGGCGGTTTGATCGCCGTGGCGCCGCCCGCCGATTGGCCGCGCGGCTTTGCCGAAACCATGGGCTGGCTGCCGGCGGGACCGGTGCTACTGCGCCTGGATGTGGCGGAACGCATCGCCGGCGAATTGGGCCACCTGACGCGCAAATCCCCCGCGCTGCTGCCGGGCGATCTGGCCAGCCGCTTGGGGATCAAGGGCGAAAACCTTGGCCCGGTGCTGGATGCCATGGGCTTCCGGCTGATCCCGGCCGAAACGCTTGATGAGAAAAACTTCGGTCCGCCCGCCCCCGCGCGGATTGGCCAGCAGCGTGCGCCCCGCTTTGAACCGCGCCAGCACCAGGGCCCCCGCCGCGACGACCGGCGCCCGGATCGCCGTGGCCCTCGGCCGGATCAGCGCCGTCAGGAAGCCGGCCCAAGCGAAGGCGCAGCACCTGATCAGGCCCCACCCGACCAGCAGCGCCCGGAACGCCGGCCCGATCAGCGGCCGGATCGTCGCCCGAAGCCCGAAGGCGGCCAGCAGCAACAGCAGCAGCGCCAGCATTACGGCAATAAGGTTGGCAATGACCGCCCGCGCGGCCCGCGCCCGCCGCGTGAGGATCGTGTTGCACTGCCGCCCATGCCGCGCCCCGATAGCCCCTTTGCGGTGCTCGCCGCGCTGAAGCTCAAGAAGGATTGAACTGCGCGCCGTGGCGGCCGAGGCGGAAGGGCGGGATTATCAGCGGCTGGATGCCTGGCTTTGGTGCGCGCGCTTTCGCAAGACCCGCGCGGAATGCGCGCGTCAGGTGGAAAAGGGCGTGGTGCGCATCAATCGCCTGCCGACCGACAAGCCTCATGCGAAGCTGCGGCCCGGTGATGTGCTAACGCTCTCAGTCGGGCAGGGGGCTTCGGGGCAGATCATCCTCTGGCGTGTGCTGGCCCTCGCCGAACGGCGCGGCCCGGCCTCTGAGGCGCAGACGCTCTATGAGGTCCTTACCTGACGCAGCATAGATATGCGTCAGGCCACCTTGTCTAATTTCCTGTCTGCGGCCATTTTGGGCGCGGTTTTGGACAGGCTCAGCACCAGGGAATCGCGCCAGTGACCTATGTCGTCACCGAAAATTGCATCAACTGCAAATACATGGATTGTGTGGAAGTCTGTCCCGTGGACTGCTTCTATGTCGGCGAAAACATGCTTGTGATCCACCCGGATGAATGCATTGATTGCGGCGTCTGCGAACCGGAATGCCCGGCCGAGGCCATCCTGCCCGATAGCGACGACAAGGCCACCCCCTGGGTGGAATTGAACCGGGACTACGCTCAGCAATGGCCCAATATCACCCGCAAGGGTGAAGCGCCGGCTGATGCCGATGATTGGAAGGGCAAGCCCGACAAAAAGGCGCTGCTCAGCCCCAATCCCGGCAAGCCCTGAGCGATTCGCCGCCAAGCGGGGGCAAATATCAGACCGAAACGGTCATGAATTACGCCCGAAGGACCCATCGGGCGGGTGACCCGAAGCATTTTTTGTGTTAACAAGGATTTTGGTTCCCTTCAGCATTTGGTCTCAACCGGATTTCTGCTGGGGACGCGCTCCAGTTTCCTGACCGGGTCGTGCTGGCCCGGGTTCTGCTTTGGGAGTCCTGTTTTCATGACACGCAAGCCAGTGTCCAAGGCGTCCGCCAAAGGCCGCGCCAAGCCGGCCCGTGCCTCGGCCAAGAAGCCGGCCAGCAAGGCGAAATCGGCTGCCAAGCCGGCAGCGAAGAAATCCTCCGCCAAGGCAAAGGCGACCACGAAGCCCAACAAGAAGGTGGCGCCGAAGCCAGTGAAGAAGCCTGTTGTGAAAGCGGCGGCAAAGCCTGCGGCCAAGCCTGCCGCGAAGCCCGCGGCCAAGCCGGCCCCCAAACCCGCCAGCAAGCCCGCGGCCAAGCCGGCCCCGAAAGCTGCCCCGAAGCCCGCGCCAAAGCCGGCCCCAAAGGCTGTGGCGAAGCCGGCCACCTCGGCACCAGCAAAGGCCAAGGCGACGCCGCCCAGCGCCAAGCAAGCGGCACCCGCCAAGCCCGCCGCCAAGCCAGCGGCACCGGCAGCTGAAGCCCCGCCCAAGCCTGCGGCTGCGCCCAAACCCGCTGCCCCGGTCGCCGAAGCCCCGGTCCCCGCGCCAGTGGCCGAGGCCACGCCACCACCCGCCAAGCCCGCGCCCAAATCCAAGGCCAAGCCCGCCCCTGTGGGGAAAGCCAAGCCTGAAGCCGCGCCTTTAGCCGCCGGCTTGCAGGAAACCCCCGCCCCCGCGCCGGTGGCGCCAGAGCCCCCGCCTCGGCCAGTGCTGGTCCAGGCGCCGGCGGTTGCCATGGTGACCCCGCCTTCCCCCGCGCCTGCGCCCCGTCCGGCGCCGCCGCCCAGTATTTCGCCGCTTTCGCCGCCACCGCCCACCATGCGTCCCAATGCCCAATTGGGCATGCGCCCGCCGGGTGGTGGTCCGCCCCGTCCTGGAATGCCCATGTCTGCTTCTTCGCACAAACCACCCCCAGCCCCGAAACAGGAATTCAAGACGGGCGATTACGTTGTCTACCCAACCCATGGCGTGGGCACGGTGCAGGGCATCCGCTCGGTGGAGGCCGCCGGTTATTCCTTGCAAGTCATTGAAGTGACCTTTGAGGAAAACCGCATGAAGCTGAGCGTGCCGGTGAACAAGGCGTCATCTTCAGGCCTGCGCAAGCTTTGCACCACGGAAAGCTTCCAGCCCGCCATGGATACGCTGAAGGGCCGCGCGCGCATCAAGCGCACCATGTGGTCGCGCCGCGCCCAGGAATATGAGGCGAAGATCAATTCTGGTGATCCGGTGCAGATTGCTGAAGTGGTGCGCGACCTGTTCCGCAATGCCGGCCAGCCTGATCAATCCTTCAGCGAACGCCAGATCTATGAATTGGCTTTGGACCGCCTGGCTGCCGAAGCCGCTGCGATTGACCGCTGCGACAAGCCAACCGCGATTGAAAAGCTGATGGTGGTGCTGCGTTCCGGCGCGGCGGGGTCGCGTGATTCGGCTGCCAAGGAAGCGCCCGCGCCGGCGGCTGAGGTTCAATTGCCGGATCAATAAAGCGCTGCGTGCCAACACCGAGGCATGGCGTGACCTGCCAAAGCGGGTCACTCCATTTTGTATCCGCTACAGCATCGCCAAAGGCCGCTTGCGCCGTGGCGGCGGAAAGGCCTCATCCAGCGCGGCCAAATCCTCAGCACTCAAGACAATCTCCCGTGCTGCCGCGTTTTCCCGCACATGGGCGAGTTTCGCGGCTTTCGGGATGCTCACCACGCCAGGCTGGCGGAGCGTCCAGGCAATGGCGATTTGCGCGGGGCTTTTGCCGTGCCGCGCCGCAACGGCTGTCAGCGCCGGATTACGCAGCATCCGCCCGCCCTGGCCCACGGGCGAATAGGCCATCACCGGCATGCCACGCTTGGCGCAAAAGGGCAGCAGATCAAACTCGGCACCGCGATGCTCAAGGCTATAGAGTACCTGATCCGTCGCGCAATCAGCCAGCGCCGCGCCCAATTCTTCCAAATCATCCTGATCAAGATTGGAAACGCCCCAGCGCCTGATCTTGCCGGCTGCGCGCAGCGCCTCAAAACCCGCCACCGTTTCCGCGAGTGGCACGGAACCGCGCCAATGCAGCAGATAGACATCAATGGTTTCAATCCGAAGGCGTTTCAGGCTGCGTTCGCACGCCGCCACCACGCCGCGGCGGGACGCATTATGCGGATACACCTTGGAGACGATGAAAACCTCCTCACGCCGCCCGGTGATGGCATTGCCCACCACCTCCTCGGCGCCGCCTTCGCCATACATCTCGGCTGTGTCGATCAAATTCACACCAAGATCGAGCCCCGCACGCAGCGCATCGGCTTCCGCCGCGCGCTTCGTGCGATCCTCACCCATGCCCCAGGTCCCTTGCCCGAGGCGCGGCATGGTGAAACCGGCCGCCATGTCAGGGAATGGTATAGCCGCGCGCCTTGCCGACGCTGTCATTCCAAACCCGCGCGCAATCCGCCCAGACGCGGTTGCAGCTATCGCGGAAGCTTGGCAGCACCACCGCCGTCACGGCTTCACGCACGCGCCGTTCATCTTCTGCCGGCGGTGTCACCACCTGGACATTGAATTTACGCGTGGTGCAGGCATCCTGGCCTTGGAAGCAGGCAAAGGCCTCATCACTCGCGCGGCGCGCCAGATCCCACATTTGCTTTTCCAGATCAGCAAAGGCGCGCGTCAGTGCCGCCTGCTGTTCCGGGTTGAAGCGCCGCCAAGCCGCCAGCGACATGAAATGCCCTTGCACGCCTGATGCAAGCGATACCGGAAGGATGGTGCGGATAACCTCGCCCCAATTCGCGGTATAGGCCGAAGTGGCCGAGGTGATGCCGCATTCCACCGTGCCGCGCTGCAAAGCCTGATAGGTTTCGGAAAGCTGCAAGGTCACGGGCGTGGCACCCAGCGATTGCAGCAGCGCCGACATGGTGGGCGTGTAGGAGCGCACCTTCAAGCCGCGCAGGTCAGCCATGGAAGCGACTGGGCGATTGCAGAAGAACATCTGCGCGCCAAAGGGCCAGAGCGTCATGACCTTGGCATTGAAGCGTTCCTGCAAGCGCCGATCGAGCGCTTCGCGCCCACCGGCAATCGCTTGCTGAGTTTCTTCGAGCGTGGTCGAAACCCCGATCAGATCGAGCGAGTCGATAAAGGGCTCATCACGCGCGGTCTGGCCGATCAGCACGCTCATGACATCAAAGGTGCCATTGCGCAGATGCCGCAACGCATCCGGTGCGGCGGCGCCCACCTGGTCCATCGGGTTGAAGGTGACGGCAAGGTTGATGCCTGTCGCCTGGCCAAGGCCGGTGAAGAAGGGCCGTTCAATCCCCTCCGTATGGCGGGAATTGGAGGTGAAATGCCCCGCCACGCGCAGCTGGATCGGGCTTTGCGCGAATGCGGGTGCGGCGGCGAGCAAGGCACCAAGGACAGCGCCAAGCAGGGTGGGGCGGAAGGGCATGGGTTTGGCTCCCGAAGGACAAGGCATGAAATTTGCGACGCTAAAGACCTGAAACCGAGGGCGTTTCGGTGGATCACAGTTTTGCCAGCCCCTTGGCTTTGTGCAACACCGCGCCATTGAAACGACTTCACCCCCCGCTAAGCCCCAATCGCCATTCAAGACAAGGCCCCCATGCGCACGACCTTCAAGGACCCAAACCCGGTCAGCCGCTTTTTTGGTCCGCCTGCCCGGTTTCTCGCCATTCTTTCCGGCTGGTGGCTGATTGCGCTGTCCTTTCCGACGGTGGCTGAAATCCTGCTGCGCAAATTCTTTTCCATATCCCTGCAAGGGGTGGATGAGATCGGCGGCTATACCACTGCCATTGTCTCGGCTTTTGGTTTTGCCTGCGCGCTGACAGTGAAGGCACATACGCGCGTTGATTTTCTGCTCGGGCGCCTGCCGGCGGGTCTGCGCGCGGTCTTGAACGCACTGGCTTATGGGTTGCTCGCGGCCATGGCGATTTACGGCGCCTGGCGCGGCTGGGCCGTATTGCAGGAAAGCATCGAATTCCAGGCGCATGCCAATTCGCCGCTGCAAACGCCGCTTTGGCTGCCGCAAGGCGCCTGGTTCATCGGGCTTCTGCTGTTCGCGCTTTGCGCCGGCGCCATGGCCGCGCATGCTTTTTGGCTGCTACTGTCAGATCGGGCGAAGCTCAATCTGTTCTATGGGCCGCTGACGCTCGATGAGGAGATCGAGGCCGAAATGGGCACCATCCTGGAACGCGAAGGCAAGCAGCCATGATCGGCGTTACCGAAGCGACCATCGGCTTTCTGCTGCTGATCGGCTTTCTTTTCCTTGGCCTGCATGTGGCGGTGGCGATGTTCCTGATCGCGCTGCTGGGGGCGGCGCTTTATCTCGGCCCGCCCTTGGTCGCGGCCTTTGGCACACAGCTTTGGGGTGCCATGGAAGATTATGTGCTGCTCTCCATCCCGCTTTACATCCTGCTGGGTGAGATTCTTGTGCGGTCCGGTTCCACTGACCGGCTTTATCGCTCGCTGGCGGATTGGTTGAATATCCTGCCGGGTGGCCTGCTGCACACCAATATCGGCGCATCTGCCGTGTTTTCCGCCGTATCCGGTTCTTCCGTTGCGACGGCAGCGACGATTTCAACGGTTGCGCTGCCATCCTTCCGCAAGCGGCGTTATGATACGCGCCTGGTATTGGGCTCCATCGCGGCTGGTGCTTCGCTTGGCAATCTGATTCCGCCTGGCATTGCGCTGATTGTCTATGGCGCCATGACCAATACCTCGGTCGGGCAGCTTTACGCCGCGGCCGTTATTCCCGGCATTGTCATGACGGTGCTCTTCATGGGCACCATCATCATGATCGCGCTGCTGAAGCCCGATCTGGTGCGCCAGAAGGAAGTGGCCGATCCCTTGCGCGAAAGACTGAAGCGGCTGGTGGATCTGATGCCGCCCTTGGTGATTTTCGGCATCATCATGGGCTCCATCTATACCGGCTGGGCGACGGTGACGGAAAGCGCCGCCCTTGCCGTGGTGGTGGCCTTGCCCATCGCGGCCCTTTACGGCCGGCTTTCCATTCGCATGCTGCATGAATGCTTCATCGCGACCGCCAATCTGACCGCGATGAGCCTGCTGATCCTGGCTGTTGCCTTCTATCTGAACTTCGTCATGGGGCTGCTTGGCGTTACCTCGGCACTTGGCGCCTTTGCCACGAGTATCGGTGCAAGCCCGCTGGAACTGATTATCGCGCTCACGATCTTTTATCTGCTGCTCGGCATTTTCTTTGAAACCCTGCCCATGCTGGTGGGCACGGTGCCGGTGGTGTTTCCGGTGATTGTCGCGGCCGGCATTGATCCGGTCTGGTTTGGCGTTTTCATCGTGCTGATGTGCGAAATCTCCCTGATCTCACCGCCCGTTGGCATGACGCTTTACGTCATTCAGGCGGTGCGACGCGAAGGCACGATTGCCGAGGTTTTTCAAGGCACCATACCCTTCTTCATCGCCATGGTGGTGATGACGGCGTTGCTGATCGGCTTTCCGGAAATGGCGCTATGGTTGCCCAGGATCAGCTTTGGGCCATAGGCCTGGATCTGGAAATCCGCGGCGCATCCTGTCATGAGGCAGGCATGAAACGTCACGCGACAATGCCGGCACATGCTGATCCTCGCCCTTGAAGGCGCGCTTGCGCAATGTTCCGCCGCAGTTTTGCGTGATGGTGCCGTGCTGGCCGCGGCGCTGCATGAGGCACCGCGCGGCCACCCCGCTGCGCTGCCCAGCATGGCGCTGCAGGTCTTGGCGGAAGCCGGGGTCGTGCCTGAGGCGCTGGACGCCATTGCTGTTGGCATTGGGCCAGGCGGCTTCACTGGTTTGCGTACCGCCATGGCGCTGGCCGAAGGCTTGGCACAGGCGCTGGACAAACCCCTGATCGCTGCAACAACGGGGGAGGCCTTGGCCGCGCAAGTGCCGCAAGCCTTGCGGGCAGATCAAGCGCTTTGGTGCGTGCTGGATCAACGCCAAGGCCGCGTGGTGCTGGAAATCTTCCCGCCCGGTGCCGCATTGCCTGAAGCACCCGTGATCCTGCCGCTGACCGACCTGCCCAATCCAGACGGACCCGTCTTGCTTGTGGGTAATGCGGCGCCGGCGGCGGCAGAGATGCTTCGGGCGCGCGGGGTTGTGGCGGATGCTTACCCAAAGGCCATCCCCTCGGCCGCGGCGGTGGGGCGCGTGGCCGGGGAAAGGCTTGCGGGCAAACTGCCCCCGCGCAGTACGGCCCCGCTTTACGCCGAACCGCCCGCCACCACGCGGCCGGATTAGTGGTGCGATTCATGCTAAATTGTGTTGATCCAAAACTGCCCCCGCGCCGCCCATGACGGCGCTGATAAAATCCGTCGGCGCGGAGGTGGCGCCCCTGCTTGCGGAAATGCACGCTGAGGCCTTCATATTTGATGAGGCTTGGGAACAAAAGGCTCTCGCCCTCATGCTCGGGCTGCCCGGACATTTCGGCCTGCTGGCCATCAGGGGGGATCAGCCGCTTGGCTTCGCAATCGGCCGGGCGCAGGCGGGGGAGGCTGAAATCCTGACCATCGCGGTCCGGCCAGGGGAGCGGCGGCGAGGAATTGGGCGCCTTCTGTTACGCGCACTGATGGCTGAGGCCGCGCGGCGTGGCGCGGCGGAACTCTTCCTGGAGGTTGCAGAACCGAACGCAATTGCACGTGCGCTCTACATGTCCGTTGCTGCGCAGAAGGTTGGCCGCCGACCGCGTTACTATGCCGATGGTACGGCCGCGCTCATTTTGCGCATTGACCTGACCAGTACTGCAGAAAAATGAATCCTACCGCGACGCGTCGGAAGAAACATCAGCCGCGGCGGAGCAGCATAATGGATTCTCCATTTTCCAAATCGCTGATGCTGATCACCTCATGCCCCTGTTCCTGAGCTGTCAGCGGTATGTTCTGACGTGGTTCCGCCCCACGCAGCCTGATCTCCAAAATCTCTCCGGATTTCATTTGGTCCAGCGCCAAACGCACAAGAACAAAAGTCATCGGGCAGGTTTCCGATGAAATATCAATATGATGATCCGGATTTGGAATGGTGGCGCACATAGCAATGGTTGCGATTTTCATCAACAATTCTTCCTTTCGGATATACTGGCCAATCCAGCATTCTAAAGAGGAATTCACATTTTGATACTTGCTTTTTTTGGCGAAGGAAACTAAGAAAATTGAAATTCGTCTTAGGAAAGTAAATATGTCTGAAAGTAGAATCGCCTCTGATATCCTGGCGCTGACGGCGCAGATCGTATCGGCGCATGTCGCGCATAATGCCGTTGCGGCTTCCGCCTTGCCGGGCCTGATCCAGGAAGTGCACCGTACCTTATCTTCCATTGAATCCTCTCCGTCACCGGCATCGCAACGCCCCGAACCGGCGGTGCCAATCGCCAAATCCGTGACGCCTGATTTCATCATCTGCCTGGAAGACGGCAAGAAGATGAAGATGCTGAAGCGGCACCTGAAAACCTCCTTCAAAATGACACCGGAACAATATCGCGAACGCTGGGGTCTGCCGCAGGATTACCCCATGGTGGCGCCGCGTTACGCCAAGCAGCGTTCGTCCTTGGCAAAAAAAATCGGCCTTGGCACCAAGCCACGCAAACGCCGGGGCGCGGCGGCTTGACCCCCTGATTTGGCGATCAGGCAAACTATTCTATAAAAGCGTTTGCGGTTTGTGACCCTGGGGCTTTCCCGGAAAGGGGCCGCCCTGGAACGGGATTGCTGATGCCACTTAAGCAGGACGAAGTTGCCCCCCCCGAAACGGGCTTTGAGGAATTGCGCGCCGGCAATCTCGGCGTGCGCCTGGCCGTGACCGCAGCCGAAATTGATGCGGTGCAGGCGCTGCGGTATCGCGTTTTCTATCAGGAAATGGGCGCCCGCGCCGATGCCGCGACCACCCTGAGCCATCGTGACCGCGATGATTTTGATGCCATCGCCGATCATTTGCTGGTGGTGGATCATGATCGGGGCGAAGGCCCGCAATCGGTTGTCGGCACTTATCGCCTGATTAGGCGCAAAGGTGCGGAAAAGCTAGGCCGCTGGTACTCCGAAGGCGAATATGACGTCTCTCGCCTGGTGGCCTATCCCGCGCCGGTGCTGGAATTGGGCCGGTCCTGCGTGGATGCCGCCTATCGCAGCCGCGGTACGCTGCAATTATTGTGGGATGGTATCGCGGCCTATGTCTTCCGCCATGATATTGCGCTCATGTTTGGCTGTGCATCGCTGCCTGGCACGGATTTGGATGCGCTGGCCGATCAGTTGACCTATCTGCACGCCTTCCATCTGGCACCAGAAGAATTGCGCCCGCGCGCGCTACCGGAACGCTTTGTGGAAATGCGCCGCAAGGGTCCCGAAACCATTGACAAGCGTGCCACGCTTGCGGCCTTGCCGCCCTTGGTGAAGGGATATCTGCGCCTTGGTGGCTTTGTCGGTGATGGCGCGGTTTTGGATGAGCAATTCAACACCACCGATGTCTCAGTCGTGGTAAAGACCGATCTGGTCACCCAGAAATACCGCAAGCATTACGAACGCAAGCATGCTGATCGGTAGGAATATGGCGTGATCCGCCAAAGGATCACGCCAATCACAGCATCAGAATGGCAGCAGGATATCCATCAATTCCTGCCCATAGCGCGGGCGCTGCACATCGCTGATCGTGCCCCGCCCACCATAGGCAATGCGCGCTTCCGCAAGCCGATCGTGCCGCACGGTATTGTCTGAGCCGATATCCTGCGGGCGAATAATGCCGCCCACCTGCAAATCGCGTAATTCCTGATTGACGCGCACCTGCTGGCGCCCAACCACTACCAGATTACCATTGGGCAGCACCTGGGAAACTGTCGCCGCGACACGCAGATTGATCTGTTCTGAACGCTTGAGCGTCCCCGCACCCGTCACATCGCTGGCGGAACTCGCGGATACTGCCTTGGAAGGATCAAAGCCTGAGGGGAAAAGCCGGCCAAAGGATGACTCAAGGCCAAGCAGATTGGGAATCCCCATGCTTTCGCTATTGTCGCGATTGCGCTTGGTGGAATTTTCCATATCGGCCTCATCCTGGATTGACACCAGAACGGTCACGAGATCACCAACCGCTGCAGCGCGCTGGTCGCGCAGGAAGGTCCGGCTCCCCTGGCGCCAGAGGCTGTTATTCTGCAAGGGCGGATCGCCTGGATTTGGCATCGGCATGGTCACCGGGCGCCAGCGCGGATCGGAAGTGGGGTTTTCGATCCCGGCCAATTCCGGGCCCTGACCAAGGCGCGAAAGTCGCTCAGCAGTGCTGCATGCAGAAAGGCCAACCGCCGCAAGCAAAAGAATGGGCAGACGCATCTTCAACTCCTTTCCGCCGTACGCATCGGGCCGGCGCCAAGGCGCACTTGCACGCGGCCAGGTCCAATCGCCTCGGCCTCCACCACATTGCGGGAGGCGAGATTCATCACACTGAGCCGCCCGCCACGCGAAGCTGGCTCCAGGGCGCGGCCCTGCGTGGTCAGGGAAAGCCCGGGGCCTTCCACAACCATCATCACGATCTCATTCTTCGCGATGATATGCGGCACCATCAGATCCGCCCCCATGAAGGGCAAATCCGTACCGATGGGGCGACGCAACGCCATCCCCACCACATCTTCCAACCGCTGTGCCGTGCCCGGGCGCACGCGTTCAGCGCGCAGCTGCACCAGCCTGACATCTTCGGGCTTCACAACCTCACCAACTGCAAGCCGCCGCGTGGAAACAACAGCCGGCGCCGTCGCGATAGCCCGCCCCGCGACCCGCATGCGAATGCTCGGCATGCCATCGGCCATGACAATCAGGGTGGCCGCAAAGCGGTTGGAAGCAGTTTCGTAGCTGCCACCCTCGGCTGAAAGTCGCGGTATGGCGTTCAACGGCAGGATGGGCGGGGTGAAGGCCGCAAGTTCAAGCTCGGCATCAACAGGCAGGCCAAGGCCCAGAAGCTCTGTGCGCAGCACCTCAACCGCCGCATCGCGCGGCAAGGCACGGCCTGGGCGTTCAATCACGCTTCGCTCCGCGCCTGAAGTCGGGCGCCAATCAACATTGAAGCGGCGCGCAATGCCGGCAAGCTGCGATGCTTCAATGACAAAGCGCTGACCCGGATTGGGCGCAGCACCCACCACCACATCGCCCCGCGCCGTACCTTCAAAGATATCGGAAACGCGGATGACCTGATCCTCAACAAGGCTGTGGGAGCGGACCACCACCGCCTGCGCGCGCGCCTTGCCGGGCAGCGCCAGCAGCCCAGCAGGCAGAAGAAGGAAGAACCGCCTATCCATCAGCGTAGCCTTGTAAGGGTGGAGAGCATTTCATCGCTCGCCGAAATGACGCGTGAATTCATCTCATAGGCGCGCTGGGCCGTGATCAGTGCCGTGATTTCCTGCACCACATTGACGTTGGAGGTTTCAATGAAGCCCTGAAGCACCTGCCCATAGCCGGCCTGGCCAGGGGCGGCCTGCTGCGCATCGCCTGATCCGGGTGTGGCCAGGAACAGGTTTTCGCCAATCGCTTCCAAGCCCCCTTCATTGGCAAAGATCGCAAGCTGGATCTGGCCCACATTCTGCGGCTGAATCTGCCCGTCAATCTTGGCCAGCACTTCACCGGTGGCATTGATGGTGACATCACGCGCCGCCGGCGGGATGGTAATGGCAGGCTGCACCGTAAAGCCTTCGGCGGTTACAATGGTGCCTTCAGCCGAAAGCCCAAAGGTGCCATCGCGCGTATAGGCAGTTTCGCCGGACGGCAGTAGTATCTGGAAATAGCCATTGCCGCGGATTGCGATATCGAAGCGGTTTTCCGTCTGCTGCAGATTGCCCTGTTCGCTGATACGATAAATTGCCGCCGTACGCACACCAAGGCCAAGCTGCGCGCCGGAAGGCAGCAGCGTGCCCGTATCGGCGCTTTGCGATCCGGTGCGGCGCAAATTCTGATAAATCAGATCCTGGAATTCGGCCCGGCGCCGCTTGAAGCCGGTGGTCGAGATATTGGCGATATTGTTCGAAATGACTTCGATATTGGTCTGCTGGGCCTGCATGCCCGTGGCGGCGATTTGCAAGGAACGCATGGTGGCTTTATCCTAATCCAGATTATGAAGACCGGCGGCGCATGATGCGCTCTACCGCATTGGTGATGCGTTCGCCCTCACGTTCGGTGAACATGCTGGCGTATTGGAATTCGCGCATTTCTGCGGTCAGGCGCGTCATTTCCAGGATGGGCGAGACATTGCTGCCTTCAAGCGCGCCTTGCACCACCTTGGGGCGTTCAACCCGGACCGGCGCCTCATTCTTGGCGTCGAACAGCCGATTGCCCTCGGCCATCAGGTTTTGTGGATTTTCGAAGCGCACCAATTGCAGCGTGGCGATGGGGCCATTCTCGCTCTGGATCACGCCGCCCTTGGTGATCTCAATCTGCGTATCCTGGGCCGAAAAGGCGATAGGCCTGCCGCGTGAATCCAGCACCGAATTGCCTTCCTGATCCACCAGCCGGCCATTAGCCGCGATGGAGAAGCGCCCGGCACGCGTATAGCGCTCACCCTTTGGGGTTTCGACTACGAAGAAGCCTTCGCCATCAATGGCCAAATCCAGCTTGTTGCCGGTGGTCTGAAGGCTGCCCGGGGCCATGTCGCGCCAAGTCGCGCGGTCCTGCGGGAAGGACATGGAGGAATCCCCCGGCATCCCGCCCGCGCCACGCAAACTGACCATCACCTGACCGAAAACCGGTCGCATGGCCCGAAAGCCCGGGGTATCCGCATTGGCAATATTATGCGCCAGGGCCTGGGTGGCCCGTTCCTGGAGCGACAGGCGCGACAGCAGGATATAGCCGGGCGAATCCATAAAAACTCCCTCAATTGGGGTCCAGCGCCATGAACCCTTGCCGTAAGAACCAAGGAACCGACACGAGGGTCGGCTCGTAAAAAGCGTGGTGCAACCGGCGTGCCATCCCTTATAGTGTGGATTCAGGGCAGAACTTGCCGGTCAAAACCTTTTTGGCCCGGCAAGCCCTGCCGCAAGGCTTCCTTAATCGGAGCCTGTCACAATGCGTCGCGAAGGAGACATGGATGTCAGGGCAAATTGAGGCCAGTGAGGAAGTGCAGGAAGGCAAGAAGGGCGGGGGGCGCAAGAAGCTTCTGCTCCTTGCTGCGCCTGTACTACTGGTCGCGATCGGGGCCGGACTCTGGTTCGGCGGCATTCTGCCACCGCTACTTGGTATGGGTGCCCCCGCCGCTTCGGCCGGAAATGGGGAACCTGGGCCGCGCGTCGTGACTTTCCTGGAAATGCCAGAGATTGTGACCAATCTGAACGCGCCGGGTCGTCGCGCCGTTTTCGTCAAGCTCCGCAGCAAGCTTGAATTGGCCCGGCCCGAGGATGGCGCGGTCGTTCAGGCCGCCATGCCGCGCTTGTTGGATCTGTTCCAGACTTACCTTAGGGAAGTTCGGCCCGAAGAATTGCGCGGCTCCGCCGGCACGCAGCGCCTGCGCGAAGAATTGGTTGCCCGCGCCAATATCGCGGTGGCCCAGGCCGGCCGCGGTGACGCCCAGCAGATCCGCGTCAATGATGTGCTCTTCATGGAGATTCTGGTCCAATGAGCGGCACGGGCGAAGAAGAAGATCTTGCCGCGGCCTGGGGCGCCGCGCTTGAGGAAGAAGGCGCAACCGAGGGGCAGGCTGCTCCGGCGGTCGCGGCAGATGCGGCGCGGGTTCTGAACCAGGCTGAAATTGACAGTCTTTTGGGCTTCGGTGTCGGCCCCGCGCGCGAGGCCGAGGAAAGCGGCATTCAAAGAATCATTTCCTCCGGGCTGATTTCCTATGAACGCCTGCCGATGCTGGAGATTGTGTTTGACCGCCTGGTCAGGCTCATGTCCACGACGCTCCGCAATTTCACCTCGGACAATGTGGATGTCTCCATCGACGGCATTGTTTCGCTCCGTTTTGGGGATTACCTGAATTCGGTCCCGCTGCCGGCCATGCTGGGCGTTACGCGGGCTGATGAATGGGACAATTACGGCCTGGCGGTGGTGGATTCCGCGCTGATCTATTCGGTGGTGGATGTGCTTTTGGGTGGGCGGCGCGGTACGGCCGCAATGCGCATTGAAGGCCGCCCCTATACCACCATTGAACGCACCCTGGTGGAGCGGCTGGTCAATGTGGTGCTGGATGACCTGACGGCGGCCTTTGAACCGCTCTGCCCGGTGCATTTCCGCTTTGAACGGCTTGAGGTGAACCCACGCTTTGCCGTGATCAGTCGGCCATCCAATGCCTGCGTGCTGGTGCGCCTGCGCGTTGATATGGAAGATCGTGGCGGCAAGCTTGAGATCCTGCTGCCCTACGCCACCTTGGAACCCGTCCGCGAATTACTGCTGCAGCAATTCATGGGCGAGAAATTCGGCCGGGACAGTATCTGGGAAACCCATTTGGCCGAAGAACTGCGCCATACCGATATCGGGCTGGATGTGGTGCTGGATGAGCAGATGCTGCCGCTATCCACGGTCCTGAACCTGAAAGTGGGCGATCGGATCACTTTGGGCGTTCCCCCCGGGGCGCCGGTCAGGCTGCGCTGCGGGGAAGTGCCTCTTTTTGAAGGGGAAATGGGTCGCAAGGGCCAGCGCCTGGCGGTCAGGATTGATCGAGAGATTGAACGTCGCAAGGGGGCTTCATCATGATGTCTCTCTCCTGGCTTGAATGGGGCCTGCAATTGGCGGTGCTCTTGCTGCTTGGCACCGCCATTCCCTTCGCCATCCGGCTTGAGCGTGCCTTGCGTGAAATCCGCAAGGATCGCGCTGCCATGGAAACCAGCGCCCAGGGACTTTCGGAAGCGGCGGGGGCAGCGGAATCGGCCATTCTGCGCCTGCGCGCGACCGCTGAACTGGCCGGGCGCCAAGTGCAGGAACGTGTGACCACGGCTGAGCCGCTCCGCGATGATTTGCGCTTCCTGATCGAACGCGCCGAATCACTGGCGGATCGGCTGGAAGCCCTGGTGCGCATGGGCCGCCCCATGGCGAGCCATGAGGCGCCGCTGGCCCCTGACCCTGCCCCGACGCGCCCTTTGCGGGAGCCGCCAAGCGATGCCGGCCCGCTTCGCAGCCAAGCGGAACGCGATTTGCTCCGCGCCCTTTCCATCGGTACCGGAAAGGGGGCTCGCTGATGTTCAAACCGCGCCTTTTACCCTTGGCGATCATCGCCATGGGTGGCTTATTCCTTGTAAAGTCTGAAAATGTCGTTCGCCCGTTGCTGCGCGGCGAACCCGCGCCCGCGCCAGCCATGGCACCGGCGAGGGCGGCAGAAATTGCCCCCCCGCTCGCCGTCGCACCGGAACCGACACGCCCGACCGGCGGCTTTCAGCGCCTTGGTGTCAGACCGGAAGGCGGGCTGGCCGAAGCGCCCACCCCCATCACCCAGGCCGAGCGCGCCCTGCTTGAGCAGCTTCGCGCGCGGCGGGCCGAGCTTGAGGCGCGGGAACAGACCATCGCTTCCCGCGAATTGGTCCTTGCGGCGGCCGAGCGCCGCCTGGGGCAACGCATCGAAGAATTGACGCAGCTTCAGCAACGCCTTGAGGGCATGGAGCGCACCCGTAATGAGCGTGAGGAGGCCGGCTGGCGCGGCCTGGTTCGCACCTATGAAAACATGCGTCCGCGCGAAGCGGCCGCAATTTTCGAGGAATTGGAATTGCCCGTGGTGATCCAGATCCTGGACCGCATGGGTGAGCGGAAAATGGCACCGGTAATCGGTGCGATGCGGCCTGAAAAGGCCCGGGTTCTTACCGCCGAATTGGCGCGACACCGGGCCAATCGGCCGGGAAGCGAGTAGGCCGAATGATCCGGTCGGCAAACGGTGGAGAACCATGGATAAGAACATCAATGTCCTGATTGTGGACGACTATCGGACGATGCTGCGCATCATCCGCAACCTTCTTAAGCAGCTTGAATTCAACAATGTTGATGAAGCTGTGGATGGGCAGGAAGCCTTGGCCAAGTTGCGCGCGGGCAATTTTGGGCTCGTGATCAGCGATTGGAACATGGCGCCCATGACCGGGCTTGACCTGCTCAAGGAAGTGCGGGCTGATCAGCGTCTGAAGAATCTGCCCTTCATCATGATCACTGCCGAAAGCAAGACCGAAAATGTCGTCGCCGCCAAGCAAGCGGGAGTGTCGAATTACATCGTGAAGCCCTTCAACGCTGAAACGCTGCGCGAAAAGATCGAAAAGGTGCTGGTCCATGCCTGATGGAATCCCGCAAGGGCCGGAAGGCGACCGGATCGAAGCGACCGTGCGCGCCGTGTTGGCCACCATGGCGGGCGATCTGACCGCCAAGGAATCAGCCCTGCTCGCCGAACTGGAAGGGCTGGGACGCACCATCGCCCGCGCCAAGGCCGAGATCGCTGCCCTCAAGGTCGAAGATATCCGCGACGCGCATATCCCCTCCGCCACCGATGAGCTGGACGCCATTGTTGAGCATACCGCGCATGCCACCAATGAAATCCTGGATTGCTGCGAAACGCTTGAACAGATGCAGGCGGAACTTTCGGGCGAAGCTGCCGATAAGTTGCAAGGTGCGGTCACTCGGATATACGAAGCCTGTTCCTTTCAGGACATCACGGGACAGCGGATCGGCAAGGTTGTGACAGCGCTCAAGGCCATCGAAGCCCGGATTTCGACGATTGTTTCCGCCGCCAGCGGTATGCCTGGACCGGAAGCGGCGCCTGCTCCCGCAGCCTCATCGCGCGATGAAAAGCGCACTGAGGGCGAAAAACTGGCCAATGGACCGCAGCTTCCCGGTGCCGGCGTTTCGCAAAGCGAAATTGACCGGCTTTTGGCGAGCTTTGATTGATGCGACTTGCGGGAGCCTTTCTGCTGTTCTGGATCGCGCTTGGCGTTCCAGCCATGGCACAGCAGGCGCCCGCAGTCGGTTTCAGGGTCGGCGACCATCCCACCTATGGCCGGGTGGTGATGGATTGGCCCGAAGCCGTAACCTATCGGGCGGAGGAAGCGGGTAATCGCCTGATCCTCCGTTTCGATACGCCGGCGCGCTATGACCTGACCGGCGCCCTGCGCCTGCCCAAGAATGTTGAAAGCATTTCGGCGATTGATGGCGGCATTATGCTTCAAGCCCCGCCAGGGACCAGGTTTCGCCATTATCGGCTGGGTAATCGCGTGGTGATTGATGTGCTGGATGGGGCTGACACTGGCGCCGCCAACCAGCCCGCCGCGGCGGATGCCTCGCCCGCCACGACTGCAGCGCCGCCGCGTCCAGCACCTGCGCCGGCCGCAGTACCGCCGCCGGTGCAAGCCGGGGCAGCGCCGCCCCCTGCTGCACTACCACGGCCCGCTACCGCGCCACCCGCCGCGCCGGCCGCACGACCGCCGCCCACAGCGCCGCCTCCACGAGAGGCAACGCCCCCGACAAGCCAGGCTGCAACCGCATCCGCCCCGGCCCCTCCCGCGGCGGATGTTTCGCGTCCCGGCCCCGGGCAAAATGCGGGCGCATCACCGCCGGTTGCGCCGGCCGCACCCCCCGTTTCACCTGAGGTTACGCCGCCGCCTGCGGCGCCGCCCCCCGCACCTGCCCAGGCCCAATCAGCACCGCCGGCCCTCCCCTTGGTGGTGGTGCCACCCCGGCGCACCACGCCGGTTGGGCTTATCGCGGAAGGCCGCGCCATTTCGCTCGACCTTGGGGCCGAAACCTCTGCCGCCATCTTCCGCCACGGCGATTGGGTGATCGCTGTCTTCGACCGATCCGAAGCGCTTGACCTGTCGCAGCTTCAGGGCAGCGCCATTTTCCGCAATATGGAAGCGCGCCAGACCGGCGATGCCACCATTCTACAAACGCGCCTTGCGCAGCCCGGCACGCTTCGCCCGCGGCGAGAGGGCAATGCCTGGGTGCTGGAAGCCTTCCGCGATGCGGTGGAAGCCAATCGCGCGCTCACCGCCATCACGCCGGAGCTGGATCAGGGCCCACCCGCACGTCTGATACTGCGCGCGGCACGGCCGGGGCGTAGTGTGACGGTGCTTGACCCCGAAACTGGCAGCCCGCTCCTGGTCGGTACCTTGCGCGAAGCTGGGCAGGCAGTGGCCATTGGCCGACGTCAGCCGGAATTCCAATTGCTCCCCGCCATGTTGGGTGTGGCTGTGCTGCCGCGGGGCGATAATATCCAACTCCGCGCGCTGAATGACCGCTTCATTCTGCACGCCTCAGGGATGGATTCGCTCAGGCTTGGTGCAGATGCGGGGCGTGAGCCCCTGGCCGAGGCCGCCACGCTGACCCGCATTATGGACCTGCCTTCAGCCTCCGCCGCCACGCTGCTCGAAAGGATGCGCACGGCTTCGGCCAATATTGCTTCCGCCGGACCGCTCGGCCGTGCGGAAGCGCGGCGCCATGCGGCGGAGACGCTGCTCGCCATGGGCATGCCGCAGGAGGCCCAGGCGATGGCGACGCTTGCCTTGCAGGAAGACCCGCGCGCCGGGGCCGATGCGCGGCTGGTGATGGTTCAGGCCGCCGCCGCCCTGGTCGCCGGGCGCGAGGCGGAGGCACGGCAACTCGAAAACCCGCAGCTTCCATCGAGTGATGAAACCACGCTCTGGCGAGGCTTTCTGGCAGCAGCCAGGGGCGATCACGCCGTGGCCGGTCCCGCCATTGCTGCCGGTCTGCCATTGCTGCTCTCCTATCCCCGCCCCTTGGCCCAACGGCTGATCCCGATTGCCATGGAAAGCCTCGCGGCTGCCGGTGAACTTACTGCGGCGAACCGCCTTGCGGATGCCGACCCCGACAACCCAAGCCTGCATCTGGCGCGCGGCATGATTGCGGAAGCCGATGGCCGGATTGATGATGCCTTGGCGGCCTATCGTCAGGCGATCCGGGAGCGGGATCGGCTGCGGCGGGCGCGCGCCATCCGGCGCAGCGTGGAATTACGGCTGGCTGTTGGCCAGCTTGATGCTGCGGGCGCCATTGCCGAATTGGAAGCCGCGCTTTTTGCCTGGCGCGGCGATGCGGATGAGATGAATGCCCGCATCCGGCTGGCCGAATTGCAGCGCGAAGCCGGCAATGGCCGCGCAGCCTTTGAATTGTTGCAGGAAACCCAGCGCTTCTTCCCGGAACGCGACAATGACCTGCGCCCGCATTTGCGCGCCGCTTTCGCTTCGGCGCTGCAAAGCGCGCCGGCCTTGAACGCCGCAGCTTTCTTTGATGCCCATCCGGAATTCCTGCCAGAGGATGAGGCAGGTGCGCGTTCAGTCGTTGTTTTGGCGGATAGGCTGGTTGCGCTTGACCTCGTGGACCGCGCGTCAGCCGTGCTGCGCGATGCCCTGGCACGGTTGACCGACCCGGCGGTGCGCCGGCCGGTCAGCACCAGGCTCGCCGCCATACGGCTAGGAGAGGGCGATGCGCCAGGTACCCTGGCCGCCTTGGATGCGGCAACAGATGGCAATGGCCAGGAAGTTGAGCGCGCCATTCTGCGCGGACGGGCCCTGGCGCGCACCGGCAATCGCCGTCTCGCCGAAGGGGTGCTTTCTGAACTGGGCGATGATGGCGCTGAGGTTTTGGCTGAAATTCGTGCTGCGGCGCAGGATTGGCGCGGCGCTGCTTCCGCCATGATGCAACATATAGACACCAAGGTACCGCCACCGCCGGCGCCCTTGAACCCCTCCATGCGGCGCGATTTGGCGCGCGCCGCGGCCTACGCTGCCATGGCCAATGATACCGCCACACTCGGTCAATTGCGCGATACCTATGGCGCCAGGATGCAGGGTGGGCCGCTGGCGGAGGCCTTCACGCTGCTCACCGGAGACTCTCTGCGCGGCGTGCAGGATTTGCCGCGGCTGCAGCGTGAAATCAGCCAATTGCGCCTGCTGCCGGAAAGATTGGGCGGGCTGAATACGCCAGCGCCCGCAGCAGCACCAGCAAGCGCGCCACCAAGGCGATAAAGATTTTGGCCCCTGCCGAAAGTGGCAGGAAATTTCCTATGCTCCCCCTATAATTTTCCCTTGCGTCACCGCCCCACTTGCCCCATATGCCGCAATCGTTGACCCCGATCAGAATTCCCTGATCACCCTGGTCATCTGCTGGCTGGAAGGAGCCCTGCTATGGAAGCTCTCGTCCAACCGGGGATGGTTTCGGATTTGCCGAGCGACACCCGGAATACCGACGAAGACGTCTCGGCCCATGCCGAGAAGGATTATTTCGTTCAGCGTAACGGTGTGCGCTACGCCGGGACGCATCTGATCGTGGATTTGTGGGGGGCAACCAATCTGGACGACCCGAACCACATTGATGCGGTGCTGCGTGAAGGGGCGCTCGCCACCGGGGCGACGATCCTGCATGGGCATTTCCATCACTTTTCGCCGAATGGCGGGGTGTCTGGCGTGCTGGTGCTGGCGGAAAGCCATGTATCCATCCACACTTGGCCGGAACGCGATTATGCCGCGCTCGATATTTTCGTCTGCGGCGATTGCGATCCCTATAAGGCGATCCCGGCGCTCAAGCGCGGCTTCCTGCCGGAACGCGTGCAGCTTGCCGAACATAAGCGCGGCCTGATCGGCTGATTGCCAATCGATATCGTTTTGATGGGGCCGGGTGGCAGCACCCGGCCTTTCATTATGGAAGGGTGCCGCCATGGCGACCGATAGCTGGATCAATGAAACCCTCTATGCCGCTTGGGGCCAGCGCTTTCGTGTGAAGCGCGAATTGGCCCGCGTGCAATCGGCGTTTCAGGATATTGTTGTCTTTGAAAGCGAAACCCATGGCCGGGTGATGCTGTTGGATGGCGTGGTGCAGATCACCGAAGGCGATGAATTCGTCTATCAGGAAATGATCACCCATGTGCCCATCCTGGCCCATGGCGCGGCCAAGCGCGTGCTGATCATTGGCGCGGGCGATGGTGGCGTGTTGAAGCGCGTGTTGCAGCATCGCGGCGTGGAAAAGGCCGTGATGGTGGAAATTGACGGCGAAGTGGTGCGGCTTTCCAAGGAATTCCTGCCCACCATTGGCGGCACTGCCTGGGCCGACCCGCGCGCCGAGGTGATCATCGGCGACGGTATTGATTATGTGCGCGTCGCGCCCGCCGAAAGCTATGATGTCATCATCGTGGACAGCACGGACCCCATCGGCGTGGGCGAAGTGCTGTTCACCGATGAATTCTACGCCAATGCGGCGCGCATCCTCTCCCCGCGTGGCCTGATCGTCAATCAATGCGGCGTGCCTTTCATGCAGGCCGATGAATTGCACGAAACATCACGTCGGCGCGCGAAATCCTTCCCGGATAATTGGGCCTATGTGGCGGCAGTGCCGACCTATGTCGGCGGCTTCATGACGCTTGGCTGGGCGGCGAAGGATGCGTCCTGCCGCACGGTGGCGACCGATGAAATCCGCCGCCGTGCGGAGGCTTCCGGCATTTTGGGCACGACCCGCTATTGGACTCCGGAAATCCACACTGGCGCCTTCAACCTGCCGCCCTATATCGCGGAAAACCTGCCGGGCGCCTGAAACAGCGCCTAACGTTTCAGGAACAAGCGCGCGCCGACGTCTGAAGGCGGTTCGTTCGCGATCCGCGTTTCAAAAACAAGGCTTCAACTCAGGTTGAAGCCCTGCACCAGGCTGCCCGAGACCAGGCGCCAGCCATCCACCAGCACGAAAAAGATCAGCTTGAAGGGCAGCGCCACAACCGATGGCGGCAGCATCATCATGCCAAGCGACATCAGAATGCTTGCAATCACCATATCAATGACCAGGAAGGGCAGGAAAAGCAGGAAGCCGATTTCAAAGGCGCGCTTCAATTCGCCCACGATGAAGGCCGGGATCAGGGCGCGCCAGGGCGTTTGCGCGGGGTCCGTCACAGCCTGAATCCCCCCCAGATCCATGAACAGGATCAGGTCATCTTCGCGGATATTGGCCACCATGAACATGCGGAAGGGCTGCGCCGCCGCCGCCAGCCCATCCAATTCGGAAATCCGCCCCTCGGTCATCGGCACAATGCCCTGGGTCCAGGAAGCCTCAAACACCGGCTGCATGACGAAGAAGGTCAGAAACAGCGCGAGCCCGATCAGCACCGGATTGGGCGGAATGCCAGGCGCGCCAATGGCGCTGCGCAGCAGCGACAACACAATCACAATACGCGCAAAGGCGGTTGCCATCACCAGCAGGGAAGGCGCCAGCGACAGCAGCCCGATCAGCGCGGTCAATTGCACCAGCCGTGCCGTGGCGCCCGGCTGCCCAGTCTGCCCAAGGTCAATCGATACGCTCTGCGCCAGAGCCACACCGGCGGGCAGCGCCAATACCGCCAGGATCGCAAGGACCCAAAAACCTGTTTTGCGCATCATGACGGGGGCGTTTCCTCATTCCTGGGCGGCAGCCAACCCAGGCATAAATCCTGGGGTCCGCCTGTCAGCAATAGCACTTCCCGCCCGTCACAGCGCAGGATCATCACGCGCCGGCGGGCATCCAGTGCCAGGACCTCTTGCAATTTCAGGCGCTGACCGGCGGTTTGCGGGGCCAAGCCTGTGGCGCGCAGCAGGCGTGCCAGCAGCAATATCAGCCCCAGCACGAAAATCAGCGAAATGCCGGCGGTGAGCCAATTCGCAAGGCTAAGGGTCATCGCGGCTCCCCCCCTTTGTTTGGCCGTGGCAGGGCCGCTTGCAACCTTTCCACCTGCACGAGCAAGGCTTCCAGATTGCGCCGCAGCGCCGGGGCCATGGCCGCGGGCGCGGCCCCTGCCGCAGCGCAGAGACGGCCGATTTCGGCATCAAGCCCGGTAAGATCAAGCGCATAACCCTCGGCAAGACTTGCCTCTGCCTGGGCCAAGCTTTCCCCCATGGCCTTGATGGCGGCAAGCACCGCCAGGCCATGCTGATTGGCTTCCGCGGTCGTGTTATCCTCAAAATGCGTGTTCACAGGGCTATCCAACAGGTTCGGTGCAAAAAAACCATTAGAAAATGTTGTAACTGGCGCCGTTTTAACGCATTTTGGCCCGCAACGTGCAAGGATGGGAACATGGACCCGACCAAGACCGGACCGATTGCCCTTGCCGAACAGCGGTTGCGCTGGGCGGAGGCTCGCCAGCGCGTGCTGGCGCAGAATATCGCCAATGCGGATACGCCGAATTACCGGCCTTCCGATATGCAGCCTTTCGCCAAGGTGCTGTCCGGCAAGCTTAAGGAAAGGCAATTGGTGGCGACCAATGCCAATCACTTGCAGGGAACCCGCCAGCAGGATGGCCGGACCCTAAAGGAACGTCTTTCGGCCACGCGCGACCCAAACGGGAATGCCGTTTCGCTTGAGCGGGAAGCGCTGCGGGTTGCCGATACCGATTCGGCCCATGCCACGGCCCTTTCGGTGCGTCGGCGCTACATGAGCATGTTCATGACCGCCCTTGGGCGGAATCAAGGGTAAGAAGGGCGCTGAGCCATGGAACTTGATCGCGCAATACGAATCGCGGCGGCTGGGATGGATACGCAGAGCGCTCGGCTGCGCGTGGTTGCGGAGAACCTGGCGAATCGCGACACAACCTCGGAAGTCCCCGGTGGCGATCCGTTTCGCCGCAAGACCGTGACCTTCGCCAATCGCTTTGACCGTGCCTTGGGCGCGAATACCGTCCGGGTCGCCCGCGTTGGCACCGCCAAGGGGGATTTCCCAACCCGCCATGATCCGACCCATCCGGCTGCCAATGCCCAGGGTTATGTGAAGACACCGAATGTGAATTCCACCATTGAGGTGATGGATATGCGCGAAGCCCAGCGCAGCTACAGTGCTAATCTTTCGGTACTCGAAGTAAGCCGCGGCATGTTGACCCGCACCATTGAGGCGATGCGCTGATGCCCCTACCGCTCACTCCCGGCGGTGCCGCCGCTGCCTATCGGGCCAATATGGCGACACCTTCCGCCACCCCTGCAGCCGTTGGCGGCGGGGAGACGGCAAGTTTCGGTGAAGCGCTTTCCCGTGCTGTGCAGAACGCAGTCACAACCAGCCGAGAAGCCGAAACCGCTTCCGCGCGTGGCCTGATGGGTGAGGGTAGCGTGACGGATCTGGTGGTCGCCGTAGGGCGCGCCGAACTCACCTTGCAAACGGCGGTCGCGGTGCGCGATCGCGTGGTGGCAGCCTATCAGGAAGTGATGCGCATGCCGATCTGACGCCCCTTCGGCGTCATGTGCATGTGTTGGGAAAGGCAGGGCGATGGGCGGCATCGCTGAGGCAAGCCGGGAAGCGCTCTGGATCAGTCTGCAAATCGGTGGGCCGTTGCTCGTGCTGATGCTGGTGGTTGGGTTGGTGGTCGCGATTTTCCAGGCGCTGACCCAGGTGAATGAGGCAAGCCTGTCCTTCCTGCCGAAAATGGCAGCGCTGGCGGTTGCCCTGATCCTGCTGACGCCTTTTTTCACCGGCGTATTGCGCGGCTATGCGCAAACCCTGTTTGAAATGATCATCCAGGTGGGGTCGAGGCCTTAGTGGTGCGGTTCATGCTGACCTTCACCGACCAAACCATGCCCCCGCGCACCAGTAGTTCTACATTTGGTGGGCCGATTCACGCTGCCGTCGGAAACCGACAGCAGCGAGCGGACCACTCGCCATGACCGAAGCGGAATGGCTCGCCGCGCTGCCCGACATGGTGTTCCATGCGGTGCTGCTATTGGCGCGCATTGGTGCCGTGGTGATGCTGATGCCCGGCTTGGGTGAACAGGAAGTACCCAGCAATTATCGTCTGGGACTTGGCCTGGCGCTGGTGATGGTGCTCTACCCTGTGCTGTCGCCCGCCTTGCCCGGCGCGCCTGATGCTGTTGGCGAAATGCTGCGCCTCATCCTGATCGAAATCGTGATCGGCATCTGGTATGGCGCGCTGGCGCGGCTGGTTACACTTGCAATGATCATGGCGGGGCAGCTTTTCGCGCTGCTGCTTGGCCTATCGCAATTACTGGTGCCCGATCCGGCAGTGGGCGGGCAGAATGCCATCACCGGCCGGTTTTTTGCCCTGCTCTCCGTGGTGCTGCTGCTCGGCAGCGGGCTTTACGCCCTGCCGCTGCGCGCGCTGGCGGAAAGCTATGCGGTGCTGCCGGTGGGCGAAGGTTTCCTGGCCGGGCAGGGGGCGGAGATCATGGCATTGGCTGTGGGGCAGAGCTTTTTCCTGGCGATCCAACTCATGGCACCCTTCCTGCTGCTGTCTGTTGTGCTGAATGTAGCCTTTGGTCTGCTCGCGCGCATTGCGCCGCAGGTGCAGATCTACTTCCTGGTGGTGCCCGGGCAGATCGTGCTTGGCCTTTTGCTGCTGGCCCTGTTATTGCCGGCCATGCTTGGTCTTTATGCCAGTATCGCGCGGGAGACTTTCCTCGCCCTGCCCGGGGTGCGTTGAACCATGTCGGGCAGCAGCGGCGGCAATGAGGAAGGCGGCCAGGATAAGACAGAAGAAGCCACACCAAGGCGGATAGAGAAAGCGCGGGAGGAAGGGCAGATCGCGCTTTCCCGCGAAGTGGTCGGGTTCGTGGCGCTTGGTTTTGCGCTTATCGGCATGACTTTGGGCCTGCCGCCGCTTGGGGCTGAATTGATGCGCGGCATGCGTGGTATCCTGGAAAATGCGCATCAATTGCAGGTCGGTTTGGTTGGGACCGAAATGATACGTCTTGGTCTGCTCGCCGTGCTGCCGGTTCTGGCCTTGGCCATGATCGGCGCCATTGCGGGCACCATGCTGCAAAGCCGCGGGCTGGTTTCGGCCAAGGGGCTCAAGCCACAATTCTCACGCATCAACCCCGCCTCGGGCATCAAGCGCCTGCTTGGCGTTGAAGGCGGGATCGAATTCCTGCGCACGCTGATCAAGCTTGGGGTTGTCTGTGCAGCCCTGTGGTGGGCGATTGGTGATTTCAGCGATTTGCGCACCGTTTTGTCCCTGGGGCCCGGCGATCTGCTGCACCTGATGGTACGCGCCGCCATGAATCTGTTTATCGCCGCCATGATTGCCTTCGCGGCCATTGCGGTGCTGGATTATTTGGTGGTGCGCTTCCGCCATTTGCACAAGCTGCGCATGACGCGGCAGGAAGTGCGTGAGGAAGTGAAGGAAAGCGAAGGCGACCCAATGATCAAGGGTCGGATCAAGAACATTCGCATGGCGCGCGCGCGCCGGCGCATGATGGCAGCCGTGCCCAAGGCGGCCGTCGTGATCACCAACCCAACCCATTACGCCGTGGCGCTTGCCTATGACGAAAACTCCCAGGCAGCGCCAAAGGTGGTGGCGAAAGGCACGGAAGCGGTCGCGGCACGCATCCGCGCCCTGGCCGAGGAATCCAATGTGCCGCTGGTATCCAACCCACCTTTGGCACGGGCACTGTTCAAGCTGGAATTGGAAACCGAAATCCCGGCCGAGCATTACCAGGCCGTTGCTGAAATCATCGCCTATGTCTGGCGCTTGCGCGGCCGCGCCGGAGCGGCCGCGTGACCAGCCGGGCTGAGGCAGCGGCGGATTCCTTCCGTCGGCTTTTTGAGTCGGAGGAAGAAGCCGGGCTTGCCGTACTGGATTCGGAAGGGCGCATCCGCGCTGCGAGTGCAGTGCTTGAACGACTATGCGCTGATGGCCCGGCGCCAGGGCCAGGGCGCGATCCCGCGCTGCTGTTTGCGGAAGCCAGCCAGGATGCGGTGCGCCAGATCATTTCCGTCGCACTGGCCGGACCACCCGCGCCGCCGGCGGTTGAAGCGAAACTCGCCGCGCCCGACCAGGCGCCCGATGCGGCGGTGGAGGTGCATTGCCGCCCCCTACGCGGAGAGGCTGGCGCCCTGTTGCGCGTTCTTGACATCACGGCGCGGCGGCGGCGGCAGGCACAGTTGGAAGAAGCGGCGCGGCTGGAAGCGGTAGGGCGGCTTGCCGGCGGTGTTGCGCATGATTTCAACAATCTATTGGCCGCCGTCGGCGCGGCAGCGGAAACCGCGCTGGCACGCGGGCAGGATACCGCGACAGCCGAAGATTTGCGCCAGATATTGGACAGCGCCGGGCGCGGCGCGCGGCTGGTGCGCCAGCTTCTGGCCTTTGCCAGCCGGCAGGCGGTCCAGCCGCGCGTTGTAGCCCTGGATCGCGCGGTGGATGGCATGGCGCCGCTGCTGGCCCGGCTTTTAGGCCGGCGCATCCCGATCACGCTTGATCTTGAACGGCCCGGCCCCTGCGCCCGCGTGGACCCCAGCCATATTGACCAGGCGCTGATGAATCTGGCGGTGAATGCGCGTGATGCCATGCCGCAGGGCGGCAAGCTCCATATCTCCGTCAAAAGCCGCGACCTACAAGCGCCCGAACCGGCGCAGGGCGGCACCATTACCCCTGGCAACTGGGCGGTGCTGGAGGTGCAGGATGAAGGCGCGGGGATGGAGCCCGAGCAAATCTCCCGCATTTTTGAGCCCTTCTACACCACCAAGCGCGATGGCGGTGGCACGGGGCTTGGGCTTTCGACCGTGCTTGGCATTTTGCGGCAATCGGGTGGGCATGTATCGGTCCGTTCCCGCCCCGGTGAGGGCAGCAGCTTTCGCCTCTGGTTTCCGCGCGTCGCGGCTGAACCTGATGCGCCGGTTGCGCATACGCCGGGCATTCATGCCATTGGTGCTGGTCGGCGCCTGCTGCTGGTGGAAGATGAGGCACCGCTACACCGCCTGCTGACCCGCGCGCTCACGACCGCGGGTTATGAGGTAACGGCGGTGGAAGATGGCGAAGCTGCACTTGGTGCCATCGCCGCTGGCCTCAAGCCCGATCTGGTGATTTCAGATGTCGCCATGCCGGGCAGCATTGATGGCCTAACCCTCGCGCGGCGTCTGCGGGAAATGCAGCCCGATCTGCCTGTTGTCCTGATGTCCGGCTATGCCGAGGGTACTTTGAGCGGCGAGGTAGTGTCCGAAAATTTTATGTTTCTGCAAAAACCCTTCCGCATTTCCGGCATGCTTTCCCAGGTCGCAGCCGCACTCACGCGGCGTTGATGTTGCAGCGCCAGCCTTCGACAGGACTGAGCCCTATCAGCTGATCGGCGACTACACCAAGGATTGAGCGATCGCTTCAATATCCAAGGCCGCCGCTGCGCTGGGATGGCGCGTCAGCAGGGCGGCCTGATGGCGAATCGCATCTCGCACCTTGCCGTCGCGACGCACAATGCCCGCCAAGGGAATTTCGCGCTTGAGAAAGGCACCGGCAGCGCGGCGCAGCGCCTCATAGGTGCGCTGCCCACTCGCGCGATCATCGGCCATATTCACGACAATGCGCGAAACGCCCTTGGGATTGTCCATGCCATGCAGTTTCAGCACGGCATAGGCATCGGTCAGGCTGGTGGGTTCTTCGGTCGCCACCACCAGCAGCAAATCCGCCGCCGCCGCGATGCGCCGCTGCGCCATATCAAGCCCGGCGCCGAGATCAACCACAACATCCTGCCATTGCTGCTTGGCGCTGCCGAGCGCCGAGAGGAAAGCGTCCAGCGCCGCAGGGCTGAGAGAGGCAAGCGCACCGGATCCGGAACGCCCCGCCAGCACATCAAACCCCCCATCCGGGATGCGCGTTGCGGCTTCAACCGGCGTCATTTTCCCGGCAAGTACTGCGGAAAGATCGCGATCCGGCTGAATGCCAAGCTGCACGTCAATATTCGCAAGGCCGAGATCAGCGTCCGCCAACAGCACACGACGGCCGCGGCGTGCCAGTGCCTGGGCCAGGCTGATGGAAAACCAAGTCTTGCCAACGCCCCCCTTGCCGGAAGCGACGACAATCATGCGACCGATGAATTGGGCAGGATTGGCATGCGACATCAAAAAACATCCTTGCCGGTCGTGCCGGCGGCGCGATTGGGCGCGGCAAGCAGGCGCGCGGCCAAAGCTTCAGGGGTTATGGCTTGAAGCCCATCCGCAACTTCCGGGCCAATGCCCGCTTCGGTCAGGGCAAGCGGCCCCGCCTTTGCGGCCATCAGCACACTCCCCAAGCGCCGCGCCGCATCAAGCCGGGTCGGCAAAAGATACCGCGCACCGA
The DNA here is from genome assembly GCA_020250005.1 of Roseomonas sp. Taxonomy (GTDB): domain Bacteria; phylum Pseudomonadota; class Alphaproteobacteria; order Acetobacterales; family Acetobacteraceae; genus Neoroseomonas. The sequence continues at coordinate 50,061 of JADCES010000107.1, forward strand.
GCGCGGCAAAGGCGCGCGCCAGATCGCCCGCTTCAGCAGCATCAAGCCCGGCGGGCATTACCAGCGCCATATCCGCCCCTGCCTGAATGACAAGCTGGTGCAAGTGCCGCGCATGTTCCGCATTGAAGGGGTCGCAGCCGGCGGTATCGATCAACACTGGTTGACCGGGGCTGCGATGCGTCAGCGCCTTGGCCAGCATGGCCTGTGTTGGTGCGACCGCCAGCGTCACGCTCAATACCCGGGTGAAGGAAGCCAATTGTTCGACAGCGCCGGCGCGTTGACCATCGGTGGTGATGACCAGGGGCGGTATTCCGGCCAATACCATCCGCGTCGCCAGCTTCGCGGTTGTCAGGGTCTTGCCGGCGCCTGGCGGACCGCAGAGCAGCAAGGGGCGTTCACGACCACCCGGCAAGGCTGTGAAGCTCAGCGCCTCAGCCAGATTGTGCTCCAAGGGGCCGCGCGCGAGGCTGCCCAGCAATTCCTGCGGAATATTGTGAAAATCGAGCGGACCGGGCGGCGCAAAGGGGGCCGCGCTGGTCAATGGCTGGATCAGCAGGGGTTCATCCGGCTCCAGCGCCGCAGTGACCTCCACCCCATGGCGCGTGCGGCGCTGTTCCAGGATGATGGCATCGGCGCCAAGTTCCGCGCGGATTTGCACCATTGCTTCGGCCATGGTCGCGGATTGGAACAGCTTGACGCGCATTGCCTCAGCAAGCCTTGGGCAGCGCGGCGGCCACCCCTGCGAAGCTACCCGAGCAAGATGTCATTGGCCTAGAGCGACCCCACCGTGCGGATGCGCGCACGCGGATGGATTTCGGTATGCGCGAGCACCGGGGTTGAAGGGCGGAAGCGCTCGACAATGGCACGCACATGGGCGCGAATGGCGCCCGAACAGACCAGTACGGGCTGCTCACCCATGGCATTTGCCTTGTCGAAAACATCACGCAGCTTTTGCATGAACTCCGACAGCTTGGAAGGTGCCATGGCAAGCTGCCGATCATCCGGCGGGCCAATCAGCGCTTCCGTGAAGGCCACTTCCCAATCGGCTGACAGCGTGATCATGGGCACATAGCCTTCAGGACCACGCGCGGCATCCGAAAGCTGGCGCGCCAGACGCTGGCGCACAATCGCCAGAATGGACGCCACGGTGCGGGCGCCGGCGGCATTCGCCTCCTGAACGCCTTCCAGGATGGTCGGCAGGTCACGAATGGAAACCCGTTCCGCGAGCAGGCTTTGCAGAATGCGCTGAATGCCGCCAACGCCGATCGGCTGCGGTACCAGATCAGAAACGAGCTTCTTCTGTTCCGCCGGCATTTCATCCAGCAATTTCTGGGTCTCGGCGAAGGAAAGCAGCTCCGCCATATATTCGCGGACGATTTCGGTGATGTGCGTCGCGACCACCCCGGCGCAATCCACAACCGTGCAGCCGCGCGCCAGCGCTTCCTCACGCCGCGCTTCATCTATCCAAAGCGCGGGCAGGCCGAAGGTTGGTTCCGTGCAGCGTTCGCCGGGCATATCCGGAATGCCGCCCGATGGATCAATCGCGAGCAGCAAGGGGTGGCGCAATTGTCCCCGCCCTGCCTCAATCTCCTTCACCTTGATGCTGTAGGTATCGGATGGCAGGGCAAGATTATCCTGGATGCGCACGGAAGGCAGGACAAAGCCCATTTCCTGCGCAATGGTACGGCGCAGCCCCTTGATCTGTTCCGTCAGCCGCGGCGCATCGCCGGCAGCAAGCGAGAGCAGCCCATAGCCCAATTCCAGCCGCAGCAAATCCATCTTGAGGGATTCGGCAATGGGCAGATCAGCCTCTGGCGTTGGCAGGGGCGGTTTGCTGGCGTCAATGACGCGCTGCTGTTCCTTTTGCGAGAGACGCCAGGCGCCATAGCCTGCCGCACCCGCCAGGGCCACAAAGGGCAGAAATGGCATGCCCGGCATCAGCGCCATCACGCCAGAAGCGCCGGCAGCGATAGCGAGCGGCTTGGGGCTTGAGGCCAATTGTTCGATCAGCGCCTGATCCGTTGTGCCTTCCGTACTGCCCTTGGTGACCACGATACCGGCAGCGACCGAAACCAGCAGCGCCGGGATTTGCGTGACCAGCCCATCACCCACCGTCAGCATGGAAAAATTCGTCACGGCATCGCCAAAGCCCATGCCATGGCGCAGCAAGCCAATGGCAATGCCGCCCACCAGGTTGATGGCCGTGATGATCAGCCCCGCAATGGCATCGCCACGGACGAATTTCGCGGCACCATCCATGGCGCCGTAAAAGCCGGTTTCCGCTTCCAATTCCTTGCGCCGCGCGCGGGCCTGGTTTTCATCAATCAGCCCCGCCGACAAATCGGCATCAATCGCCATTTGCTTGCCGGGCATGGCATCCAGGCTGAAGCGTGCGGCAACCTCGGCGATGCGCCCGCTGCCCTTGGTGATGACCACGAAATTCACGATCAGCAGGATGAAGAAGACAATCAGCCCAACCGCGACATCGCCGCCCATCAGGAAGCCGCCAAAGGCGGAAATGACATGGCCCGCTGATTCCGGCCCCTCATGCCCATGGGTCAGGATGATGCGCGTGGTTGCCACATTCAGTGAAAGCCTGAGCAGCGTGGTCAGCAGCAGCAGGGTCGGGAAAGACGTGAAATCGAGCGGTCGCTGCAGGAACAGCGACGTCATCAGCACAAGGACGGAAAGCGTGATGGAAATCGCGAGCCCCAGATCAAGCAGGAACACCGGCAGCGGCACAATAAGCACCACCAGCAGCAACGCGACGCCCAGCGCGAGTGCCACGTCATTGCCGGGCTGGGCACGCTTTAGCCAGGAGGGGAGTAGCGTTTCTGACACGCGCTTCAGTCAACCACGGCAGAGGCTGGCATCTGCCCGGGGATGGGCGGCACCGCGACGCCAGCGGCGCGGTATTCATGCAGCTTGTTGCGCAAGGTGCGGATGGAAATGCCAAGCATCTCCGCCGCGCGGGTGCGATTGCCCAGGCAATGGGACAGGGTTTCCAGGATCAATTCCCGCTCCACCTCCTCCATCCGGCGTCCAACCAGGGCCGAGGCGCCACGCGGCGCGGGCGCGGCTTGGGCGGCTGGCGCCGGTGCTGGCGTCACAGGCGGTGGTGCAGCTTCGGGCATGGCGGCCGTGATGGGGGCAGCCATGGCTGCCACCGATACAGGCGACATCAATTCTATCGCATCGGCGCCAATCGTGCTGCCTTCGGCCAAAAGCACGGCACGATGGATGGCATTTTCCAATTCGCGCACATTGCCGGGCCAGGGGTGGCGCAGCAGCATCGCCTCGGCTTCTGGCGTGAGCAGGCGAAGGGGCAAGCCATTTGCCTGGGCGTAGCGCTCTGCGAAATAGCGGGCGAGGGGCAGAATATCCGCCGGGCGTTCCCTGAGGGATGGGATGCGCAGCCGCACCACCGCAAGCCTGAAGTAAAGGTCTTCGCGGAAGCGCCCCCTGGCGACTTCGGCCTGAAGATCACGATGCGTCGCGGCCAGGATGCGCACATCAACCCGAATGGGTGCCGTGCCGCCCAGGCGATCTATTTCGCGTTCCTGGATGGCGCGCAGGATCTTGGCTTGCAGGCGCGGGTCCATTTCGCCGATTTCATCAAGCAGCAGCGTGCCGCCATTGGCCTGTTCAAACTTGCCCTTGCGCGCCGCGACGGCACCGGAAAAGGCGCCCTTTTCATGGCCGAATAATTCGCTTTCCAGCAGGGCTTCCGGCAGTGCGGCGCAATTCAGGGCCACAAAGGGGCCATTGGCGCGGCGCGACGCCGCGTGCATATGCCGCGCCAGCACTTCCTTGCCGGTGCCGCTTTCCCCTGTGATCAGTACCGATGCATCGGCGCGCGCGATCTGGGTTGCACGATCCAAAAGCGCCACCATGGCCGGATCCTTGACCACGGGCTTGTCAGCCTCACCGGCCACGGTTTGCAGCATCGCGGCAATCAGTTCCGCATCGGGCGGCAGTGGCAGGAATTCCTTGGCGCCGGCGCGAATGGCGCGCACGGCGGCATCGGCATCATTCGGTCGCCCGCAAGCGATGACGGGGCAGGCAATGCGTTCTTCAGCAAGGCAGGAAATCAGCCAACCGACATCATGCGTCACATCACACAGCACCAGATCCGCGCCTTCGGCGCGCAGCCTTGCAAGCCCCGCTGCCGCCCCTTCGGCAACGGTCAACCGCGCGCCGCGGGCAACGGCAATCCGCGCCGCCTGGCCGAGTTCCGCTTCCAATGACCCGATGATCAGAACACGCGCCATGTTACCCGCCGCGATCGGATTTCACGATTTCCGTCATGGTGATGCCAAGGCGATTATCATCCACCATCACCACTTCGCCGCGCGCGACCAGGCGGTTATTGACGTAGATGTCCACTGCCTCACCCAGGCGGCGGTCCAATTCCACCACCGCGCCGCGGCCAAGCTTCAACAATTGGCTGACCTGCATGGTGGCGCGGCCCAGCACGGCGCTTATTTGCACCGGAATGTCATAAACCGCATCCAGATCCCGCATGGTTGTGGCTTGACCTTGCGGGCGCTGATCCTGCGCCGGTGGGGCCATGGCTTCGAAATTATCGGATCCGCTCATGTCATTTCATCCTAAAGCTTTGGGCCTTCCGAAGGCTGGCCGGTTTCAGAAGAAGGGCCAGCGCCAGATCACCCTTTTTGATGATCAGGTTGCAGGTCAATGCCGGCGGCGCTGAGCGCCTCGGCAATTGCGGCACGGCGCTTGGCAAGATCGAATTCGGCACCACCGCCCTGCCAGGATGCGCGCGCATCGCCCGGGGCAAGGGCCGCATCCGGCACCAGGGTGACGGCAAGATCACCCACCAGGGCGCGCACATCGTCCATCAGGCTTGGCGCGATATGCAAATGTGCCTCGGGCAGGAAGGCCAATGCAGGGCGCAGCCTTTCGGCAAAATCCGCCACCAGCGTTGCACTTTGCTGCGCGGCAAGCCCCGGCAAAGCCGCATCCAGCATGGCGAGCGCCACACGCGCTACACCGCGGCTGGCCTCAGCGGCAATATCGGCCGAGGCCGCCTGGCTGGCCGCCAATTGCTTGGCGATAAGCCCAAGGCTTTCCGCGGCGCGCTGCGCCACTTCCTGGGTCATGGAAGCCCGGCCGGCAGCAAAGCCATCCTCCCGCGCGGCCGCAGCCACGGCGCGGAGCGTTTCTTCCATGGGATCGGGCTCAGGCGGTGGCGGCGGCATGCGCGCCGCTTCTTCCCGCGCAGCGTCCAGGGCCTCAATCAGCGATGTGGGGGCGAATTCCCGCAAGAGTGCAATGCGCGAGACCGGGACAAAGCCGTCTGACATCAATACACCATCTCATCCTCACGCCCTTCCTGGAGCGTGATCTGGCCTTGTGCGGCAAGGTCCTTGGCCATCACCACCACGGCGGCCTGTGCCTCATCCACCTCACGCAGCCTGACGGGGCCAAGATTGGCCAGGTCTTCCTTGAACATCTTGCCGGCGCGTTCGCTCATGTTCTTGAAGAACAGGTCGCGCAGATTTTCCGAAGCACCCTTGAGCGCGAGCAGAAGCTGTTCCTTGGGCACATTGCGGATCAGCACCTGCACGCCCATGCCATCCAGGCGCACAAGATCATCGAAGGTGAACATCAGCGCGCGGATACGCTCGGCCGCGTCGCGGTTGCGTTCTTCCAGCGCGGCCAGGATGCGGCTTTCCGATTGGCGGTCCAGATTGTTGAAGATTTCCGCCATCATTTCATGTGCATCGCGGCGTTGCGCGCGCGCAAGGTTCGACATGAATTCGGCCTTGAGGGTCTTCTCCACACCTTCCAAGGCTTCCTTCTGAACGCTTTCCATCCGCAGCATGCGCATCACAACTTCCATGGCGAAGCTTTCCGGTAGCATGGAAAGCACGCGCGCCGCGTGTTCGGATTTTACCTTGGTCAGCACCACGGCGACGGTCTGCGGGTATTCGTTCTTCAGGTAGTTTGCCAGCACCGCCTCATTCACATTGCCGAGCTTGTCCCACATGGTCCGCCCGGCCGGGCCGCGAATTTCTTCCATGATCTGCGCTACGCGTTCCCTTGGCAGGGTGCGCAGCAGCATCCGTTCCGTGGTCTCCCAGCTACCAACAAGATTGCCTGTCTGGCCGATGGAATCGGCGAACTCACGCGCCAGATCTTCAACCGCAGCCGCGGGCACCGTGCCAAGGCTTGCCATGGCCTGGGAAATGTCGCGGATTTCATCCTCATGCATCATGGCAAAAAGCTTGGAGGCATGCTCCTCACCCACCGCCAACATGAAGGTCGCGGCCTTTTGCGGGCCGGTCATCTTGCCGCTCATGCCGGTTCCTCCGGTGGGGCGATCCATCGTCTGATGACGTTCAGCGATTGTTCGGGATTACTGTCGATCAATTGCTGCAGCTGGTTGATGGACGAAGCCCGCATCTGCCCCTGGACCATGGCGAGCGTAACCATGCCATCCTGATCTGGCCCCGAAGCGCCCGCAACAACTGGAAGGCCACCACCGCCGGCGAGTGCCGCGGCGCCCGCAGCGCCTGCCAAGGCGCCGCCTTGCGCCGGTTTTGCCAAGGTGACCAGGCGCTTTACCGCCGGCCGGCCCAATAGCAGGATCGCCACCAGCGCCACCAGGGCGAAGAGCGCGCTTTCGATAATGCGCGCGACGGTGGAGGAGGTGAAAACAAAATCAAAGAAGCCGCGCTCCCCGCTATCCAGCGGCAAGGGTGGTTCGGCGAAGCGCATGGCCACAACCTCGACGCGATCGCCGCGGCGTTCATCAAAGCCGACGGAGCTTCGCACCAGTGTCGCGATGCGGGCCAATTCCTCGGCTGAGCGTTCGCGGAACTGCGGGGGGCCACTGGCCTGGGGCTCCCAAACGCCATCCACCAGAACACCAACACTGATGCGCCGGATGATCGGTTGATCGCGCGTGGTGCTGCGCGTGGTGCGCCCGATCTCAAAATTCGTGGTTTCTTCCTGGCGGCTTTCCTGCGTGCTGCCCGGCGTGTTTTCATTTCCGGGCAGGTTGTTCTGAACGGTGGTGGGTGCCGGTTCCGTACCGCGAGAACTTTCCTGAACGCTTTGCTGGCTACGCGCTACCTGATTATCGGGGTCGAAGCGTTCTTCCGTGATCTGCACACGGTCGAAATCCATATCCACCGTGGCTTCCGCGCGGACGCGCCCAGGGCCAAGGCTGCGTTCCAGCATTTCCTCAACCGAACGCGCCAGGCGCAATTCATGGCCGCGGCGCATTTCTTCCTGAGACGCCGCCGCGGCTGGGCCGGAAAGCGCCTGCCCACCGCGCGCCAGTAGCGCGCCGCGCGAATCAACGATGGAAACATTCTGCGGCCGTAAGCCCGGCACGGCTGTGGATACCAGATGCAGCACGGCCTGGATCGCTTCCCGATCAAGCCGCTGCGCACCCTGCATGGTCAACATGACAGAGGCTTGCGCATCACCCCTTTCACGCGAAAAGGCCTCACGCCGCGGCAGAACCAGATGCACCCGCGCGGCACGTACCCCGGCAAGTGTTGCAATACTGCGCGCCAATTCGCCTTCCATGGCGCGCACACGGTTCATGTCCTGCTGGAAGGGCGTGGTGGTCAGGCTTTCAGTGCGATCAAAGATTTCGTAGCCGACATTGCCACCGGCTGGCAGGCCTTCTCGCGCCAGCGAAAGGCGTACACGTCCGACCTGGTCATCCGGGACCATGATGCGTGTGCCATTGCCTTCAATGCGATAAGGCACCCGCGCACGATCAAGCGCTGCAATCACCTGCCCGGCATCACGCTGTTCAAGATCCGCGTAAAGCAAACCCATCACAGGCTGGCTGGCGCGGATAACAAGCCAGGTAATCAGCCCAGCCACCAAAAGCCCGGTGCCGGCAAGGCCGAATAGGCGCCACATTCCCAAGGCACGCAATTGAGCGACGAAATTCCCCATCACCCCCAACCTTCTTCACCAAGCGTCCCCCGGGCCGAAACCCCACTTGGATGAGAGGTCTATAACACAATAGGCAAAAAATTCCTCAAGGGAAATTTGTCGGTTGGAAAAATTCCACAAAGATTTGTTATTTATCTCTTTTTTAACACACAACTACCGATTGAGAACTTTTGAGGCGATGGGGTATCTCCGAACCAGACGATACCAATTGGCGTGAAAGCGCCCGAAGCCCAGGGCACGGCCGGCCCCAAAATGCCCTGGCGAGGCGCTCAAACCGGATAATGCGGTGTCTCAGCTCCCCGAACTGACGCTACGCAGCTTGTCGAAACCCACCTGCAATTGGCCGAGCAGCAGCTTCACATCGCCGCCCACCCTTTCGGCCCCGGTCACGGTGCCAATGGTCGTGAAGGGCAGCACCTCACCCCCGCTACCAGTGACGCTCACCTTATAGGCGCCATCTTGTTGGCCATTCCAGGTCCAGGTCTTGGGCGCCGTGCCAAGCTGCACCGTTTCCTGACGAATGATCTGATCACCGCGACCCCGGATGGTGACCACCGCCGTTTGGGAGGCACCCGCCGCCGGTAACTTCAACGTGCCAACGCCGCCCTGAAGGCTGATCTGTTCGGCCTCCACCTCCACATTGCGGCCAATCAGCGGCGCGCTGGCGGTAAGCTGGGAAGCCTGTTCCAGTGCCAACATGCGCTGAAGGTTCTGGTTCATGGAGATTTGCTGTTCGACGGACGCGAATTGCACCAACTGATTGGTCATCTGGTTGGTATCCAAGGGGTCGGTCGGGCTTTGATTCTTGATCTGCGTTGTCAGCAGCGTCAGGAAGGTATTGAAATCTCCGGCAAATTTCGGGCTCTGCGCCGTGCTGGAGGCGGCATTGGCGGAAAGGGTGGCAATGGAGGCTGACATGGTTCGGGTTCCGTTCAGACAGCGATGTCAATAAGAGAGGTGGCGTTGCGAAGCGGTGCCGGCAGGCCTGGCATGGCGGCTTCACCTTCCACACCACCGATGGCGAAGGACGCACGGCGCTGGCCCTTTTCCTGGGCCCCGTATTGCTGCTGACGCCCCTGATCCGAGGCCAGCGAGAAAGACAGCGACCGTGCCATATCACCAAGGCCGGCCTGGTTCAGCGCCCGGTCCAATTCGCGCTGTTCGCGCTGCAAAAGGGCCAGGGTTTCGGGCCGTTCCGCCACAATGCGAAGCTGACCCGCTTCCTTGCCTTGGCCGATACTCACCTCAACCCGGCCAAGCTCAACCGGGTCAAGCGCAATGGTCAGCGCCTCATCACCGCGGCCAAGCGCGAGCGAGACCACCACCGGGGCAAGCTGCCGGGCCGGTATGGGGGTGGCCAATTCGCGTGTGGGGGTGCTGGATAAGGGTGCCTCGGCACGCAGCGCCAAGGCATCGGTCGCCGCGAAACCTTGCGGCGGCATCGAAAGGCCTTCTGCCCGGCCTTCGGCGGATGGCTTGGCACTTATGGCCTTCGGCGCTTCAAGGCTCACGAGCCGCCAGCTTGCATCAGCCGTTTCGGCTACCATGACAAGCTTATTCTCGGCTGCCGCTTCCGTATTGCTGAGGGCTTTCGCGAGGAGCGAGAGTGCCTCGACCGGCTTTCCAGCCTCAAGCGCTTCCTGGGCCGGTGTCATGGGCGCGGGCGCTGGGTTGCTGGCCACGCCTTGGGGCTTGGATGATGCCTGCGCCGCCACGGCCTGCGCCGTGACGGTCTGTGCGGGACCGGATGCCGCCGGGGGTTGGGCGAGAGCTTGCTGTTGTTCCAGGGTGCTATCCTGCAGCATTGCGGACGCCAGCGCCTGCTGCGCGGCCGGCGCTTCCATCTGATTTGCGCCGCCAGCAACTTGCGCTGCGGCGCCGATCAACGGGGCCTGCGTGCCCGGCGTCGCGCCATCCGCGGCGGTTTCGGCCGTATTCGGCGCCAGCGCTGGAATATCAGGTGTTGGCGGCTTGGGCTGGGCTTGCGTCATCAGAAGGCCGGCAAGCACATCACTCGGTAGTGGTTGCACAACTTCAGGCGCCGCAGCCTCGGCACTCACGGCAGCGTCGGCATCAGGGTTCGAAGCCTTTGGAGTGCTATCTTCCACCTGCGTTGTTGGGTTCTTGCCGCTATTGATCGTGGCCTCAGTGGAAGAAGGCTGCGCCGAGCCCTGGGTTGCCCCCTGCGCCTGGTGATCCGGTTGCGGGTTTTCGGCCGGTTTGGCGGCAGCGCCCGCGTGCGCGCCAGCTTCTTCCCCCGTCGCGGTTTCAAGGGCTTCGCGAAACCGGCAATGGAACCCTTCGTCAGCCGCCCCAGCGGGGCGCGCCTTGGCGGCAACCGAGGCTCCGGTTGTGGAATTGACCTGCGAAACGGAAGCTGCATCCAGCATGAAGTTTCCAAACCACCTGTTTCAATAGTCGATGACGGTCCCCGCAGGACAAACGCCCCCGAAAGGCCGAGCAAGCTGCACGGGAGAGACCAGGTGACAAGCCTGCCAAGGGCGACCCCACGCCTGCTGCGGAGGTGTTACAGCAATCGGCAGGCCAGAGATTCCGGGGTGACATGCGGCAGGAATTGCCGTCTGCTGCGCAATACTTGCCCTATGGCGGCGGTATCCTGCCTGTTTACCGGACTTTAAGGCCCTTCACGCTGGCATGGCGCTTGCCTCACGATGCCGTTGTTAGGTGCTGAACCTTTTTTGGCAGGAGAATCCGCCATGTCGCTTTATAGCTCGATGAACACCGCCCTCAGCGGCATGAATGCGCAGTCCCGCGCACTCGGGCATATTTCGGATAACGTTGCCAATTCGCAGACCATTGGCTTCAAGCGGACGGATACGAATTTCGTTTCCTTTATTTCGGAAAGCAATTCGGAAGTGCATCGCCCCGGTACGGTGCTGGCGCGGCCCGACTTTACCAACCAGGTGCAGGGCACGATTGAGCAAGTGGAAAACCCGCTGGCCATGGCCATTTCCGGCCAAGGTTTCTTCACTACCGCCCTGCCGGTTGGCACCAATGCCGATGGGTCTAAGAATTTCGACGCGCGTAATTTTTACACGCGCGCCGGGGATTTCAACCGCGACCGTGAGGGCTATCTGGTAAATGGCGCCGGCTATGTGCTGCAGGGCTGGCCGGTTACGGATGGTGTGGTGGATAAGACACAGCTTAGTCCCATTAAGGTCATGGAAGACGTCTTCACCCCTTCGCAGACGCAGGAGCTAAGCCTCACCGGCAATCTGTCCGCTGGCGGCACCACAGCACAGAGCACCTCCATCCAGGTGATTGATTCGTTGGGACGGTCCCGCGCGATCAACCTAACCTTCACACCGACAGCGTCAACCACCGACAATACCTGGAGGCTGTCCATTAACGCGCCTGAGTTAACGACCCCAGCCCTTGGCAGCATTGATGTTCTTTTCGGCAAGGATCCCACGGACAATACCAAGGATCAGCCGGATGGCACGATCGCCCAATTTTTGAACCCGTCCTCCGCCGCCATCATCGGAGGCACTGGCACCGCTGCCACTGTGACCTTCAGTGCCGATTTCGGCCAAGGTGTGCAAACCATGACGCTCAATCTGGGCAGCTTTGGTGTTTCCGGCGGGCTTACGCAATTCGCCTCCACGGGTACGAGCGGGCTGAGCGTGAACAGCTTTGAGCAGGATGGCATCCCGATCGGCTCCTTTTCCTCGGTCACCACGCAAAAGAACGGCGATGTCCGGATCAATTACGATAATGGGCAGTCGCGCGTTGTGGCGCGCGTGCCGGTGACGATCTTCAAGGATCCGGACAAGCTTGAACACCTGGATGGTCAGGCCTTCCTCCGTACCACGGAAAGCGGTGAGGCGCGGGTTGTGGAAGCGGGCGAGGATGGCGCTGGGCTGCTTTCGACACGCGCTGTTGAGCGTTCCAATGTCGATATCGCGACTGAGTTTTCGAAGCTGATCCTAGCGCAGCGTGCCTATTCGGCGAATACGCGCATTGTAACCACCGTCGATGATCTGTTGCAGGAAACGCTGAACATGCGGCGCTAAGGCCGCATGATGGAAGATTGAACGGCCATAAGCCATGAGCCTTGATGCCGCCCTGCTGATCGCTCGTTCGGGATTGCTGCATACGCAGCGTGCCCTGTCCAATGCAGCCGATAACGTGGCGAATGCCGAAACCGCAGGCTATACCCGCAAGCGCATTGTCAGTGAGGCAGTTACCGCGGGCGAACAGGGTATGGGCGTGCGCAGCCTTGGCCCGACGCGGGATGTGGATAATGCGTTACTGAATGAATTGAACAAGCGCCGCTCAGCCAAAGCCGCGGCAGAGCTGCGCGAAAGTGTGCTGGCGCGCCTTGATCAGGCGCACGGCAATCCAGCGAATGGGGAAGGGCTTGGTGATCTTGTCAGCAAGCTTCGCATCGGCTTCATCGAACTCAGGAAAGACCCGGCGCAGGTCGTGAAACAACAGGCTGTGGTGCTCAATGCCGCGCAGCTTGTTGTTGAGCGTTTCAATGATCTTTCCCGGACTATCGGTGAAGCCCGCCAGGAAGTGCATGACGGCCTTGTATCAAAGGTTGCCGAGGTTAATGCGACGCTGCGGGAAATAGGTGTCCTGAAACGCGGCGTGATGGAGCGAACTGGTCTTGGCGCGCCAGTAGCTGATATTGAAGACAAGCTTGACTTGGCCGTGGCGCGGCTCGGCGAATTGCTGGAAGTGAAGCCGATTCGTCAGAACGATGGCGGGATGGTGCTTCTGGGCGCTGGCGGCATTACCATCCCGACGCCGGAATCAGGCGATGTATTCTCCCTGCAAAATAGCCTGCTTGGGCCGGACAAGTATTATGGCGGCGCCGGCACGATCCCACCGATACTTATGAACGGCTTGGATGTAACGAAGCAATTGGTCGGCGGTAAGATTGGAGAGGCAATCAGCTTGCGCGACCAAACCTTGCCCCGTTACCAGGCGGAACTGGATGTTGCGGCGGCAGAGCTTGCTGATCGGTTTCGGGCGGAGGGCTTGCGGCTGTTCAGCGATTCTGTCGGCACTGTTCCGAACCCGAACCTTCCTTATGCGGGAAGCGCGCAGATTGGCTTTGCCGATAAGATTCAGGTTAATCCTGCCTTGCTTAGCGAAGTCCGGTTGTTACGTGATGGCACGGAAACCATTGCAGGTGGGGCGCCTTTCACTCCCAATCCCGTGGGCGGTCCGGCCGGCTTTGTCACGCTGATTGACCGTATCCTTAACTACAGCTTTGGAGAGACGACGTCCGCCGGAGCCAGCTGGGACCGC
>JADCES010000108.1 GCA_020250005.1 Roseomonas sp.
CTATCACTGATCCGCAGCGTCAGGTTCGTCGCGCCAGCAATGTAAACATCGCCATCCGCACCACCCAAAAGACTGTCGCCGCTCGCATCCGCAAGCAACGTATCCGACCCGGCACCGCCCGTCAGCGTGTCATTGCCCGTGCCACCATCCAAACGGTCATTGCCGCCGCCGCCAGCCAGCATATTGGCAAGGCTATCACCCAATAGGCTGTCATTGCCCGCACCAGCCAGGACATTCTCAATACCGCCAAGCGTGTCAGAGCCAGCCGACCCCGTCGCACGGCCCGTGGCAAGATTCACCGTCACGCCCTGGCTTGCCGTCAACTCCACATAGCTGACCAAGTCCAAGCCAAGACCGCCATCGATCACATCATCACCAGCACCGCCATTGATGAAATCATTGTCATTGCCACCAAGCAGGCTGTCATTGCCGCCAAAACCGGTAATCGTATCATTGCCGTTGCCTCCCAGGACGGTATCATTGAATTCGGTACTCGTCCCCCCGACATCGTTGCCGTCTCCGAGATCTGCAAAAACTCCGGCTCCAGACATGGCAATTTCCTTTATTTGTGACCTTCAACGGACGGTTATGGGGCGCAGGACAGCCCTGCACCATGGCAGCGTAAAAAGCGAACGGGCTGTGGGCCGGCACTGGGCGCAGCGTAAAGTGCATGGCATAAAGCCGCAAACGGCCTGCCACCACAGTCAGAGACCGAAAATTCGGACTCCCGAGAACTGAGCCTAGCGCTCACACCAGCTCCCCTTTAACTTCGGTATAAATAACAAAAACTGAGTGCAAGTCAACAAATGCTGTTTCCGAAAGAGCAATTTAAACAGGTTTTCATGGTTTCTGCGCCCGCGCAAGGCCTTGCAGCCAGGGGTTGTTGGTGCCTCTCCCGATCCTTCCTGGTGCGCTTTCGCCTTTCAGGGAATCTCTGCCGATCAGCGCGCTTGGCTTTACGCCTTGCCTGAGCGCGTCACCCCCGCCCCCGGCATCTTTGTCTGTCACGGAACGCCTGTTACCGATCTTCAGCCCCAATTGGAAGACCCGCGCCACGGGGTGCGGATGCCAGCGCCTCTTGCCGCCATTCGCGAAGGGCCGGGTGAGGATGGCATGGCCGCCCGCGTGGTGCTCTGCGACCATAGCCATCAGGCGAGTGTCATCCACATGCGGGGCGATGGCCCGCTGGTGGTCAACCCCGGCAGTCTCGGCCCGCCCGGCTTTCGTGTCACACGCGCCCTGGTGGTGCGATTGACGCTGCTATCGGGGATCGACAGCAGCGACCGGACCAGTCACAGGCAGGCAGAGGTAGCAGTGCCCTTTTTCATCTGATTCCGAGCCATTTTTTGCTCGCTCAAGGCTGCCACTACGCAAATAGGGCGTTTATCTCGGCAAGGGTCACATTACCCACCAGCACGACATCATCACCAGCGCCGCCAAGAATCACATCACCAGCGCCGCCATAAATCGTATCGCCGCCGCCACCACCATTGATGGTGTCATTGCCTTCCGCCCCATCCAGCACATCATTGCCATTGGACCCCAGAATGCTGTCATGCATTGTGCTGCCGATGGCGGCTTCGAAGTTCAGGATGGTGTCGGTGGCGCCACTTTGATCTGTCGCGCGGCCAGCTGCCAGATCAATGGTGACACCGCTGAAGGGAAGCTGGTTCCCGGCCTCATTGAACACGTAAACCAAAGTATTCGGGCTGAAGCCAAGCGAATAGGAAATAGTATCCTGCCCAGCCGCCGCATCGGCGGAATCCGCACCGGCCCCAAGCCCGATCAGATTCCCCTGACCATCACCGATAACCGTGTCATTGGAATAGCTGACCCAAACGCCCTCGATCCCGCTCAGGCTATCCGTTCCGCCATCACCATCACTGGCCCGGCCAGCCGCAAGATTGACCGAAACACCGCTGGTGGGGTTGCCATCAAAAGAAAGGATGTCAAGGCCGCCACCACCACTGACAGTGTCGTTGCCGCCTCCAGGGGACAGCCAATCATTGCCCGCCGTCCCGATGATCGTGTCGGCATAGTTGCCGAGCATGATAGCGCCGCGGATATTGACCAGTTGATCAATACCGCCGAGCCCATCATTCACACTGCCGGACGCCAGATTGACGCTCAGCCCCATGGTCTGGTCCGTGTAATCGGCCACCACAAATTCATTGGCAATACCGACCAGCGTATCATTGCCACCACCGCCACGCAGGCGTGAGGTCGAGCGACCGAGTTGAGCGATGCCGGTCAAATGATCTGCAAAATCCTGGCCGCTGACATTTTCAATTGAGGTGAAGATATCCGCCCCCCCCCTGCCATCCGAAGCCGTTCCCGTGGTCAGATTGACGGTGACACCCGAGGTCGCGTCTCCATCAAGATATTCCAGCCAATCGCTAGCAAGCCCACCATCAATGCTGTCATTTCCGGCGCGCCCATTGAAACGATTGCCAACATTATCCCCCAGGAGCGTATCAGCGAAATTGGTGGCCGTGACACGTTCAATCCCAATCAGCGTATCCTGTCCGCCCCAACCATCAGTCGCGCGCTGTGCTGCCAGATCAACTGACACGCCGCGGGTGATGGCGGAATTGCTGCCGGAAACATTCCAGTAGCGCACGCGATCTGCGCCAAGCCCGCCATCAATCAAGTCACCGCCCATGCCGCCATCGAAAATCTCATTCCTGTCACTGCCCAGCAGCGTATCGCTGGCGGTGCCGGAATAAACCACCTCGACGTTGGTAAACCTGTCCGTCCCGCCAAGCCCATCATTCGCAAGGCCCGTGACCAGGTTTGCGGAGACCGACTGGGTGGTCTGGGAAAGATCCAGAATATCCTCGGTGCCGCCACCACCATCAATCGTGTCATTGCCAGCATTGCCGCGGAAGCGTTCATTTGCGCCACTGCCGATCATGGTGTCATCGCCGGACCCACCGCGAATGTACTCAATGCTCACCAGCGTGTCATTGAAGCCAAAGCCATCAGAAGCGCGCCCAGTGGATAGATTAACGCTGATGGCCTGCGCACTGGTATTATTGGCGTAATCGGCAATATCGACGCCACTTGCACCGCCATCCAGAATATCGGCGCCACTGCCGCCACGCAGTTCATTGTCTGCGGCATTGCCGATCAGCGTGTCGTTGCCAGACCCGGAACGCACATATTCCATGCTGATGACGGTATCGGTACCACCACGCCCGTCGGTGGCGCGTTCGGCCGCCAAATTGACAGAGACATGCTGGCTGGCGCCATTGCCGGTATAATCCAGCATGTCAGAGCCATCACGACCATTGATCGAATCGCTGCCGCCTTGTTCACGGAAACGGTCGTTGAAGACACTGCCAAGGATCGTATCGCCGAAGGAGGACCCGTTCACACCCCGCACGCCAATCAGTGACTCGATGCCGCCGCGCCCGTCATCCGCAGTGCCCGCGTTGAGATCAACAATGACGCCGCGTGTAAAATTCGTTGAGCCCGTGATGGTATTGTAGTCTGCCATCACTGCATTGCTGGCGATATTCACCGCAATGGTGTCAGCGCCGATACTACCAAAAACCGTGAGCAGCGCATTATCCGTGGCGGCGCTATTGATGGTAAAACCATCATTCTCAAAACTACCTTGGATATTTTCAAAGTTAATGATGGTGTCATTGCCTTGGCTGGCCGAGTTTACCGCCGCGTAATTGCTGCCGGCACTGCCGCCAATCGCGCTGATGGTGGCTGAAACCGCCTGCGCGCTGGTATGGTTGAAACTGATGACATCACTGGTACCAGCACCCGCATCAATCGAATCACTCCCAGTCCCACCGAAGATGCGGTCACTCCCATCGCCACCCGTAATGGTGTCATTGCCGGACCCGCCATCAAGCGTATCGGCGCCATTGCCACCAAGCAGGCTATCATTGCCGCTATTGCCCCAAAAACTTTCAGCGCCATTGCCGCCAATGATGGTATCATTGCCTGCACCGCCCCAGACATTTTCGATGCTGATCAGCGTATCCGTGCCGCCCAAGCCATCACTTGCGCGACCATCCAGAAGATTCACACTGACGGCTTGGGTGCTGGCATTACCGTTGTATGCGGCAACGTCAGACCCTTCCCCGCCATCAAAGACGTCGTTGCCGTTGCCGCCAACCATCGTGTCGTTGAAGGTGCTCCCCCAAACCCGTTCAATGCCAACAAGCGTATCAATGCCGCCCTGGCCATCCTGTGCGGCACCTGTTGCCAAATTCACCGAAATGCCGGTGGTGGCATTGCGATAATCCGCCACATCGGCACTGCCCAGGCCGCCATCAATGGAATCACTGCCGCCATTGCCGCGGACCACATCATCATTAACGCTGCCAATCAGCGTGTCGCCCGAGGCACTGCCCCAAACCCGCTCAAAACCCACAAGCGTGTCAGTGCCTGTCGAAGTATCCCCACCACGCCCTGTGGCAAGGTTTACGCTGACAGCAAGAGAATTGAAGGAATAATCCGCCACATCGCCCGTGCCGGTCCCGCCATCCAGGCTGTCACTGCCGGCATTGCCGCGGATCACATTGTCGGCGCCGTCACCGATGATGGTATCATTCCCAGAGCCGCCACGCACCTGTTCAATACTGATCAGCGTATCGGTACCGCCCATCCCATCATTGGCACGCTGGGCAAGCAGATTGACGCTGACCGCCTGCGAGCTGGCGCTGAGATAGTTGTAATCAATCATGTCCTGGGCGCCATTGCCGCCCATGATGCAATCATTCCCTTCCCAGCCACGGAAGCGATCATTGGAATCGCTGCCAATCAAGGTATCGCCAAAGTTCGTGGCATTGACTGCGGTAAAGCCAACAAGGCTATCCGTACTCCCAAAGCCATCGGTCGCCGTACCATTAGCCAGATTGACGACAATGCCGGCAGTGACATTGGGCGAGGTAAAATCAGCGAACACACCATTTTGGCGGTAGTTGTCCACCAGAGTGTCATTTCCGCCGCCGCCGAAAACCCAAAGAAGCTCAGTCGCGGTCGCTGCCGACGTTACAGTGATGGAATCCGCGCCGCTGGAAGCAATCAGGATTTCGAAACCTTGCAGACTGTCATTGCCCTGCGACGCCGTTGTCACGATGGCCGTATTGACGCCTGAACTACCACCGCTCGACGTAATGGTGGCAGTGATCGCCGCGCCACCAGTCTGATTATAGAGAACACGGTCCTGATTGCCTGAACCCGCATCCACCGAATCATTGCCAAGCTCTGCGTAGATGCGGTCATTGCCGGCACCGCCAAGGATGGTATCGGCGCCATCGCCACCATAAATCGTATCAGCCCCATCATTACCAAGGATGGAATCACCGCCGGCCAGCCCAAGGTAACTGTCATTCCCTGCAAGCAGATCAATCACGTCATTGCCGGACGTACCAGAAAGCGCGTCATCGCCAGCGGTAGGACCAGTAGCCGCAGGCACCAGGCTTTCAGCCGCAATCACCGTAGCGCCACCATTGGTGAAGGTGACAAACCCGCTAGAGGTTGCGCCGCGATTCCAGCCCGTATCCTCAAACACAAGAACATCATTGCCGCTGCCGAAAACGCGCAGCACATCAGTATCCGAAAGCGCAATAACGGAAGCTGCCGTCAGCCCAAGCCGGTGGCCCGAACCCGCAAGATTGATAGCCTCAAAGCCACTGACACCATTCAAGTCACCAGCGAGTGCAGAGGTTGTATCAGCGCTGGCGCCCTGCAACGAAATCGTATCATTGCCGCCGGCATCAATCAGCAGACTATCATACTGCTCCCCAACCAGGAAAAGGTCATCGCCCAAGCCGCCACTGAACGTGTCACTGGCATTGGCCCCGCCGCCGGAAAGCGTATCCGCACCATCACCGCCAGACAGGCTGTCATTCCCGTTGCTGCCCTGTATCAGGTCATTGCCGGCACCACCCAGCGCCGTATCGGCACCATCACCACCGCTGATGCTATCAGCACCATCGCCGCCGAGCATGGAATCACTGCCGCCAAAGCCCGTGATGATATCTGCGCCATTGCCGCCATCAATCGTATCGGCCCCATTGGCACCAGCCAGCGTGTCATTGCCATCACCGCCAGTGACCACCGAACCGACATCGGAAGCCACCAGCCCGGAGGAGGAAATCACGGTGGCGTTGCCCGCGCTATTGGACAGGGTGTCAAAGCCGCCAGAACTTCCCGTACGCACCCAGCCGGTGTCGTCAAAGACCAGGCGGTCACCACTGCTACCAAAAACGCGGAACAAGCCCGTCCCCGAAACACTCGAGGCCCGTGCGGCAGTCAGGTGCAGAATAACATCTCCGCCACCTGCAAGATCGAACGCGTCAATGCCGGCCACACTGGAAATTTCACTTGCCAATAGTTCATCGTTAGCAATACCGTTCAAGGAAACTGTATCATTTCCAGACGCATCGTTAATGGTCACGTTCCCTGTGGCAGCGTCCATCAGGTAAAGGTCATTGCCAGCGCCCCCCATGAACAGGTCGTCGCCGGCATCACTGAAGATCGTGTCATTGCCGGCGCCAGCATTGATGGTGTCATTGCCTTCCCAGCCATCAAGCTCATTGTCGCCGCTGGAGCCCAAGATGCTATCATGCATCACGCTTCCTTCGGCATCCTCAAAATTCAGGATGGTATCAACAGAATTGCCATAATCCGTCGCGCGTCCAGCCGCCAGGTCAATCGTCACGCCAGAGAAAACTCGGCCATTGCCCGATTCATTATAGGAATAAACCACTGAGCCCGGGCTGAAGCCAAAGCGATAGGACACCACGTCCCTCCCGCCCGCTGCATCCGCGTAATCCGCACCCGCGCCAAGCACGATGGCATTAAACCCACTATCACCAATAACGGTATCGTTTGAATAGCTGGTCCGAACGGCTTCGATACCGGTGAAGATATCTGTACCGCCATCACCATCATTCGCCGTGCCGGTGGCGAGATTGACGGAAACACCCCTTGTCGGGTTGCCATCATAGGAAAGAACATCAAACCCGTTGCCACCAACAATGCTGTCATTGCCGGCCGAAGGTGCCAGCCAATCATCCCCGTTGGACCCGATCAGCGTATCGGCAAAATTGCCAAACATCTGGGCACCGCGGATATTGACCAGCGAATCAATGCCGCCCATCCCATCATTCACACTGCCGGATGCCAGATTGACACTCAGCCCCACAGTCTGAGAGCCATAATCAGCAACCACATATTCGCCATCAATACCAATAAGCGTGTCGTTGCCCGCATCACCGCGCAGGCGCGATGTGGACTGCCCCCCCTGCCCAATACCGACCAGATAGTCGTTCAATTCGCCGCCAAAGACGTTTTCGATGGAGGTGAAACTATCAATCCCGCCCCGGCCATCAGTCGCTGTCCCGGTGATCAGGTTGACCGAAACACCGGACGTGGCTGCGGTATCAAGATAGTCAATACGGTCACCCCCAAGCCCGCCATCAATGCTGTCATTGCCGACATTGCCGCGGAAGACTTCGGCGAAAACATTGCCAAGCAGCGTGTCATTGCCGCTGCCGGCGCGCACTTGTTCGATGCTGATAAGCGTGTCAGCGCCACCACGGCCATCATTGGCACGCCCCGTGACAAGATTGACGCTGACCGCCTGGCTTGATGAATTGTTTCCGTAATCCACTATGTCAAAGCCTTCGCGGCCATCCATGATGTCATTGCCCGCATAGGGCCTAAACCGGTCATCGAAGGCGGTGCCGTAAATGGTGTCATTCAGGGATGTCGCGGCAACGCCGCGCACGCCAACCAGCCTATCCGTGCCGGCATAATCCGTGGCGCTGCCAATAGGCCGGCCAAGGGTATCGGTGCCGGTCTGAAGATCAACGGAAACACCGCGCGTGAAACCTGTACTAGTGCTTGCGGCGTCATAATCAGCGAAAACATTGCTGTAGGGACCGTAAAGATCAGCAGAGTTAATGATGGTATCGTTGCCGGAATTCGCGAAAAGAAAGAGGCCGGCATAGAAGGTCGCAGCACCAGTGACATTGAAGGAATCATTGTTGCTACTGCCAACGATTTGTTCGAAATTGATGACCGTATCGGTGCCTTGCGTGGCCGTCGCCACAGTCGCGGTATTATAGCCCCCTCTAACCTGGCCAATGAGGCCGATATTCGCCGTTATCGCCTCACCACCCGTTTGGCTGTACCAAATACTATCAAAAGTACCTGCACCGGCATCAATCGAATCACTCCCAGCGTCACCAAAAATTCGGTCATCGCCATTGCCGCCAGCAATGCTGTCGGCACCATCGCCGCCACGGATGCTGTCACTTCCATCATCCCCACTGATCGAGTCATTCCCATCATTACCAAGAGTGGTATCGTTCCCCGCAAGCCCAGCATAACTGTCATTCCCCGCGAGCAGGTCAATGAAGTTATTACCAGTAGTGCCAATCAGCAGGTCATTTCCGATGGTGGCGGACACGGTGGCTTCCTTCTCTCGAAAGGCGATTGGGCGTTATGGCGGGACACGAAACAGAAGCCTGAGGCCCGGCTGCTCCAAACCCTTTCATTGATATTAGCCAAGAAAACTTATGTTCGTAAAATATTAACTTTGTGTCATCTGGGGCGCCTCAGCCGTGTTGTGTTGGGTAAAAAATTTGCAACCATTGGTTGATTTTTCGGCCAATCTTGATCCCCCAGACCGCGATTCGCGCCCCATACCGTGGGCCCCTTCAAGCTCGCCGCGCCCCATGCCATTCTGCCACCTTGGACACAGGACCCCACCCCATGCGCCTTGCGGTTATCTCCGATATCCATGGCAATGTCGCCGCTTTGGAAGCCGCGTTGGATGATATCGCCCGTCGCGGCATCACCAACATCATCTGCCTTGGCGATTGCGCTTCCGGCATGTGCTGGCCTGAAGAGACAACGCGCCTGCTGATGGAAAAGAATATTCCAACCATCCGCGGCAATCATGATCGCTGGCTGACGGATCGCGTGGGCGAGGGGCTGAAGGGTCAGGATGGCTTCGCCTTTCAGGAAACCACCGCCGATCAGCGCGCCTGGCTTTACGCCTTGCCGGAACGCCTGACGCCCGCCCCCGGCATCCTTGCCTGCCATGGCACGCCTTCTTCCGATCTGAAAAACTTATTGGAAGACCCACGCCATGGGGTGCTGATGCCATCGCCTCTGTCCGCCATTCGCGAAAGGCTTGGTGAAGATGGTATGGCCGCCCGCGTGGTGCCCTGCGGCCATAGCCATCAGGCGAGTGTGATCCATATGCCCGGCGATGGCCCGCTTGTGGTCAACCCCGGTAGCCTTGGCCTGCCCGGCTTTCGGGTGACGCGCGGTGATCATCCCCATCGTGCCGAAGCGCGATCACCCCATGCGCGCTACGCCATCATCCATGCCGCAGAAGGGGTGAAGCCGATGGCGGAGCTGGTTTCCCTTGTCTATGACTGGGAAGCTGCCGCGCGGCGGGCAGAAGCGGTCGGCGCCAACCACGCCTGGCCGCATGTGCTGCGCACGGGGTATTTGCCGGAATCGCTGGACGAATAGGCTAAGCGTCGCTTCAAATCCGTCCAAAGCGCTGCAAGGCCGCATCCAATTCACCCGCGCGGCGTTCGATACGCTGCACCTGATCGGCTGATGGCCCGCCAGAGCGCGCGGCGGCGGCGCGAATCTCGCGTTCCTGCGCGTCCAATTCCGATTGCAGGCGCACGCCCTCGGCGGCCGCAGCCGGGTTTTGCGCACGCTCAGCGCGTAGCCGTTCAAGGGTTGCGCGTTGCTCGGCAAGGCCGCGCTGCTGCGCCGCAAGCCGTGCTTCGGCAGCACGCACCGCCGCCCCGCTGCGCGCCGCTTCGGCTTGCGCGGCGGCATTACGCTCAGCCGCCATTTGCGCGGCGCGTTCCTGCAATGCGGCGGCACTTTCCAACCGTTGCGCGCCACGCACATCCTCACCGCTCACGGCGGCACCAATGCCAGTGAAAAAGCCGCGTTCGGAAGCGGGGCCCGCGCCGGCACCGGCGCAACCTGCCAACAGAAAAAGCGGTGCGATGGTGCGAAAGGATTTCAGCTTCATGGCGGATCAGCCCGTCGGCACGCGGCGAAGTGCCGATTCCAGATCATCTGCCGCCGCTTCCAGCCGGCGCTGCGCCTGATCAATTTTTGCTTCCTCATTCATCAATTGTGGCACTTGCCGCGCACTGGCCACCAGGCGCTGGCGCGCATCACGCGCCTCGCCAGCGGTCTTGCGCATCAGTTCCGCATCCTGGCGCATGGTTGCGGTTTCAGCGCGATATTGCGCGGCGGTGATCTGGCCCGCGCGATATTGCCGATCAAGCTGCGCTAGGCGCTGTTGATTCTGCTTCGCGACCTGTTCGGAAGCGGCGGCAGTATTGTTCAGATTATTGGCAACTTGCTGCGCGGATTGGATGCGCTGGGAAGCATTGGCCTCGCGATTTTCAAAGCCAAGATTGCGTTCCGCCACCGCCATACCGGCCGCAAGCCCAACCAGCGCGCCAATCCCTGCGCCGATCAGCGCATTCTGGCCCGTATTGCCGCGCCCAAAAGCGGCAGCCGCCGCAGCACCCGTCGCTGCCCCCGCCAGCGCACCCGTCGCCGCCGTTTGGTTCCAGCGCTGCGATTGCTGGCGCATGGCTTGTTGCTCAGCCGTCAGCGGCTGTCCGCTCGCGCCGATATTTGGGTTTTGGCAGGCGGGCAGCAGCAAGGACAGTGACAGCAACGCCGCCGCACCCTTTAGCGTGGGTTTGCGGCGGGCCAGGGCCAAAACGGTCATGGGCGTAGACTCCCTTCGATCAGAACGAATTATTCCACCACTATGGCAGCACCCGCGCAGCTTTACGGCGAAATCATCGCAATTCCATTACCGCCCGCCCCCGGGGCAGCCAATCGTGTAATCCCAACGCGTGGAAGGTGATCCGGGCGTGCCCATGACTTCCACCGTGACCACATAGTCTTCAGCCGAACCCCCGCGCGGCGGGTTCCAGTCGAAGGAAATCGCGCCATTGCCGGAAACAAACCCAGGTGTTTCCGCCAGTGACCGTCCGCGGTGATAAACCCGGATCCGGTCTGGTTCCATCCGCGTGTTGTAGGGAATGGTCACGCGCCCGGGATTGGGCCCCAGATAATGCCGCGTTTCGGTAATGCCGCGCCCACCGCTTTGGACCTGAGTATTGCAGGGCTCAACATTGGGTGGGCGTTCCAGCGGTCTTTCGGCGGGCCGTGGTGGTGGCGTTGGCCGCGGCGGCGGAGGTGGTGGCGGCGGCGGTTCCGGCCTTGGTTCGGGCTGGCGCGGCGGCTCTGGTGCTGGCGGCGGCGGAGGCGATGGCGGTGGCGGTGGCGGCGGTGGCGGTGGCGGTTCCGGCAACGGGCATTCCGCGCGACGGCGGCCGAGTTCTTCTTGCAGCACGGCCAGGCGGTGGCGCAGTTCCCTCTCGCGTTCCCTTTCGCGCAGCAATGTGAGCATGGCATCCAGATCGCCCTGCTCCACACGGCACATGCCGGGCTCTGGCGGCAGCCAGCGCGCGATCCAGGGTGAGGCCAAGGCCGCCAAGGCGCCCAGCAGGAACAGCGCAAGCAAAGCCGCACCAAGCGCGGCCAGGGGCAAACGGGCAGGCGCTTCGGCGGGCTTGCCATCATCCAAGTCGCGCAACAGCCCAAGCCCGCCCGGCGCATTGGCCGGCGCCATCCCCCAGCCCGCCAGCACAGGCCGGCCTTCATGGGCGAAAACCTGCTCAAAACTCGGGATTTCAATCGCGGCAGCCACCAGCGCGGGCAGATGCCCGGAAGCTGCGGGATCATTGGCCGCCGCGAGCGCAGCGGCTCGGCGGAGCGCGCTGATGATCCGGCCAATCTCGGCACGCAGCCTGTCGCGCCCTGTGGCATCCAACTCGGCAAACCGCGCCACGCGGCCTTCCGGGGCGAAGAAACTCAGGCCCTGCTCCGTCACGCTGACGGGCGCGAAAAAGCCGGTGACTTCCGGCCCCAGCGTGTCACGCAAAAGCGCTGTCAGGGTGCGATGCGCCGCCGCGTGATCCTGCCCTGCCGGCAGGATCGGACGATAGGCATCAAGCGGGAGGGTGATCAGCGGCTGCATGGCGCATCAGGGCACATCGAAATGCCCCACTTCCACTTGCTGCCCGGCCGCCACACGCCCGGTGAACACCTGATCCGGCCGGCCTTCGCGCTTCACTGTCACGCGATAGGGTGAAGATGCCGGCGCAGGCGGGTTGTTCTGGAAATGCCAGACCATGATCCGATAGCGCCCCGGCGCGGGTTCCGCCGCAAAGACGATATTCTCCACCGGCGTTGCCGTCAGCGCGCTATTGCCCGCATTGCGGTCCACATCCAATTCGGCCCCGCAGGCGCGGCGATGATCGAAATAGAGCCTTTCGCCATTTGGGCAGATCATCATCAGGTCAAGATCATTGCGATCATCCCACGCCAGGATGATTTGTACCCGTCCGCTGCGCGCCCCTTCGCGCCGGGCACGTTCCGCATCTTCCTGACGTGGTGGCGGGGGCGGCGGGGTTTGCTCCACACGGCGCGGCGGCGGGGGCGGCGGCTCGGGCGGCGGGCAGGCAGTGCGCCGATCCCCAAGGCGCAGTATCTCCCGCGCGATATCGCCGCGCAGCGCTGCCTCGCGTGCTTGCGCGGCGCGGAGTTCATCCAGCAATTCAGCATTGCCTGGCTGCACCACGCATTGCGGCAGCGCGGCCTTGAACCAGCCAAAGGGGTCGCGCCAGAGCAGCAGCAATAAAAGCAACAACAGCAAAAGCCCGAGCAGGCCGAACAGCCAGAACAGCAGTGGCCGTTTCGCGGGTTGCTCTACTGGCGGGCCAACAATCTGCATCGGCGCCAAGCCAGCCCCGCGCCGGCGTGTCATGCCGATCAGCAATTCGGGGCTGGGTGACTCACCCAGCTTCGCATGGCCCCAAGCGACCAGCACGGGCTGGCCGCCGATCACGCGCAGGCAATCGGTCGCGGGCGTGATCAGCGCAAGGGCGATCAATTCACCGAGAAACCGCTCACTTTCGCGCGTGCTGGCGCGCAGCCGATCAGCTTCTTCGCGGATATCGCCATAAAGCCGCGCGAATTCGGCGCGCGCTGCATCCTGGGCCGCTTCGGGTAGCGTTTCCAGCGGTGGTGCGGCGCCCTGACCCGTTGCATACCAATCCGTGATGCCGCGATCTGCATCCGGATTGGGTTCGGCAAAAAGCGCGGCATGGGCGGGGCTGCGGGCGCGGCGCAGATAGCCGGTGATCTGATCCCAGGCCTGGACGGCAAGCTGCCCGCCCGTGCCCAGCACCTGCAATTCCGCATTGCGGGTGGTGGCAATCAGGCTGCCATCGCCGGAACCTGACATGCGCGCGGCGCCGCTTTAGCGCGGCGCCCCGGCCCCGGCAGGGGGCGCGGGTGCCGACGGCGTGGCGGGCGCATTGGCGGGTGGCTGAGGTGTTGCCGGCAGGCCGGGGGTCACCGGCTCACAGGCTTCAGCCTTCACCGCCGCCTGCACATTCTGCTGTTGCAGCCAGGGAAGTATGCTTTCGGCTTTTTGTGCGTATTTCACGCGATCCGCGACCTGGGTCGCGAAACTGACAAAGGTATTGATGCCCACCACGCGCCCGCATGTATCCACGAGCGGCCCGCCCGAATTGCCCGGCGAGATATCAGCGGAATGCGGCATGACCACGAGGCCATTTTCGAGCCTCTGAATGGTGCTGATACTGCCCCGCGTCAGTACCAATTCCGGCGGCGTGCCAAGCCGGCCCTGCTGCAATTCCTGCATGCCCTGTTCAACACGCACGACGGAATCTGGATAGCCCGCCGCCACCACATCCAAAAGCTTATCGGCCGTGGGTGTGAGCGCGAGTGGCTGCGCACCGGCGACCGCTTCCGGCAGCCTGAGCAGCGCAACATCCAGCATGCCTGGTTCAACCGGGCCACCGCCCGCGCCACGCGTCATGCTGACAAGCTGCGCCTTCACCGCGCGGCCCATGGCGCGCGACATGACGAATATCTGATTGGGATCGGCCTGCTGCACGACATGCGCGTTCGTCAGCACCAGATCGCCCGCGATGAAAAATCCGCTGCCATGGCCAATTCCCGCCGGCCCGGCGGAGGCGATCATCACCGTCGCATGTTCCAGTAATTGCGCGAGTGAACCGCTAAAGGGTCGCGGTGCCTCGCCCTGGCGTTGCGGAATGGCGGGCGGCACGCTCTCAGGGCGCACCGGTTGGCGTTCCGGCGGTGGGTTCAGGCCAAGCGGGCCTTCGGGCGTGCAGACATTGGGGGTCGCGGCCAGGCGGCGCATGCGTTCCAGGTCACGCTCCAACGCCTCATTGGTTTCGCGTTGCAGGCGGATGGCGTTGCGCGTGGCGGCATCATCCACGATCGAGACGCTTTGCTGCCGCCCCGCCAGATCGCGCTGCATGTGCATCCAGGCGAGCCAGAAGCCGAGTGCGAGGAAAATCAGTGCCACCAGAACGAGCAAAGGCAGCAGCCAAGCCGCCCCGCCAAAGGGCGCGCGCGGCGCGATGGCCGTGGCGGGCGCGGGTGGGGGAGGCGGTGGTGGCGGTGCTGCTGTGCGGGGTGCGGCGGATGATAGCGCGGCAGGGGCTGCGGGCGCGGCTGCGGCCGAGGCGGTGTTTGTCAGAAATCCATCGGGCGCGGAGGCCAGGCGCTGCGAATAAGGTCCCATGACGCGGCGAAGTTGCGCGGCGAGCGCGGAGGGGTCTTCCGCGATGTCGCGTGGCGCCAAGCCCCAGCCGGTCAGGATGATCTGGCCATCCAGCACCAGGATGGAATCCGTACTCGGCAGCACCAAGGCGCGGCGGAGCAGCGGGCCGATTTCGGCATCATCCAGCAGTGGTTCCAGAGCCTGAAGCTGGCGCGTGAGTGCCGCTTCAGCCTCTGCCCGGCGGGCGCTGGAAAGCGTGGGCAGCGACTGGGGTTCGCCGGCGGCCTCGCCATACCAGGAAATGGCCCCGGCGCCGGTAATGGGCTCGGCAAACAGCGCGGCGGGCGCGCCCCGGGCGGTGAGTTGGTCGGTCAGGCGCTGATGCAGCGCTTGCACCGGCTGGCCGCGCAACAGCAAGGGTTGCAGCCCGGCAAGATCAGTCTTCAGGAGCAGACGTGGCGCGGCCATGGGACCTCGGGTTCTAGCGTTGCAAGGCTAGATCAGCTTGCGCGGTTTGGGAAACACCCGCGCTGCATGAGGTAATGCCATGGGGATGGCAGTATTGCGGCGGTGC
>JADCES010000109.1 GCA_020250005.1 Roseomonas sp.
CCGGACCGGCGCCGGCCATGCACGCCTTGCATTACCGTCGCCGCGATGCGTTCGGCCTTCACCACCAAAGGCGGCAGGCGGGCGCCGAGCGCCTCGGCCCGCGCCGTTACGATGTTATGCGCGGCCTCAGCCAAGATCGGCCTTCAGCGCGGCGATCACATCGGCAAGTTTGGCCCCTTCCGCCCGCGCGGCGAAATTGAGCGCCATGCGGTGGCGCAGCACGGGTTCGGCCAAAGCCAGCACATCATCCAGCGATGGCGAAAGCCGCCCATCCAGAACAGCGCGCGCACGACTGGCGAGCATCAGCGCCTGCGCCGCACGCGGGCCGGGACCCCAGGCCAGGCTGTCGCGCACAATCGGCAGGCTGGCGGTCTCAGGCCGCGCGCCGCGCACCAGGCGCAGGATCGCTTCCAGCACCTTCTCCCCCACCGGCATGCGGCGGATCAGGGCTTGCGCGGCCATCAAATCAGCGGCGGTGAGCGCCTGGGGCGGGGGTGCCTCTGGAGCACCAGTGGTCGCCAGCAGCATGGCACGTTCCGCGGCCTCATCCGGGTAGGTGATGGCGATTTCCAGCAGAAACCGGTCGAGCTGCGCTTCCGGCAGGGGGTAGGTGCCTTCCTGTTCGATCGGGTTTTGCGTTGCCAGCACATGGAAGGGCCGCGGCAAGGGGTGGATTTCCCCGGCAATCGCGACCCGCTGTTCCTGCATGGCCTGCAAAAGGGCCGATTGCGTGCGGGGCGAGGCACGGTTGATCTCATCGGCCATCAGCAATTGGCAGAAGATCGGCCCCTTCAGGAAGCGAAAGCCGCGCCGGCCATCGGCCTGGTCTTCCAGCACCTCACTGCCCAGGATATCGGCCGGCATCAGATCGGGCGTGAATTGCACCCGCTTGGCGTCCAGCCCCATCACCTGACCGAGTGTTTCCACCAGCCTGGTCTTACCCAGGCCCGGCACCCCCACCAGCAGCACATGCCCGCCCGAGAGCAGCCCGATCAGGCTTTGTTCCACCACATCGCCCTGGCCATAAATGGCCGCGCCGATGGCGGCCCTGACGCCAGCCAGCTTTTGGCCCAGTTTTTCAACTTCCTGCACCAGGAATGTCGCTTCCTGAGCTTCAGCACCTTCACGCATGCGGGATAGGCTCCCTATATTGCTGGCATCGGGTTTCGGGACTCGTCCCCGCCTTTGGTGAGGTTGGGTGGCTTGGGGTCATACGGCAAGGGTCGAGCATAGATTATGGCGTTTCAGGATGCGGCGAAAGGACGAAATCACGCGCATGCCGATGTGATGGAAGGGCGCGCGCCCCGCCAGCCCCATGACGCCGGAGACCTTGCCATCCGTATCGCCCGCGACGGGACCTGGTATTACCGCGGCAGCCCGATCGCCCGGAAGGAAATGGTCTGCCTGTTCGGTTCGGTGCTGAAACGGGGTGCGGATGGGTCCTATATCCTGGAAACACCGGTGGAGCGTGGGCGGATTGAAGTTGAAGACGCACCCTTTATCGCCGTTGAACTGTTCTGGCGCGATTGTGATTGCGGCGATGGTGCGCCGCGCCAATGCCTGAGCTTCCGCACCAATCTGGATGAAATGGTGACCGCCGATGCGGAACATCCAATCCGCGTGCATCTTGACCCCGTTAGCCGCGAACCGCGCCCCTATATCACCGTGCGTCCCGGGCTGGAGGCGCGGATCAATCGCGCGGTGTTTTACGAATTGGTGGCGCTCGCCCAGCCTGAAACACTGAATGGCCGCCAGGTGCTCGGCGTTTGGAGTGAGGGGATGTTCTTCCCCATAGACGAAGCGCCCATCCTGGATCTGCCGGAAGCGTGAGCGGGGCGCTGGCTTTTCCGCTGACGGTTGAAGCGCTGCAGGCGCGCATTGCTGATCCCTTACGGTTACGCGCGGATCGGCCTGCACCAAGGGAAGATGTGGAACGCGCCGCGCGCGCCGGGGGGCGGATGACGCCGGCGGCGGTGCTGGTGCCCCTGGTGCTGCACCCGGAACCGACCGTGTTGCTCACCTTACGTTCCGCTGATTTGAAGGCGCATGCGGGGCAGGTTTCCTTCCCCGGCGGCCGGCTTGAAGCAGGCGAAGACCCGGTGACGGCGGCGCTGCGGGAGGCTGAGGAAGAAATCGGCCTGCATTCTGGCTTGCCGGAGATTGTCGGCGAATTGCCGCCCTTGCTGACCGGCACGGGCTTTTTGGTAACGCCGGTGGTGGCGCTGCTCCGCCCGCCCTTTGCGCTGAAGCCTGATCCGGGGGAAGTGGCGGAGACCTTCGAATATCCTCTGGCCCATGTGACCGATCCCGCCAAGCCTGAACGCCGGTCGCGCGAATTTCGCGGTGAGACGCGGGAATTCTGGGTCTGGCCGCATGATCGCCATTATATCTGGGGTGCTACCGCTTCCGTATTGGTGACGCTTGCTTCCGTGCTGCGCGAAGATTGAGCGAGTTTAGTTTGGTCGCATTTTCCGAGTCGCCAAGTGAAGCCACTTGGCTTGAAAATGCTCCGGCCCACAACGACGGGATAAGCCCGTGCCCTATCTGATCGAAGCCCTGCTGTTCCTGGCACCCTTCGCGGCGTTTTTCGTCTGGCGCCGGATGAATCCGGGGCGCGAGCCAGGTAGTATATTGCTCGTGCTGGCCGGCTGCGGTGCGGCGCTGATGTTGGCGGGTGCGCTTTGGTATGGGCTGTCCCGTGCCAGCGCGCCGGGGTCGAAATACGTCCCTGCGCGCATTGATGGCACCGAAATTACGCCAGGCCATATGGAGCCGCGGCGATGACCGGCACTGAGAAACGCCTAGAGCAGCTTCCGGCATTCCTGACCGCGCCTGCTACGGCTAAGGTTTTGGCCGCTTTGCCCTGTAGCCGCGCGGTGGGTGGCGCGGTGCGCGATGCGCTGGCGGGCTTGCCTGTTGCGGATGTGGATGTCGCGGCACCGCTGCCGCCTGAAGAGATCATCGCGCGGTTGATCGCTGCCGGCTGCAAGGTCTTTGAGACCGGCCTCGCGCATGGCACGGTGACCGCGGTGTGGGATCATCAGCCGATTGAAGTAACGGCGCTGAGGCGCGATGTGCTGACCGATGGCCGTCATGCCGAAGTCGCCTGGACCACCGATTGGCGCGAAGACGCAGCGCGGCGCGATTTCACCATCAATGCCATGTCGCTTGGCGCGGATGGCGTGCTGCATGATTATTTCGGTGGGCGCGATGATTTGGCGCGCGGTGTGGTGCGCTTTGTTGGTGATCCAGAGACGCGTTTGGCCGAGGATTATCTACGGTTACTGCGGTTTTTTCGCTTTCAGGCGCGCTATGGCAAGGGTGCACCGGATGCGGCGGCGTTGCGCGCCATCCGTGCCGCCATCCCCGGCCTTGCGCGGCTTTCCGTTGAGCGTATTTGGATGGAGATCAAGCGCATCCTGATGGTGGCGGAACCTGCGCCAGCGCTGCAACTGATGGCGGAGCTTGGCGTACTGCCCGCCATCCTGCCGGAAATTGCTGCGCCGGATATTGAATGCGTCGCGCGGCTGGTAGCATTCGGCGCGCCGGCAGAACCCTTGCTGCGGCTGGCGGCTTTGGGCGGTGCGGCGCCTGGGCTTGCGGCGCGCTTGAAGTTCTCATTGGCTGAGACTCGCGCGCTGCGTTTTCTGCAGGAAGCCGAAATGCCTGGCGCGGCGGTTGACGCGGCAGAATTTCGCCGTTGGCGCGCGCGCCATGCGGCGGTGGCGTTGGAAACGCAGGAAGCTGCGCTATGGTTGGCGGATGCGCGGGAAGGCGCCACGCCGTTGCGCAACGCGCTGCGCGCGACGCTGCACGGCGAAGCCGCACCGGTTTTTCCCTTGCAGGGGCGGGATCTTTTGGCAGAAGGTGCTTCCCCCGGCCCGGCACTCGGCGCGCTACTGGCGAAGGTTGAGGCCTATTGGATTGCAGGGGGCTGCGCCGCCGATCACGCCGCCTGCCTTGCTGAGGCAAAACGGCTGATGGCTCGCCCCTGACAGGTGGCTTACCCCGGCAGCATCTTGCCGGGGTTCATCAGGCTATCGGGGTCAATCGCGCCCTTGATCGCGCGCATCACATCCAGCGCCACCGGGTCCTTCAGCGATGCCATGGCGTGGCGCTTGGATTGGCCAATGCCATGTTCGGCGCTGAAGCTGCCGCCCATTTCCACCGCAATGCTATTCACCAGCGATTCCAGCCCCGCCGCGCGCGATGCCCAATCCTTGTAATCCATGCCCTTGGGCGCCCCCATGCCGAGATGGATATTCCCATCCCCGGCATGGCCGATCATGAACAGCTCACCTTCCGGCCAATTGGCGACCAATTCCTGTTCAACACGCGCCAGAAAGCGCGGCACGGATGAAACCGGCACGGCGGTATCGGTGCCGACATAAGGCCCGTTGCGGCGCTGGCAATCCGGATAGTCTTCCCGAATACGCCAAAAGCCGGCGCGCTGATCCTCATTTGCCGCCAGCACGGCATCGGTGCAATCGCCCGCTTCCGCCGCTTCCGCCAGCGTGTCTTCCAGCATTTCCTTAAGCGGCACGGCCGGATGTGCGGCGGCGATTTCCACCATGACATACCATGGGCTTTCCAAGGCCATCGGCATGCGCGTGCGCAGCCCCAAGCGTTCCACCACCTGCATGCATTCCTTGCGGATCAATTCAAAGGCAATCACATCTGCGCCCGATTCCAACATGCGCGACAAAAGCGACAGCGCTGCATCGGGCGATGGCACGGCGACAAAGGCGGTCTCCACGCGCTTGAGCGCCGGCACCAGGCGCAGCGCGGCCGCCGTGATGATGCCAAGCGTGCCTTCGCCCCCAAGGAACAAATGGCGCAAAGCATAGCCGCTATTGTCCTTGCGCACGCGGCGCAAATCATTCAGCACGCGCCCATCAGGCAGCACCACTTCAAGCCCGAGCACCAGATCGCGCGCATTGCCCCAGCGAATGGTGCGAATGCCGCCCGCATTGGTGGAAAGCGCCCCACCCACCATGGCCGAGCCCTGCGCGCCCCAGGAAAGCGGGAAAAGCCTGCCCGCTGCCGCCGCCGCTTCCTGCACATTCTGGATGATGCAGCCCGCTTCCGCGACCAGCGAAAAATCCTTCGCATCCACATCGCGGATGCGGTTGAGCCGCTCAAGGCTCATCACCACTGCGGGCGGGCCGTTATCCTGCACCACCGCCCCGCCACAAAGCCCGGTGCGCCCACCAGCCGGCACAATGGCCAGCCCGGCGGCGGCGCAGGCGCGGACGGAGGCCGCAACCTCCTCGACCGAGCCTGGGCGCAGCACGGCGCGCGGCGTGCCGCGATAGGTACCGCGCCAATCCACCGCGTAAGGGGCGATATCGGCATCCTCAATGAGGCAATTCTTCTGCCCCACGATAGGGGCGAGCAATTCGGCTGCGTTCATAGGGGAATACTTCCCCCGTTATGCCGCTCGGTCAAACACGCTTTTATTTGGTCGCATTTTCCGAGTCGCCAAGTGCTTCCACTCGGCTTGAAAATGCTCCGCTTGACTGCCCGCCCTGGGAGCTTCAAGCACGGGGGAGCAGCCGGAAAGGGGTAGGACATGGCGCGTTTTCTGAAGCGGGGGCGGGATGCGGATGCGGTGGCGGAAGATGACGCCAAGGTGCGCGCGACGGTTGAGGGCATCCTGGCCGATATCAAGGCGCGCGGTGATGCCGCGGTGCGAGAGCTTTCCATCCGCTTCGACAAATGGGACCGGCAGAATTTCCGCCTGAGTGAGGGCGAAATCCAAGCCTGCCTGGATCAGCTCACGCCGCGCGGCCTGGAAGATATCCGCTTTGCGCAGACCCAGGTGCGCAATTTCGCCGAACATCAAAAGGCGGCTTTGCGCGATATTGAAGTGGAAACCCTGCCGGGCGTGGTGCTGGGCCATCGCAATATCCCGGTCAATTCGGTTGGCTGCTATGTGCCTGGCGGCAAATATCCGTTGCTCGCTTCGGCTCATATGTCGGTGGTGACGGCCAAGGTCGCGGGCTGCAAGCGCATCATCACCTGCGCGCCGCCTTTTGAAGGCCGGCCCGCCCCCGCCATTGTGGCGGCGCAGCATCTGGCCGGCGCGGATGAGATCTATTGCCTTGGCGGTATTCAGGCGGTGGGCGCCATGGCGCTGGGTACGGAGAGCATTTCGCCCGTGGATATGCTGGTCGGGCCCGGCAATGCCTTTGTCGCGGAAGCCAAGCGCCAGCTTTATGGCCGCGTTGGCATTGATCTTTTCGCGGGTCCCACGGAAACCCTGATTATCGCCGATGAAACCGTGGATGGTGAGATTTGCGCAACTGATCTTTTGGGCCAGGCGGAACACGGCCCGAATTCACCGGCGGTGCTGCTGACCACTTCCGAAAAACTGGCGCGCGAGACCATGGCCGAGGTTGAACGCCTGCTCAGCATCCTGCCCACCGCCGCCATCGCGCGCAAAGCCTGGGAAGATTATGGCGAGGTCATCATCTGCGACAGTGAAGATGAAATGGTGGCCGAAGCTGATCGCATCGCATCCGAACATGTGCAGGTCATGACACGCGATCCGGATTACTTCCTGCAGCACATGACAAATTACGGCGCGCTGTTCCTGGGCCCGCGCACCAATGTTTCCTATGGCGATAAGGTGATCGGCACCAATCATACTTTGCCGACCAAAAAATCCGCGCGCTACACGGGTGGGCTTTGGGTCGGCAAATTCATGAAGACCTGCACCTATCAGCGCGTACTAACCGATGAGGCTTCCACCATGATCGGCGAATATTGCTCTCGCCTTTGCATGCTGGAAGGTTTCGCGGGCCATGCGGAACAGGCGAATATCCGCGTGCGCCGCTATGGCGGGCGCAATATTCCCTATGCCACCGCGGCGGATTGAAGCGGGGCGGCGCAGCGGGTGAGTGAAGCGCCGCCGCTCCGCATCGCGCTATTCACGCTGGAAAGCCTGGCCAGCGCAGGTGCCGTGCGGGCATTTGTGGAAGCCCATACGGCGGAGTTGGTGCTGATTGGCCGATCAACACCCTATCGCGCCGTAGCGGGTGGCGCCTTTGGGCAATTCTGGCGGCATATGCGCCGTTCGGGTGTGCGTTTCCTACCCTATCTTTACGTGAATTTCGTGCTGCCTTCACTCGTGGCGCGGATCCGTGGGCAACGGGGCTTGGCGGAGATGGCGCGCGCGCGCGGCATTGCGCTGCTGGAGGTTGAAGATGTGAATGCCGCCGCCTGTCACGCCGCATTGCGGGCGGCGCGGCCTGATGTGATTCTCTCCTTTCATTTCGATCAGATTTTCACGCTGGAAACGCTGGCTTTGGCGCCGCTGGGGGGCGTGAACGTCCACCCATCGCTACTGCCGCGCCATCGCGGCCCCATCCCAGCCTTTTGGGCCTTGCAGGAAGGGCTGGGGGCGACGGGCGTCAGCATCCATCGCATCGCAGCGCGCATTGATGCCGGGGAAGTGTTGGCACAGCGCGCCCATGCCTTGCCTGCGGGCGTTTCCGCTTCCACCGCTGCGCGGTTGCTGCATGAAGCGGCCTTGCCGATGATCAGCGAAGTCTTGCGCGTGCTGGCGCAGGGCGAGGCTAAGGGTGCTTCACCGCCCGTCCTGCCCTATTGCGGCTTTCCAAGTGCCGCCGAGATTCGTGCTGCACGTCGGCAGGGTGTGCGGCTGGTGCGCTTCGCGGATTGGCGCGCCGCGCTTGGCTTGCGATAACAACGACAACAACGCTTCAGGAATGGCCATCATGGATTTGCCCCGCACCCCTTCCTTCCGGCTTGACGGCCGCCGCGCGCTGGTCACTGGCGCTGGCCGCGGCATTGGCCTTGCCGCCGCTGCGGCGCTCGCGGATCAGGGCGCGCATGTCACGCTGCTGGCCCGCAGCGCCAATGAGATTGAAGCAGCAGCGGCGGCGATCCGCGCCAAGGGCGGTGCGGCAGAGGCTCTGGCCTTGGATGTGAATGATCTGGTGGCGACGGAAGCCGCGATCACGGCAGCCGAGCCCTTCGATATTCTGGTCAACAATGCCGGCACGAATCGCCCCAAGCCATTCCCTGATGTCACGCCGGATGATTTCGATGCGGTGATGGGGCTCAATGTGCGCGCGGCGTTCTTCCTCGCGCAGCAAGTGACCAAGCGCCTACTGGCCGCGAAGCGCCCCGGTTCCATCATCAATGTTTCATCGCAAATGGGGCATGTCGGCGCGCCCAATCGGACGATCTATTGCGCGTCCAAATGGGCGATTGAGGGGCTCACCAAAGCCATGGCGGTCGAACTCGCGCCGCATGGCATTCGCGTGAATACGCTCTGCCCCACCTTTATCGAAACGCCACTCACAAAACCCTTCCTGGCCGCGCCTGGCTTTCGCGAGCAGGTGGAAGCCAAGATAAAGCTTGGCCGCGTGGGCCAGGTGCAAGATCTGATGGGCGCGATTCTGCTGCTGGCAAGCGATGCCGGCGCGCTGATGACGGGTTCAGCCCTGCTGGTGGATGGTGGTTGGACGGCCGATTAGCATTCAGACAGCCCGGCGTTCCGGCGGCAGCCGCGATAGCCGACGAAATACGGAATAGGCCGCCGCGGCGCTTGCTTCCTGCATCGCACCTTCGCGCACTTCCGCCTGGTTCCACATCCAGCTTTGCGGTGGGTCATCGCGCATGGTCCAATCGGGGAAGAGGCGCTCCGGCGTATCGCCCACATGCAGCAGCGCCACCTCCACATGGCGATCATCAGCCAGGATGCGCCCGAAGGTCTCCGTCACCGCCGCGCGGGGGCCTTCCAGCATTTGCATGAACATATCGGCGCGGCAGATCAAGGCGCCGGTAATCGCGTTTTCAGTGTTGCGCGCCCGCGCCATGGTCAGAATATCATCCAGCATTGGCGCATTGAAGCCGAAGGGGCGAGAGGTATAGATAAGCTGACAAAGACGCATCGGCATGTTTCGCTCCCGGAGCCTGTTTCGGGAAGCTTAGGCGAAGCCAAGGGCCAAAGGGGAAAAATTCGTCATGGATGAGGAAAATTTCCATCGCCTGCTGCATCGCCCAGGCACGCTGGTGGATATCGGCGCGCATGATGGGCTGCTGACCATCCCGCTCGCGCGCCTGCCGGGCAGCCGCGTGCTGGCCTTTGAACCCCTGCCCAGCGCCTATGCCAGGCTGCAAGCGGCACTGCGGGCGGCCTTTGGCGGGGATCCCGCCAATGTGGAATGCCACCATCTGGCGCTTGGCGATCACCAGGGCAGCATCACCCTTGCCATGCCGGTGCTGGATGGGGTGGCGCAGGAACAATGGGCGAGCACCGCCAAGGATTATGCGGCGCATGTCTCGGCCCGTGTTTCGGTGGAGCGCTTCACCGTGCCGATGCGCACCCTGGATGATTTCGCGCTGACCGATGTAACCGCCATCAAGCTGGATGCCGAGGGCGCCGAATATGAAATCCTGCGCGGCGCGCGCGAAACCTTGCTGCGTTGCCGCCCGGTACTGACTTTGGAACTGGAAGAACGCCACCGCCAGGGCAGCACCTATGCCGTGCCGGCCTATCTGGATGCGCTGGGTTATGATGTGTTTTTTGAGTTGAAGGGCGCCTGGCACCCCATGGCTGACCTGGATCGCGCGACGATGCAGCGCGCCTCCCCTGATCCATCGGTGTTTGAAGCCTCAGACCCTTATGTTTTTGTGTTTTACGGCCTGCCGCGAGAAGAAAGTAGCGCGATGCTCGAAATCCTGCGCCGCGCCGGATAGGCGCGTCACAACCACAGCACATCGCCAATTTCGCGCGCGCCGGAAACGAGCATCGCCAGCCGATCAAAGCCAAGCGCGATGCCGCTCGTGGCAGGCATGCCGTGTTCCAGGGCCGCCAGGAAATCCTCATCAACTTCCCAGCCATGCTCGCCGCTGATGCGGCGGCGTTCGGCGGTATCGGCGATAAAGCGCGCACGTTGTTCGGCGGGGTCGGTCAACTCATCAAAGGCATTGGCGAGCTCCAACCCCGCGACGATTAGTTCAAAGCGGAGTGCCGCGCGCGGGTCCGCCGGGTCGCGCCGCGCAAGGGCTGCTTGCGGCGCCGGCCAATGCGTCAGGAAACTCGCGCGGCCACGGCCGAGATTTGGTTCGATATGTTCCAGCAGTAAGCGGAAGAACAAATCCTCCCACCCCTCATCCGCACGTGTGGCGAAGCCGGCGGCCTGCGCGGCGGCGTGCAATCGCGCCGCATCGCCATCGGTCGCCAGAATATCAAGGCCATTGCACCAACGATCAAAAGCTTCCGCCATGGAGATGCGCTCGAACGGCAGTCTGAGATCGGTGGTCACCGCGCCATGGGCGACGATCTGTGGCGCAACAGCGCGGACATAGTCTTCGGTCTCGGCCATCAGCCCCTCAAAGCCAAGGCCCGGGCGATACCATTCCAACATGGTGAATTCCGGCGCGTGGCGGGGTGAGGTTTCGCCATTCCGCCAGA
This sequence comes from Roseomonas sp., assembly GCA_020250005.1. GTDB lineage: Bacteria > Pseudomonadota > Alphaproteobacteria > Acetobacterales > Acetobacteraceae > Neoroseomonas. The sequence goes on from JADCES010000109.1 coordinate 10,451, forward strand.
CGCGCGCCATTTCAAACACCGGCCCCGCACCCGCCACCAATAACCGCTTCAGCGCCAATTCGGGCGAGGTGCGTAGCCACAGATCACGCGACGCCCCCTGGCCCAAATGTGCCTCATACCGTGTGGCGAAGGCGCGCAAATGGACTTCCGCCCCCGGGGCGGGGACCAGGGCAGGGGTTTCCACTTCGCGGTAGCCGCGCGCCGCGAAAAAGGCGCGGGTCGCTACGGTAAGCGCTGCGCGGCGTTCCAGAAAGGGCAGCCGCGCGGCGAAGGCTTCCGGGTGCCAGGGGGGCAGGGGCATTGCTGCGCTTTCGGGGCTGGTATAGTCGCTCGGTCCTATGCCCCAGCCCATTGCCCAGGACCAGTCCCGCACGCTGCGTAGCCCGCAAGATTTGGCGCGTGCTGGCCTGGTGGCCGAAGCCGCCGTGCCCTCACTGGAAGCCGTCGCCGCGCGCTACGCCACCGCTATCACGCCGGCCATAGCCGCGCTGATCACCCCGGATGACCCCGCTGACCCGATTGCGCTGCAATACATCCCTGACGCGGCGGAACTGATCATTGCGTCGCATGAGTTGGAAGACCCAACGGCGGACGCACCCTTCACGCCGGTGAAAGGTGTTGTGCGTCGCTACCCGGATCGCGCGCTGCTGAAACCCTTGCTCGCCTGCCCGGTCTATTGCCGGTTTTGTTTTCGCCGCGAAAAGGTCGGCCCTGATGGGGGCTTGCTGACGGTAGCGGAATTGCAGGAAGCGCTGGCATGGTTTGAAGCCAATACTGCGATCCGAGAGGTGATCCTGACCGGGGGCGATCCGCTGATGCTTTCCGCGCGGCGCCTGGATGAAATCCTCAGGCGGCTTGCCGGCATGGCGCATATCGAAAGCTTACGCATCCACACCCGCGTGCCGGTCGCTGATCCGGCGCGGATCACGGCGGCCCTGGTGGCGGCGCTGCGCCAGACCAAACCGGTGTTCATCGCCGTCCATGCCAATCACGCGCGGGAATTCACGCCGGATGCGGCAGGAGCGCTGGTGCGCTTGGCTGACGCTGGCTTGCCCTTGCTTGGGCAATCCGTCCTGCTGCGCGGCGTGAATGATGATGCGCTGGCGCTGGAAGCGCTGCTGCGCGCGATGATCCGCAACCGGATAAAGCCCTATTACCTGCACAGCCTGGACCCCGCCCCAGGCACGGCGCGGTTTCAGGTGCCGGAAGAAGATGGCCTGGCGCTGATGGCGGCATTGCGCGGCAGGCTGCCCGGCCATGCACTGCCGCTTTTTGTGCGCGAAACGCCGATGGGGGGCGGTAAGAAGCCAGTGGAATAACCGGCAGAAATTGATACGCTTTCTGACTGGGTTTTAATAATTGCGTTGCTGCATGGATCAGGCCTAGGCTTCCCTATTGGGTCCATCCAAAGCCAGCGAGAGGCCAGAATGTCCGGAACCGAAGCAGCGTCGGCCATCGACCATGTTGACCCCGCCTATAAGCGCAAACCGCAGCTTCGCTTGTTGCGGCAGATTGAACAATTGCAGGAGGACGGGCTGCTCCTGTTGGATTATCTGACCAAGCGCCCAGGCCGACGTTTTGTTCGATCTGATACCAGCCCACCAACTGCGCAACCGAACAATAACTCAGCCCCTGTGCCCAGTGCCGCTGGTTCACCGCAAGGCACTCCTGACGCCTCGGCACAGCAACCCACCCCGGCGCCCGCAGCACCGCAGGTTGCGCCCACCCAGGCGGCTGGCCCAGGAAATGCGGAGATTGATGATCTACCCCTAGAGCCTCTCACGCTGCCGCCTTTCCAGATTGCGGAAAAAACGCATGGGCTGCGTGATTTGGTATTGCTGGTGGATGCCTTGGCCCGATTGGCCCATCCCGTGACACCTAGAACCATTCGCAATTCGCGCAGCAAACGCTTCAATTGGCAGGATCTATTGATCCTGGTGGTGCTTGCCGCCTGCTTTGTACTCTCCATCGCCATGCTCTGGCGCGCGGATGAGGCACGAAGCCTCGTGACGCAACTCCGGCAAACACAAAACGCGGCCAATGAGGTATTCGGGCGGCTGCGCTTATTGGACGCGCAAAGAAACTTCGACATTGAGTGCGGCGGGGCGACGCGAATTTGCTCGCCCTCTGCGCCAAAACAGACAAATGGCGAGGCGCCGCCAGCTGCGCCCCCAAGCGGTGCAACCTCACCGGCCAGCCCCAACACCTCCGGCCAAAGCCAGGCTGATCCTCGGCTGCAATATCTGCCTTTCTGTTTTCCAGGCACGGATGGGCAGGGGCGGGAAAACAAGACGCCGTTCCTTTCACCCCGAACACGAGAGGCTGAAGGGCTTTGTTCCACGCTTGCGCAGCATCAGCTTCGGGAGCAGATCCTTTTTGGCCGTCTGCAAGCCTGGAATTGCAGCCTTTCCGAGGATTCCCCCCAAGGCTTCATCCTCAGCCTATTGGCAAAGCCCATTTCCGCGGGGCCGAGATTCGATTTTGCAGGGTGCCGGGAACCGCCGCCTGCCAGCCCCAAGGAAACGTCGCAGTCGCCTTCCTGCCAGGGGCATGCGGCACCCGGCACCACCGGCGGGCAAGCCGCCGCCCCGGCGTGCCAGAATGAAACCTCGCCAACCGCCAGGGAAGACGGCGCATCAAACCAATTGATCAGTGATTGGAGAAGATCGGAATTCCGCACCATTGCGATCCTTTCGCTGATCACCAAACACCTTCTGCCGGCGCTGCTCGCCTTGGTTGGGGCCTGCACCTATCTGCTCAGGCTGCGCTATCGGCAGCGGTCAGAGTCACTTTTGGAAGATTTGGGCTGGGGCGCCTTTGCGCGGCTTTTGATGCCGGCGGCCTTGGGGGGGCTGCTCAGCGTCGTCTGGAACACGGGCGATGTGATCAACCCTGCAACCGTGACCATCCAGGATCTTTCGCTCTCGCTCGCCTTTATTGCCTTCCTGCTGGGCTATGCCTTTGATCCGGTACTGGAATGGCTGGAAGGCAAAATCCGGGAGACCTTTCTGAAACTCAATGGCGAAACCAAGGATGTCAAAGTCCAGTAAGCCCATTGGTTTGCCGTCGTCTTATAACGCCTCGCGCTTGGCATCCTGGCGTCGCGATCAGGGCGTGATCGCGACGGAATTTTGAGCGTTTTCCCGCGCTCGACTCTTCCTAAGCCAAGGTCCAAGCTTCCCTCGGTGGCGACCACAGATCGCCCTTTGGGGAGAGAAACATGACCTTAAACAGAAGAAACATCCTGAAGGTCGGCGCGGCCGCGCCTTTGGGTGGGCTGCCTTGGCGCAGTGCCAAGGCGCAGGCGGCCAATACCATCAAGCTCGGCGTGCCCGTGGATATGTCCGGCATGTATCGTGATGTCACCGGCAGCACCTCGGTCGCTGCCGCACGGCAAGCGGTGCAGGATTTCGGCCAACGCGGCTTCAATGTGGAAGTCGTCTTTGCGGATCATCAAAATCGCCCAGATGTCGGCGTGAATATCGCGCGCCAATGGTTTGACCGCGATGGCGTGGATGCGCTGGTGGATGTGGCCACATCTTCGGTGGCACTCGCCGCCAATGACATCTGCCGCGAAAAGAACAAGGTGCATATCAACAGCTCGGCCGCGACATCGGATCTGACAGGCGCGCGCTGCTCACCCAATATGGTCCATTGGACCTATGACACATGGATGCTGGCCAATTCCGTGGGTGGTGCGACGGTGCGCGCCGGTGGCGATGCCTGGTTCTTCATCACGGCCGATTACGCCTTCGGCCATGCGCTGGAACGCGACACTGCCGGCTTTGTGCGGGGCGCTGGCGGGCGCGTGCTGGGTTCGGTGCGCACGCCCTTTCCGGGGACCTCCGATTTCTCCTCCTTCCTCGTGCAAGCGCAAGCCAGCCGCGCCAATGTGATCGGTCTTGCCAATGCGGGGACGGATACGATCAATTGCGTGAAGCAGGCCGCTGAATTCGGGCTTAATCGGCGCGGTGTGCGGCTTGCGTCGCTGTTGCTTTTCATCACGGAAGTGCATTCGCTATCCTTGCGAACGGCGCAGGGGCTGATCGTGACGGAAAGCTTTTATTGGGATTTGAATGACCGCACCCGCGCCCTTACGCAGCGCATGCGCCCGCATGTCGGCAATGCCGGCTTCGCCAGCACCCATGCCGGTACCTATGCCGGTGCATTGCATTACCTGAAGGCAGTGGCCGATATGGGCGTTGCGGCCGCCAAGGCCGATGGCGCGGCGGCGGTTGCGCGCATGAAGGCGATGCCAACGGATGATGACGCCTTTGGCCGCGGCAGTATTCGCGCCGATGGGCGGAAGATCCACCCGTCTTTCCTGTTTGAGGTGAAAAAGCCCGAGGAAAGCCGCGGTCCCTGGGATTACTACAAGCTTTTGCAAACCACCGAAGCCGACAAGGCTTTCCGCCCGCTCAATGAGGGCAACTGCAACCTGGTCAGAAGCTGAACATCACGTTGCGCCGCGACATTGGGTGCATGCGCCCGATGTCGCGGGCCTTACGCCGTAACCTCAATCCCCGTCAGCCCCGCGGCCAAAACGCGCAGAAGATCGCGCTGTTCCAACGCAATACAGCCCTCGGTCGGGCTGAAGTCGGGCCGCGCCAAATGCAGGAAAATCGCACTGCCGCGCCCACGCAGCACCGGTGCATCATTCCAGCCGAGCACGCCAACCACATCGTAAATCGCATCCGCGCGCCAAAGCTCCTCATGGCGCGCGGGATGCGGCAGGCGGATTTGCGAATTGTAATCGGCATGGGCGGGATCATCGCACCAGCCTTCATCGGGCGCGATGGGTGCCACCGGCACTGCGGCGCGCGGCGGCGCCAGACGATCCGCGCGATAGAGCAAACGCCGGAGCGGCAATAAGCCAATCGGCGTTGCGCCATCGCCTTCGCGCTTATCGGCACGCCTGCCGCCCTTGCCGATGGCGCAACGATACACCCCGCCCTGGAAACGCAGCAGCCCATCCGAGCCAAGCCGCGCCACACCCTTTGGGCCCATCGCCTACCCCAGCATATGGCCGAAGCGGCGCGCCTTTGTGTCCAGATAGGCGTCATTCACGCCATTGGGGTCGAACTGATGCGCTTCGCGGCCCACCACATCAATGCCACAGGCAGCCAAGCCCGAAAGCTTATCCGGGTTATTGGTCAGCAGCCGCACCCGCGTCAGCCCTACCTCACGCAGCATGGTGGCGCCCACCAGGAAGTTGCGTTCATCCGCGCCATAGCCAAGCGCGCGATTGGCATCGAGCGTATCAAGCCCGCGATCCTGCAGCGTATAGGCGCGCAGCTTGTTCACAAGGCCAATGCCACGCCCTTCCTGCGCCAAATACAGCAGCACCCCGCCTGCCGGGTCTTCCGCCATGCGCTTGATGGCGCCGCGCAGCTGCGGCCCGCAATCGCAGCGGAGCGAGCCTAAAAGATCGCCCGTGAAACATTCGGAATGCGCCCGCGCCAGGGGGGCTTGGCCGGCTGCTGCACTTGCCTCCGGATCGCCCACCAGAATGGCTAAATGCTCAATCCCGCCATCGGCGGCGCGGAAGGCGATGATGCGCGCTTCCGGCGCATCTTCCAGCGGCACGCGGGCTTCGGCCACGCGCTTAAGGCTGGAAGCGGCGCTGATCGGGTAGCTCAGAATATCCTCGGCCGGGACGGTCAGCAGGGAAAGCCGTTCGGCCACGCCGGGGGCGACGGGGGCCACCACCAGCGCGGGCAGCAAGCGCCCAAGCTTGGCCAGCGCCAGGGCAGCGCCGGCCAGCGGGGGTGGTGCCACCTGCTCGGCCTCGGCCGGCAGCAGGCTTTCGGTGGTGGGGTCGGCAAAGCCGCGCAGCCTGGCGGGGTCCAAGGCAGCCGGGGGCAGGCGCAGCGCCACAACGGGCTGGTCTTCAGCCTGGGTTACGGGGCGGCGCAGCAACGCCGCGGCACGCACCGGCGCCAGCAGCAAAACCGGCACGGCCAGCCCGGCGCCGGCGATATCTGTCAGGCCCGCCGCGCCCAACGTTTCCGCTGCGCCCACCAGCAAGGCGGTTTCCTGCTCGACAATCAGCACGGGCGTACCGCGGCGCAAATCGGAAATGGCGCGATGCACTCCACGCATGGCCAAGCGGCGCGGATCAAGACTGGGTTCAGGGTGCTGCGGCAAAAGGCCACCTTGTGGGGACATGTGACGGGTTTCCATTAGGCCGATATTCAACCATTGGGAATGTGGCACTGATACGGCGCTTTACGACCCCAAGGCCAGAAAGAAGCCCGGCCTTGCCCAGACTGTCTTGCGGCCGGGGCGGGGCGGGTGGCATCCTCTCCCGCGAAAGACGGGCCGCTGCTTCCATCGCGGCAGCGCCCCATGACCAAGAATGAGGCCTATCGCCGATGACCCCGCCGCATCCCGTGCTGATCGTGGATGGCAATGACCGGCTGAGGACAAGCCTTGCGGAGCAATTGGCCTTCGGGGGTGAATTCACTGCCGAGGGCGCTGGCGGCATAATCGCCGCTGAAGCCCTGATCCGCGCCGATGGCAACCGCTTTGCCGCCATGCTGCTTGATCTTGGGCTGCCTGATGGCTCGGCGCGGGAGTTTTGCGCAAAACTCCGCCGTTCGGGGCTGCGCATGCCCATTATCATCCTGGCCGGGGCAGCCGGAGAGTTAGAGGTGCTGCGCTGCCTGGATGCGGGGGCGAATGACGCCATTACCAAGCCGCTCCGTATACAGGATCTGATCGGCAAGCTCCGCGCCCAGATTGCCCGTGCCGCGGATGGGGAAGGTGGGGTTTGCACCATCGGGCCCTATGAGTTTCGCCCCGCCGCCAAGCTGTTGCAGGAAGCGCGGCGCGGGCGGAAAATTCGCCTGACGGAAAAGGAAACGGCGATCCTGGCCTTCCTGCTCGGTGCTGGCGGGCAGCCGGTTTCACGTGAAATCCTGCTAAGCGAGGTCTGGGGCTATAACAGCAAGGTCACCACGCATACGCTGGAGACGCATATTTATCGCCTGCGCCAGAAGATCGAACCCAACCCGGCGGAAGCGCGCATTCTGCTGACCGATGCGGGCGGCTATCGGTTGGAGGCTGGGTAGGGCCGCGAAGCTCCCCGATCAATGCTTCCAAATGATCTCGGCGGGGGGCGCTTCGGTCGGGTCCACGCGCAGCATTTGGCCATTCATCACGCTTTTGCCGGTGAAGGCGAGGATGAAGCCCCAATGGGACACCACAAGTGTATGGGACCAATCCTGCAGCGCGGCCATTTCGTCGCGGAATAGCTGGGCGCGGTCAATCACCTGTTCGGCCGGTTCTTCCACGGGCGGCCACCAGACCTCGTCTATATGGTCCAGCACCACATGCGGGAAATCGAGCCGCAATTCAGTCACCGGCCGGCCGATATCGCAGGTGAAGGCATAGCGTTCGCGCACGGTTGGCGTGACGGTCAGCGGCAGGTTCAAGCGGCGCGCCACCGGCAGGGCAGTTTGCAAGGCGCGGGTATAGGGGGAGACGATGATGCGCCTGATCCCCTCATGCGCCAGCGCCTCGGCCGCTTCTTCGGCCTGGGTTTGGCCGAGTGGTGTCAATTTCGGGTCTATGATGCCGGGGTCTTTGCGGGTTTGGGTGAAAAGCAGGTTGAATTCGCTTTGCCCGTGCCGAAGCAGAATCACGTTGAGTCACCCTTGTTTGAACCGGGTTTGTCTAGCGAGGCTGCCGCATACTCGCAACCGGCCTGGTTTTTGGGCAATCGCCGCCGCGCGCGCAATTCCTTCGTTGCTTCGCGCGATCCAAGCGTTGCCCTTGGGCGCCCGAGACCCTAGATTAGAGGCTAAGGAGCAAAAGCATGGGTGGCTTGCCGATAGATCTGATCCTCTTTGCGATGGTGGCGGCATTTTTGGTGCTGCGCCTGAGGAGCGTGCTTGGCCGCCGGACGGGGTTTGAGCGTCCGCCGCAGACCGAAGCCGCGCCGGTGCCCGCCGGGCGAGGCCCCGCGACCGAGGTGGAGATAGCCGCCAAACCGTCCCAGGGCGGTGCACGGCGTGTCATTCCCGATCCGCGCAGCCCGGTGGGTGAGGCGCTGATGCAAATCCAAAAGCGCGACCGCAGCTTTGATCCCAACCGCTTTCTGGATGGCGCCGAAACCGCCTTTGGCATGATTGTGGAAGCCTTTGCCCGCGGTGACCGCGCCACCTTGAAGCCGCTTTTGTCTGAGGAGGCCTTTGCCGGCTTTGACCAGGCGATTTCGGCGCGTGAGGCCGCCGGGGAGACCCAGCGCACGGAACTGCGCAGTGTTGAGGAAAGCGGCATTGAAGCGGCGGAACTCCGCGGCCCTGTGGCCGAGGTTACGGTGCGGCTGGTGACGGATCAGATCAATCTGGTGCAGGCACGCGATGGCTCCATTGTGTCGGGTGCGGAAGCGGTGACGGAGCTGACCGATGTCTGGACCTTCCAGCGTGACCTCAATAGCGCCGACCCGACCTGGCGCCTGGTGGGCAGCACTGCCGCCTAGTGCGGTGTTGGTTATGGCGGGGGGCGGGGTGAGATTATCGCCCCGGCCTGATCAGCCGTGACCCAGCACCTTGCCTACATAGATTTCCTCCCCCGCCTGCCGCTTTGGCTGTTGGGGCTTTTTGCTTTCCTGTCTCTGCTTTTCCTGGCCTATGGGCTTTATCAGCGCGCGCGCGGCATTTGGTGGCGGGCGCTGGCGGTGGTGATCCTGCTGGGCGCACTCGGCAATCCGCGCCTGTTGCGGGAAGAACGCGAAACCCGGCCGGATATCGCGATCCTGGCTGTTGACCGTAGCGACAGCACGGGGATTGCCGATCGGGCTGAACGCATCGCCGCCGCCCGCGCAGCCCTGGAAGCGCGGGCCGCGCGCCTGCCTGCGCTTGATTTGCGGGTGGTTGAAGTGCCCGAAGCCGGCCAGCGCGGCACGGCGTTGTTTTCGGCTTTGGGTGCGGCCTTGGCGGATGTGCCGCGGGCGCGGCTTGCGGGCGTGATCGCGCTGACCGATGGCCAGGTGCATGACGCGCCGGCGCTGCTGCCTTTCGACGCGCCGTTTCATGTGTTGCTGCCGGGCCGCGCTGGGGAGGTTGATCGGCGCCTGCGCCTGGTTTCGGCCCCTGGCTTTGGCATTGTCGGCCAGCAGGTCGAATTGCGCGTGGTGATTGAGGATTTGGGCGCAGCCGCCGGCGGCAATGCTGTGCTGATCATCCGCCGCGATGGTGGTGCGCCGCGGCGTGAGGAAATCCCGATTGGGCGCGAGCACGCGATTTCCGTCCCCGTCGCGCGCGGTGGCCCGATGGTGATTGAACTTGAAGCCGAACCCCGTGCGGGGGAGGTCAGCCCGCTCAATAACCGCCAGGTGGTCACCGTAAATGGTGTGCGGGATCGGCTGCGCGTCCTGCTGGTCTCCGGTGAGCCGCATGCCGGGGAACGCGCCTGGCGGCGTTTGCTGAAGGCTGATCCCAATGTGGATCTGGTGCATTTCACTATTCTGCGCCCGCCGGAGAAGGATGATCTGACGCCGCTCAATGAATTGGCGCTGATCGCCTTTCCGGTGCGGGAGCTGTTTCAGGTCAAGCTGCGCGAGTTCGATCTGATTGTGTTTGACCGCTTCACCAATCGCGGCCTGCTGCCGCCGGCCTATATGCGCAATATCGCCGATCACGTGCGTGCCGGTGGGGCGCTGTTGATGAGTGTCGGTCCGGAATTCGCGGGGCCGGCATCGCTCGCTTTCACGCCGCTATCGCAGGTATTGCCCGCGCGCCCGATGGGCCGTGGTGCGGGGGTGGAAGAAGGGCCGTTCCGCCCGCGCATCAGCACGCTTGGCGCGCGGCATCCGGTGACCGAGGCTTTGGCGGGGGCCAATAGCGCCGCGACAGAAGCAAGTTGGGGCCGCTGGTATCGCTGGCTGCGCGGTGAGGCACGCGGCGGCATGGCGGTAATGGAAAGCCCCGAAGGCATGCCCTTGCTGGTGCTGGATCGCGTTGGTGAGGGGCGCGTGGCGCTGCTGATGTCCGACCATATCTGGCTATGGGGGCGCGGGCATGATGGCGGCGGCCCGCAGGAAGAATTGCTGCGCCGCATCGCCCATTGGCTGATGCGTGAAACCACTTTGGAAGAAGAAGATTTGACGGCGCGGATTGATGGCGGGCGCATGGCGATTGCGCGTCGCAGCCTGGAAGCGGCACCGCCGCCCGAAGTGACCATCACCGCGCCAGATGGTACGCGCAGCACCATCCGGTTGGAAGAAGCCGGTGGCGGGCGTGCGATTGCCGATATTGCCGCGCGCATGCCCGGCGTATGGCAGGTGGGTGATGGCAGGCGCGTGGCTTTTGCCGCTGCTGCGGTGGCCAATCCTTTGGAAATTGCTGATCTGCGCGCGGATGGCGAAAGGCTGCGCCCGCTGGTGCAAGGCCGTGGCGCGCTCCGTTGGTTGGGTCAGGATGCCGCACCCGCGCTGCCGGAATTGCGCATGGTGACCGCAGGGCGAGAGGTTGCGGGCGCGGGTTGGATAGGCCTGCGCCGCAATGCCGATCACAGCGTGATCAGCATTTCCGCCTTGCCCTTGCTGCCGCCATGGTTGGCGCTGTTATTGTTGCTCGGCACCGTGGTGCTGGCCTGGCGGCAGGAAGGGCGCTGATACGTTTCCCGTGAACATTCGTTCACTGGACACGTATTAACTTTTTTTGGTCGTATTTTCCGAGTCGCCAAGCGTTGCCACTTGGCTTGAAAATACGCCGCACGTCAGCGCCCCTGTCATGCAGGTTCAGCGTGCCGAAGCAAGCCGCATCGCGGAAGGTGCGGGCAATTCAATCTCGATCTCCAGCGTGGACATATCCCCGCCGCGATCGAGATGTACATTCACCTTGCTCGGGTCAATCGCGACATAGCGCGCGACAACCGCGACCAATTCCTGTTGCAGCTTCGGCAGGAAATCCTCCCGATTGCGGCCAATGCGCTCATGCGCCAGCACAATCTGGAGCCTTTCCTTGGCAGCGGCGGCGCTTTCATCCTTGCGCCGGCCACGGAAGAAATCGAGCCAGGACATTAAGCGGCCCTCCCACCAAATAGGCGCCGGAACAGGCCCTTGCGCTCTGCTTCCAGGAAGCGATGTGGCACATCTTCACCCAAGAAGCGCGAAACCGCATCCGTATAGGCCTGGCCCGCGATGCTTTCATTATCCATGATTACCGGCGTGCCGGTATTGGAAGCGCGCAGCACGCTTTCGCTTTCAGGAATCACGCCGAGCAGCGGAATGGCGAGGATTTCGCGAATATCATCCAGCTTCAGCATTTCGCCCTTTTCCACGCGGTTCGGGTCAAAACGCGTCACCAGCAGATGTTCCTTCACCGGGTCTCGCTTTTCCTCCGCGCGCTTCGATTTGGATTGCAGCACGCCAAGAATGCGGTCCGAATCCCGTACGGAGGAGACTTCCGGGTTCGTCACCACAATCGCCTGATCGGCGAAATAGAGTGCCAGCAGCGCGCCCTTTTCGATGCCGGCTGGGCTATCGCACAGGATATAATCGAATTCCTTCGAGAGTTCCTCGATGATTTTCGCGACCCCTTCCTTGGTGAGCGTATCCTTATCCTTGGTCTGGGATGCCGGCAGGATGGAAAGCGTCTCCACGCGCTTGTCGCGGATCAGCGCCTGGCTCAGCCGCGCCTCACCCTGAATGACATTGATGATGTCGAACACAACGCGCCGTTCGACACCCATAATGAGGTCGAGGTTGCGCAAGCCCACATCGAAATCAATCACCACCGTCTTCTTGCCGCGCTGGGCAAGGCCGGTTGCAAAGGCAGCGCTGGATGTCGTTTTGCCGACGCCGCCCTTGCCCGATGTCACCACGATAACCTGAGCCATATCCTCTGCCTCCCTAAGACTTTAATGCACAGCGATCAGGTGATGGGGTCGAAGCGCATGCGCTCACCCACCAGCCGCACCTGCATCGCCTTGCCGATCTGTGCTGCCGGAAAGCCTTCCCGCACGGCGTAGAAGCCGGCGATGGAAACCAGTTCCGGATCGAAATTCAGCGCGAAAACTCGCGCTTCCATATTGTTGGCGCCACCCGCAATGGCGCGCCCGCGTAGCGCGCCATAGACATGGATATTGCCATCCGCAATCACTTCCGCCCCCGCATTGACGGTGGAGGTGACAATCAGATCAGCGCCTTCCGCCCAGATGCGCTGGCCGGCGCGCACGGGCTGTTCCACCACCATGGTACTGCGCGCCGCGGCCGGCTTGGCAGCGGGCGGCGGCGCGGCTACCGCTTGCGGTGCGCCTTCAGCCGGCGAGGCGGGCGCCGCGATATCATCCGTTTCCTTGCCGCCGACACTGCGCACCGGTGGCAGGCCATAGGACAGCGCTGCATTGCGCATTTCCGCCGTGCCGCCGGTCGTGCCGATCGGCATGATCTCAAGCTCGCGCAGGCCCTTGATCAGCCCGGGGAAATCCACCTCATTCGGTGGCACCTGAATGTCACCGAGGCCAAGCACGATGGGCGCGAAGCGCAGAAACCCCGGCGCGCGGCGGAACTGGTCGCCAATCGCCGGCACCACCGCCTCCGGGCGGTGATCCAGCAGGCGCAGCACAAGCAGATTGAAATTCGCCCCGCGCAGGCGAAAGGGTTCAATGCGGGTGGCGGTATCGGGCCTGGGCGCGGCGCTGGACATGAAACTCCTGGAGGGCTCGGACTCGATGCGCCTTCGAGTTATCCACAGCTTCTAGTGGGTGTCCTCGGCGGCACCCACAAGATATAGCGTCTTCCGATGGGCTGGCGAAGGGGTTGGATGCTTCCTGCTGATCTGGCAGGGCCTTAGCGGGCGATGTTCAGAAATGTCTCAAACCGCGACTCGGGGCGCGTCTGGCGGGGCTGACCGGGACGCCAAGCTCGGGCAGAATGAGGGCGCCAAAGGAGCGAAGATTGTGAAGCCCATCCGCCTTGCCGAACCCTTCCGCGCCGTCTTTTACGCGCCCTTTTATGTCGCCGAACAGCGCGGCTTTTACGCGCGCCATGGCGTGACCGTGACCCGCGCCACGGCGGGCGACCCGACCCGGGCGGCGGAGGCGTTGCTTGCCGATCAGGCCGATGTCGCCTGGTCCGGCCCGATGCGTATGATCATGATGCGCGCTGCCGATCCTACCTGCCCCTTGCGGTCCTTTTGCGCGGTGGTGATGCGCGATCCCTTCATGCTGCTTGGCCGCGGGCCTAATCCCGGCTTCAGCCTGAAGGATTTACCCAAGCTCCGCTTCGGAAGTGTCAAGGAAGTGCCGACCCCCTGGTGGTGCTTGCAGGATGATCTGCGCCAGGCGGGCGTGGACCCGGATGCCCTGGCGCGCGTGACGGACAAGACCATGGCGGAAAACGCCGAGGCGGTGGCCGAAGGCCGCTTGGATGTCGCGCAAATGTTCGAACCCTTCGCGACACGGCTGGAAGCCAAGGGTGGTGCGGTGTGGCATCGCGCTTCCGATCGGGGGCCGAGTGCTTACACGGCGCTTTATGCGACAGAGGCGAATATCCAGCGTTTTGGTGCGGAGTTTGAAGCGATGACACGCGCCTTGGCCGATGCGCTGGCTTATGTGTACGCGGCGCCTGCGGCGGAGATCGCCGCAAGTGTCGCGCCACTTTTCCCCGATGTGACTTTGGCCGAGTTGACCCATGGCCTGGCGCGCTATCAGGCAGCGCGGCTTTGGCCGGAGACGCCGCATTTCCCCGAAGCCGCCTTCACGCAGCTGCGCGGTGCGATGAAAAGCGCCGGTGTGATTGCGCGTGAGCCAAGCTTCGCCGATTGCGTTGATAACGCGATTGTCACGCGCGCCTTGGGCCGTTAGGGGCAGCGCATGAGCAAGCAACGCGGCCAGCGTACTGATTACGCCATGTTCGTGCCCATCGCGACACGCTGGATGGACAACGACGTCTATGGCCATATCAACAACGTCATCTATTATTCTTGGATAGATAGCGCGGTGGCGCGCTTCCTGACGTCATCGGGATTTTTGCATATCCCGACCGCGCCGGTGATTGGCCTGGTCGTGGAAACGCAATGCCGCTACTTCGCGCCCATCGCTTTTCCGGATGACATCACCTGCGGTGTGCGTTGCGGGCGTGCGGGCAATACATCCGTCCGTTATGAGGTCGGCATCTTCCGCAATGATGAGGATGAAGCGAGTGCCGAGGGCTATCTGGTGCATGTCTATGTGGATCGCGCCACGCAGAAAACGCCAACGCCTTTGCCTGATGCGCTGCGCGCCGCGCTGCAGCGCATCACCTTGAACCCTTCGTAATTCCAAGGAACATCTTATGTCCGTTGCACCGCTTAAGCGCCTTGCCATTCTGGATGATTACCAGGGCGTGGCGCTTTCCCTCGGCCCCTGGGAGAAGCTGCCGAAGGGCCTGGAGATCACGGTTTTTCGCGATACCATCACCGATCACGCGGCGCTGGTCGAAAGGCTGAAACCCTTTGATGCCATTTTGGCGATGCGCGAGAGAACGCCCTTTCCGCGCAAGCTGATTGAAGCTTTGCCCAATCTGCGCCTGATCATCACAACGGGTGGGCGCAACCGTTCCATTGATGCGGCTGCCTGTGCTGAACGTGGCGTCGTGTTTTGCGGCACGGGTACTTCGGGCGATCCGACAGCGGACCTGACCTGGGGGCTGATCCTTTCCCTGGTGCGCGATATTCCGCGCCAACAGGAAGCGCTGCGTGCCGGGCGCTGGCAGACGCATGTCGGGCTTGGGCTAGAAGGCAAGAATCTTGGCGTGATCGGGCTTGGCAAGCTTGGCGGGCGCGTCGCCAAAATCGGCCAGGCTTTCGGCATGAAGGTACTGGCCTGGTCCAGCAACCTGACGGATGAACGCGCCACTGAGATTGGCGCAACGCGCGTGGATAAGGCGACTTTGCTGCGCGAAGCGGATGTGGTGACCTTGCATCTGGTTCTATCGGATCGGTCGCGCAATACCATCACCGCGCCTGATCTGGCGCTGATGAAGCCAACATCCTTCATCGTGAACACCAGCCGCGGGCCGCTGATTGAACAGGCAGCTTTGATTGCGGCGCTGAAGGAAGGCCGCATCGCCGGCGCTGGCTTGGATGTGTTTGATATTGAGCCCATGCCCGCGGATCACCCGATCCTGAGCGCGCCGAATACCGTGCTGACGCCGCATCTGGGTTACGTCACGGAACAGAATTACCGCACCTATTACGAAGTGACCGTTGCCGCCATCAATGCCTTCGTGGCTGGCGCCCCGATTGGCGTGATCAAGCCATGACAAGCCCCTATACCCTGGCCGAAGGCTGGGCCGGCTGGCCCCAGGCCGCGCGCGATGCGGCTTATGATAACCTCAATGGCGTCGCCGATAGCGCGGCGCAGGTTGCCAATCGCAATGCGCTGTCTGAGGCGTTTCGTGCCAAGCACACGGGGCATCTTGATCTGCCCTTCGGCAGTGGCGAACGCGAGAAATGGGATCTCTACCCCGCAGCGCGCCCCGATGCGCCGTGCCTTGTCTTCATCCATGGCGGCTATTGGCAACGCAACCGGCGAGAGGATTTCGCCATCATGGCCGAAGGCGCCTTGGCCGCTGGATGGTCGGTTGGGATTTGCGGCTATACGCTGGCGCCTGAAGCATCCATGAGCAGGATTGTCGGCGAAATCCACGGCGCGCTGGATTGGCTTGGCGCACATGGCGCCGCGCATGGCGTGGCGGGCAAGGTGGTGGCTTCCGGCTGGTCCGCCGGCGGGCATTTGGCGGCGCTGGCGGCAGAGCATCCTTTGGTGGTGGGCGCGCTTGCCATGTCCGGCATTTATGAATTGGCCCCGATTGCGGGGACCAATTTGAACGACAAGCTGCATTTGACGCCCGAGGAAATCATCGCGCATTCACCGATCCGCCGGCCTGTTGTGCAAAAGCCCATCGCCATTGCCTATGGCGCGCGGGAATTGCCGGAATTGCGCCGGCAAAGCCGGGTGTTTCATCGCCACCGGGCAGAGGCGCAGGCACCCGGCGCGCTGATCCCGGTGCCAGAGGCGGATCACTTTCGCGTGCTGGAAGCGCTCTGGCGCCGCGATGGGGTGTTGTTGCGCGCGGCGGCGGAGGTTTTGGCGGCGGCGGGGTAGGATTAGCGGCGCCCGGCTATACTGGTTAGGAGCGCGCGTTCGTCCGCGTGGAGGCCGTTTGCGCCGGGGCAATCATCGCCAAGCATGCGGGTGGCTATCGTTTCGACGTGGTCGCCGAGGTCGCGGATTTCTCCGTATTGAATCTGTTCTAAAATCATGCGCGCGATACGTGGAGCATGATCGGGTCTGCAGGCGAGGTCGCCAAGCCGCTTGGCGACAGCCTCCGGTAGCGGGGTGGGGTGAGTGTTCCAAGCACCTTCCTCCGCTTCGGCACCCTCGGGCGCTTTGTCCGCCGTCAGCACCGCGAGGCTTTGCCGCGCCGCGTCTCGCCGCTGTCCGGCAGGGATGGACTTGGTCCATTCCTCAATCCACACAGCCCAGGAGCGCGGGTTGGGGCAGGCCGCACCAGGTCGAACCCTATCCGGGCAGGGTGGTGCGTCGCTGAACCCCAAATCGCGCAGTTGCGCATCGTCCAGCGCTGCTCCGGGCGCCCGTAAGCGCCAAATTTGCGCGTCTGCAATCAGGGCGCCCTGCAACTGCGCCCGACTTAGCAAAGCGCCTTGCAACTGCGCCCCACGAAGCGACGCGCCCTGCAACTGCGCCCCAAAAAGTGACGCGCCCTGCAACTGTGCCTCATCGAGCGAAGCTCCCTGCAATTGCGTGTGAAAAAGCGACGCGCCCTGCAAATGCGCCCCTGCAAGCGAGGCGCCCTGCAACTGTACCCCTCCTCGCCCAATCAGCTGCGCGCCCTGCAACTGCGCTTCAACAAGCGCCGCGCCCTGCAGCTGCGTATCGACAAGCAGCGCGCCCTGCAACTGTGCCCTGGAAAGCGACGTGCTCTGCAACTGCGTCCTTTCAAGCCAAGCGCCCTGCAACTGCGCCCCATCAAGCGACGCGCGCTGCAAATGCGCCGCATAAAGTGACGCGCCCTGCATCTGTGCCCGACGGAGCGACGCGCCTTCCAATTGCGCTCCAAAAAGCGATGCGCCTTGTAAATGTGCTTCTTCAAATCGCGCGCCCTGCAAATGCGCCCGGTCAAGGCGCGCGCCTTGCAGCTGTGCTCCGTCAAGTTTCGCCTGCGGCATGCGTGCCTCATCCAGCCGCGCACCTTGCAAATCGGCCTGGGTCAAATCCACATTGAAAAACTGGCCCTTCGACAAATCAGCAAAGCGCAGCCGTGTGTTCCGCAATACCAAAGGCTCAAAGGCAGCGCGCCGAGTCGGGTCCAATGCTTCACCGGCGCGCAAATCCATAAAGATGCGGCTGTCATAGATCTTGCCGACCAGGGTGCGCCCCGGCACAGCAAGGTAACGACAGCCCAACCCAACATGGGGGCAGAGCAGCAAATCCACCGGTTGGCGCAATCCTGCAATCGCCAGCCTGACCCGTATGTCAGAGTCGGGATCGCCAGTCTCCGCCGACCTTTTCTGTCTTACCTCCCGTTTCAATTCCTCCCACTTCCCCGCCCCCACCGTGGTTGCCTCCGCGCTCGGCACCCGGCACCAGGTGAAGTTGAACCCCAGCACTAGCGCCGGCAGCACAAAGCGCCCGCGCTTGAACAGCCAGCGCATCACCGAATCCCCCGAAGGCCTTTGCCGGCGGAAAAACCAGATCAGCAGCAGGATATCGAGCAGGATGGTGATGTGATGGACGATATTCACCACATGGCTCTGCAAACGGAGCGAGCCAAGCTGCACCAGCAACAACACCGCCACCGGAAATACCGCCAGCATGAAGCGATAGGTCCAACGGAAGACAAAACTCGCCTCCGGCTGCACCGCCGCCTGGATGAATTCCGTATTCGCCAGCAATTGCAGGCAGCGGTCGCGGTCCCGCTGCAGCGGCACATGGGCGCGCAACTCCGCCTCAAAATGCCGGAGGTTCTGCATCAGCAGGTCAAAGCGGATCAGCGTATAAAGATGCAAAGCGAGGAAAATCGCCGGCATGAAGCCGAAGGAAAGCACCACCGGCACGGTCACGCCGCCAAGCTGCGAAATGCTGATGGATTTGCCAATCAGCAAATCCTCATCGGTGGCCGAGAAGGAGGTGGCGAGCAAAAAAAGGCCGATAAAAACAAAAGCCACCGCGCCAAGCTGCGCCGATTTCGCGCCATCATTAATGGCCGAAATCAATTTCCCGATATAGGGCGGCGGGTCGAAGGCGCTCATTCAACCGGCAGCATAATGACGCTGCCGCAGGGGATGCAAGCGCCCCAACAGCGCGCCCCTAAACAAAAACGGCGCGGGAAGGCCCCGCGCCGTTTTGCTGCCTCGCTGCTAAAGCAGGATCAGGCCGACTTTGACATGATCTCATCCGCGATATTGCGCGGCACCGGATCATAATGGTGGAACTGCATGGAGAAGGAAGCACGCCCCTTCGTCATGCCGCGCAGGTTGGAAATATAACCAAACATTTCCTTCAGCGGCACATGCGCGCGCACGATAACGCTGGTGCCCGCCATATCCTGGCTTTGGATCACGCCGCGGCGGCGGTTCAAATCGCCCACCACATCGCCCACGTGATCAGATGGCGTGGTCACTTCCACATCCATGATCGGTTCCAGGATCACCGGGCCGGCCTTTTTCATGCCTTCGCGGAAGCAAGCCTTGGCGGCGATTTCAAACGCCAGCGCGCTGGAATCGACGTCGTGATACTTGCCATCCACCAGGCTGTACTTGAAGTCCACGGTGGGGAAGCCGGCCAGCACGCCGGTATCGGCCTGCACCTTGATGCCCTTTTCAACCGCCGGGATGTATTCCTTCGGCACCGCACCGCCCACAACGCCATTGTGGAATTCGATCCCTTCGTTCCGTTCCTTGGGTTCAAAAATGATCTTCACTTCGGCGTATTGGCCCGAACCGCCCGATTGCTTCTTGTGGGTGTAGGTTTCGGTATGCGCGCGGCTGATGGTCTCAC
>JADCES010000011.1 GCA_020250005.1 Roseomonas sp.
CGCGGCATCACCCAACGGGCGAAAAGCTCGAAAGACCGCATGGTGGCTTCCCTATCGGCCCATTCATGCGCGCGGAACAACACGCCACCGGCACCGCCATTGGTAAAGCCAAGCAACCGCTCAATCCCCGCCGCCACAGTTTCCGGTGATCCCACCAGCGTTGAGCCCATCGCCAGCCCATCGCGCAGCGGGTCTTCCGAACGCATCGGCGGCCGGCCAAGGGTTTCGCTGAAATAGGTCAGCGTCTCCAAAGCCTCACCATGGCGCACATCGCGCAGCGCGCGTTCATCATCCTCAGCGCAATGCAGATTGACCACCAGGCGCCAATTGCGCCGATCCATCTTCTGGCCATGCTTGGCGGCTTCCGCTTCCGCCATCTGCCATTGCTCGGCCAGGGATTTCGGCCCGCCCGGCAAGCCCGCGCCGAGTGAGAGCAAGCCAAGTCCGTATTTCGCCGCCGCCAAGGCGCCTGATGGCGTGGTGGAAGACGCGACCGAGATCGGGAAACGCGGTTCGGAATAAGGTGCCAGATGCAGCCGTGCCTCACGAAGCGTGAACCAATCGGTTTCCATCGTCACCGGTTCTTCGCAGGCCAAAAGCCGCGTGATCGCATTGAGCGATTCATCCATCCGCCGGCGCTGATGCGCCGCATCAATGCCCATCATATACGCATCAGACACCAGCGCGCCCGGCCCGCAGCCCAGCATCACGCGCCCGCGCGTCATATGGTCCAGCTGCACAAAGCGCTGCGCCACCAAAAGCGGATGATGATAGGGCAGGCTGGTCACACCTGAGCCAAGCTTGATGTGCTTGGTGCGTTCCGCCGCCGCAGCGATCATGATTTCCGGGCTGGCGATGGTTTCCCAGCCGGCGGAATGATGCTCACCGATCCACGCCTCATCAAAGCCTAGATGGTCAAGCCATTCGATCAATTCCAAATCGCGTGTCAGCCCCAACGTCGGGTTGTCACCCACCCGATGAAAGGGGGCGAGGAAGATGCCAAAGCGAAGGCGGCGAGGCAGCATGGGTGGGTTCTCCATCACATGGAAGGCGGATCGCCCGCCAGGAATTCCTCGCCACCATAATCGGCTGCGCGAGGCAGGCGCAGGATGCGCCCTTCAGGGGTCATGCCAATCTGTTCCGGCAGCACGGTGACCACGGGCGTGGCGCGCGCAGCGGCAAAGGCTTCCGCCACGCTGTCATGCCGGGCGAGCTTGGTCAGGTTCATACGCGTTGGAAAGACAAGTTTCTTCGTGCCGGCAAGGCCTTCCGCCAGCGCATCGGCGGGCCTGATCCAGACACTATCAACGGCTTCATGGCCATCATGCAAAGCGGCCTGATCTTCCGGCGCGGCCGCCAGGAAGAAATGCGTATCAAAGCGCTTGGGCACATCCACCGGTGTGATCCAGTGCGCGAAATGCGCCAGGCCGGAAATCGCGGGGACCAAGCGGCGTTGAGCGAGCATGGCAGCGAATTCGCCCTCAGCTTCCGGCGCCTGGCCTTCCTCCGCCAGCAAGACACCGCATTCTTCCCAGGTTTCACGAATGGCCGCGACGCGAAAGGCGCCATGCGCATCCCCGCCAGCCAGCACCGCGTCAGACGCTTCAACCCGGCCGCCGGGAAACACCAAGGCGCCAGAGGCGAAATCAATCTGGCGGTGGCGCACCACCATGAAAATTTCCATGCCGCGATTCCCATCACGCAGTAGCATGACGGTGGAAGCCGGGCGGGCGGGGGCGGTGGTGCGATCACTCATGGGCGTATTGCAGCGCGCCCGGGCCGCCACTGCAAGGTGCCGCGCTTCAGGATTTCGCCAAACGGCGCAAATGTTGGGCTGCCGCGCGGCCTGCCGCCGCTTCAATGTCACGAAAGCCGAGCACCAGCGTCTCCCCAAGGCTGGTCAAGCGCGCCCCGCCGCCCCCGGCGCCGCCAGTAAGGCGCTCCACCACCGGGGCCGAGAAGGTCTCATTCAACTCCGCCACCAATTCCCAGGCGCGGCGATAGGACATGCCGAGTGACCTGGCGGCCGCGCTGATCGAACCCGCTTCGGCAATCGCTTCCAGCAGGGCGATTTTGCCGGGGCCGACACGACCATCAGCAAAATCAAGCCGAAGCCAAAGCGCGGCGTCCTTCATGGCCGGGGCATCACATGCAAGGCATCGCGCAGCAGGGAAACGCTGCATGCTTCGCCCACTGCCAGCGCATTACGCTGCGCGGCATGGCGCGGCAGGGCGAAGGTCAATTGCCGGCCATCTGTGGCGCCCACATCCAGGGTCACGCGCATTTCCTCGCCCATGGGCAGCAGCGCGGTGATGGTACCGGAAACCGGGTTCTCCCTTTCGCCGGCTGAAGGTCTGCCTCGCCGATGCAGCACCACCCCGCCCGCGCCAATCAGCCAATCAACGGCGGTGCCTGGCGCCAGGCTTGGCATGGGCGCGGCTTCCAGGATTTGGCTCCCCCAGCGGAGCCGCGTCAGGCCATCCTCATGCGCCAGGATCACGCCAGTAAAAAGGTTGCGCAGATCAAGCAGCCGCGCGACCTCGGCCGAGGCCGGGCGGGCCAGCATTTCCGCAGGCGGCGCGGTTTGCAGCCCGCGCCCGCGATGCAGCAGCAGCATGCGATCAGCGAGCGACGCCGCTTCATCCAAATCATGCGTCACCAGAATAATGGGAATGGAAAGCCCCTGACGCAAATTGGCCAATTCCACCTGCAAGCGCCGGCGTGTGGCGCGGTCCACGGCGCTGAAGGGTTCATCCAGCAGCAGCACGGCGGGGTTGCGCGCCAAAGCCCGCGCAACGGCCACGCGTTGTTGCTGCCCGCCGGAAAGCTCGGCCGGGCGGCGTTGTTCAAGCCCGGCCAGATGGACGCGCGCCAGCAGGGCGGCGGCGCGTTCGGTGCGTGATGCAGCGGGCAGATGCCCCATCGCGGCCATGACATTACCAAGCGCTGTCATATGCGGAAACAGCGCGTAATCCTGAAACACCAGCCCCACGCGGCGCCGATGCGCCGGCACATCAAGCGCGCGGCTGGTATCGAGCCAGGTTTCGCCACCACAGATCACGCTGCCGCTGGCCGAATGATGCAGCCCGGCAATGACACGCAGCGTTGTGGATTTGCCCGCACCAGATGGGCCGATGATCGCCAATAGCTCCCCCGGCGCGCAATCAAGCGCGATATCCAGCGCGATGGGTGTTGCGGCCTTAAGGTGCACGGAAAGCCCCGCATTAGTCATGGCGGCGGCGCCCAATCCCGCGCGTCAGGCGCTGCACAAGCAGCAGCGAGACCAGACATATCACAAGCAGCAGGGCGGACATGCTGGCCGCGGCGGCATCGTCAAAAGCCTGCACGCGATCATAAATGGCAATGGCGGCGGTGCGGGTTTCGCCGGGGATGGCGCCACCCACCATCAGCACCACACCGAATTCGCCAAGCGTATGGGCGAAAGTCAGCACTATGGCGGTGGCAATGCCGGGCCAGGCGAGCGGCATTTCAACACGCCAAAATACCGCCCAGGGCGCCATGCCGGAAGTGGCACCCGCTTCGCGCAGATTGGGCGGGATGGCGGCGAAAGCGTTTTGGATCGGCTGCACCGCGAAGGGGATATTGGCGATGGCACTCGCCAGCAGCAGACCTTCAAAGGAAAAAGCGAGCGTCCGGCCGAATAGCGCTTGGAAAGCGCCGCCAAGCCAGGTGCCGGCGCCAAAGGCCGTCAGCAAATAAAAGCCAAGCACGGTTGGCGGAAGCACCAGCGGCAGCGCCACCGCCGCTTCAATTACGCCCCGCCCGCGAAAACGCCGCAGCGCCAGAAAGCGCCCAAGCCACAGCGCCAAGGGCAGCAGGATAACTACCGTGCCAAGACCAAGCCAGAGCGAAAGGCGAAAGGCGGGCCAATCCATGATTCAGGGCGCCTGAAGGCCGTGCCGCGCGAAAACCGCCGCCGCCTGGGGGGAAAGCAACCAGGCTTGCAGGCGCGCCGCGGCGTCACCGGCGCGCCTGATCAAGGCCAGGCGATGACGGAGCGGTTCATGCAAATCCTCCGGCACCAGACTGAAGCTGCCGCGCGCCGTGAGCGCGGGGGACAGCGCGAGAGAATGCGCAACAAGGCCGCCAATCGCGCCCTCGGTTGTAGCGAATTGCGCTGCCTGGGCGATGCTGGTGCCGAAAACCAGGTGCGGGCGCAGCGCCTCCCATAGATCAAGCCGACGCAACGCTTGTTCCGCAGCACGTCCATAGGGGGCGATTTCCGGATTGGCGATGGCAAAGCGCTGCACACGCCCTGCCGCCAGCAAGGGGCGGAGCGCTTCCAGACCGCCACCGGGATCAAGTACCGACCCACGCGGCGCAAATAGCGCCAACCTGCCCAGCGCAAAGACATGGCCCGCATCGCGCGTGAGTCCCGCTTCAGTTAGTTGCGCAATGCTGATCTCATCCGCCGCAAGCAGCATTTCAAAGGGCGCGCCTTGCGCGATTTGCCGCGCCAGATTGCCGCTGGCGCCATAGGCGAAACGCGGCGCAATCCCGGTTTGCGCCGTGATGAGCGCGGCTGCTTCTTCCAGCGCCGGCTGCAAGCTCGCGGCCGCGGCGATCAATGGGCGCTCCAGCAGAGAAGCACGCGCCGGCGCGCATGGGAGCGCCGCCAAAGCCAGCAAGAGGCGACGATGCACCAAAACCCTCCGTTATTCCCATCTGGCTATAACCCAAAATGCCCGCTTCAGGCAATCCACCCCAAGATCAAGCGCGCGCATTTTCCAAATGTAAATCTTACCCTGGCAATAAGGGGGATGAGGAGCAAAAAATGTTCACATCCCAGAAAAATTCTGTGCTGATGGAGCGCAGCGTTACGCCATTAGGTTCCGCTACGCTTAACGAAGCATGCATAATTATGCGTGGATTGTTACTGGAGAGAACTGCCTATCGCTTGGCGATAGCAGCAGTCGCTAGGGCAGTGCCATGAGCGGTACCGCACCAGCTATCGGGACGCCTGGTGATGATCTTTTCGCAATACCCGGCATCACGGATGACAGTCTCTTCGGACTAGACGGTCATGATACCTTGCTTGGCTTCGGCGGCGTGGATGACCTTTCAGGCGGCACAGGTAATGATTCGCTTGATGGCGGCGATCTGGCGGATATCCTGCAAGGCGATGCGGGTGATGATACGCTGCGGGGCGGCAATGGCTGGGATGTTCTCTTTGCTTATGACCCGACCGGTACCAGTGGCGATGATGAGACCTCTCGGAATCTTCTGATTGGCGCGAACGGCGATGATGAGCTGTTTGGTGCATACGGAAGCGATACGCTGGATGGCGGCAATGATGCCGATTTCCTCTCAGGGGGAATTGGTGCGGATTCACTGCACGGCGGCGCAGGCGCCGATCTGTTCTTCTTTGACCTATCCGCGAGCCTGTCCCTGATCAGTAGCCTCGATGCTGCCGATACAATCGCGGATTTTTCGCTCGCAGAGGGCGATATCTTATCCTTTGGACTCGTGGACGGCCAAGTTGCCGGTCCGAATGGCGTGGCGTCGCTCATTTGGCGTGGGAGCCTTGTGGCGCCTGATGGTCCGCAAACAGGGCTCGCCCTGCCCAGTGACGATCTGGGGGTCGGATACATTCAGGCGTGGTTGTTGATCCCATCGTCCCAAACGGTCTCCAGCGGCGGCTGGATGGTCATCGACCTCGATCAGAATGGATCGCTAGGCGCAGCAGATGTGGTGTTCAGGTTGCAAGCCTTTGACTGGACGCCAGATAGGGCCTTCCGCGCTTTTGGGACAGGCAGCTTTTTTGGTTGGGCTGGCGGTGCGGGCGGAGAGGTTTTGGAAGCCTTGCCTGCCGGCTCTAGGCTCTTCGGCCTTGGCGGCCCCGATGTTCTTTTGGGCGGCAGTGGTTCTGACTGGCTTTCCGGCGGTGACGCGCAGGATACGCTCGCCGGCGATAATGGCGATGATCAGCTTTGGGGTGGCGGTGGTGATGATTGGTTGCTGGGCGGTAATGGAAATGACGCACTCTATGCCGATGGCCCAAGCCCCACGGAAACAGACAACCGCAAAGCCGCAAACCGGCTGGAAGGAGAGGCTGGCAATGACTCCCTTTACGGCGGCCTTGGGGCCGATTGGCTTCTGGGGGGTTCAGACCAGGATTTCCTTTACGGGGGTGATGGCTCAAATACGCTTGAAGGGGGCTTTGGCAATGACACGCTTCTCGGCGGCACTGGCGCGGATAGTCTGATCGGTGGAAATGGTGCTGATAGCGTTGGCGGCGGTGGCGGCAATGACATCCTTGTCTATGGAGGCATCACAGATTCTCTCGATGGGGGTGATGGTTTTGACTGGCTGGTAATTGCGAATGGCCTGTCCATAAATTTGGGCGTGGCGGAAAATCAGGCAAATGCTGGCGCCTGGCTGGCCCGCTTTGAAGCCGTAAATGCATCCGCCTCAAGCAGCGCCGTAACCCTTCTGGGCGGGGCCGGAGAAAACATTCTGATGGGCGGTCAAGGCCACGATAGCCTTCTTGGTGCGGCTGGCGATGACATTCTGCAGGGTGGCAACGGCAATGACACACTTGGCGGCGGTTCAGGCCTGAATATTCTGGAGGGCGGCGCAGGGAATGATTACCATATCGTTGAAGCCGCCGATGACCTGGTGATTGAGGCGCATGCCTCTGGTAATGACACCATCATCGCCGCCTGCGATTTCTACCTGCCCCCTGAAGTCGAGGTCCTGATCCTCGCGCCCGGCAGCACGGCAATCCGCGGCGGGGGTGGGCTTGGTCGTGATCGGCTGATCGGCAATGCCAATGCCAATGAGCTGCTTGGCGGCGATGGCAATGACACGCTCGAAGGCGGTAATGGCGCCGATACGCTCGAAGGTGGCGATCAGAACGATGTTTTGAGCGGCGGAAACCAATCAGATAACCTTTTTGGTGATGCCGGCGATGATTCCCTTCACGGGGGCGCGAACAATGATACCCTCATCGGCGGTGAGGGCGCTGACACCATGGCCGGTGGTGTGGGGAATGATTTCTATGCTCTTGATACCGCCGTTGACCTGGTGATTGAGGCGCACGCCTCCGGCAATGACAGCATCGTCGCTGCGGTTGATTTCTACCTACCTCCCGAAGTCGAAGTCCTGATCCTGGCGCCAGACAGCACGGCAATCCGTGCCGGGGGTGGGTTTGGTCATGATCGGCTGATCGGAAATGCCAATGCCAATGAGCTGCTTGGCAGCGGTGGCAATGACACGCTCGAAGGTGGTGATGGCGCTGATACGCTCGAAGGTGGCGAACAGAATGACATTATGGCTGGGGGCAATCAGGCAGATAATATCTTGGGGGGGGCCGGCCAGGATTCCCTCGACGGCGGCGAAGGGAATGATACGCTCATCGGCGGCGCCAATGCGGATACCATGGCAGGCGGTTCGGGCGATGATCTCTACCTGATTGTTGACCCAGAGGATCTGATCCTGGAAGCGCCAGCCAGCGGCAATGATACAGTCATCACCATGTCTGATCTTGTCATGCCTTCACATGTCGAGGTTCTTATGGTGGGCGAGAGCGCGATCAATCTCTATCTGGTTGGCCGTGATTTGGATGACATCATGATCGGCAATGGCTTGGGCCACCGGTTTGAAGGCGGGGCAGGCAATGATGTTATCCTTGCAGGTGGCCAAAGCCTGACCGATATAATGGCTCTCTTTGAAGGCTGGACCTAGCCTGCGGCGGGAGGCTGGTATCCCCCAAACGGCTTAAGGCGGGGGGGGACGAGATGGAAAAGGCTACATTTGGCGGAGGGTGCTTTTGGTGCCTGGAAGCGGTGTTTCGGGAAATGGTGGGCGTCACTTCGGTTCAGTCCGGCTATGCCGGGGGTCATGCGGCCAACCCCACCTATGAGGAAGTCTGCGGCAAGCGAACAGGGCATGCTGAGGTCGTTCAGATCACATACGATCCCGGGCAGCTAACCTTTGCCGATCTGCTCAAGGTGTTTTTTGCCATCCATGACCCAACCACCAAGGACAGGCAGGGCGCGGATATCGGCCCGCAATATCGCAGCATCATCCTGACCCATGGCGCCGATCAGGAAGCGACGGCAAAGGCCGTGATGGCCGAGACCACCGCGGCGGGGCTCTGGCCACGGCCAATTGTAACCGAAATCGTGCCATTGACAGATTTCTGGCCTGCGGAGCCGGAGCATGACAATTACTTTGCCCGCAACCCTTGGTCGGGCTATTGCCAAGCCGTGATTGCGCCGAAACTCGCCAAGTTTCGGAAGTCTTTCGCCACATCGCTGAAGCCCCAGGGAGGGAATTGAGACTAGATGGCTTTCTTCAGGCAGACCCCGGTTCAGGACAAAAGCTTTCCCCTTGAGCGCACGGATGCAGAATGGCGTACGAGCCTTTCGCCCGAAGCCTACCGCGTCTTGCGCCAGCATGGCACCGAAAGACCGGGTTCTTCTTCGCTCAATTACGAAAAGCGCCCTGGGCATTTCCATTGCGCTGGGTGCGGCCAGACTTTGTTTGATGCCGCGACCAAGTATGAAAGCGGTACGGGCTGGCCATCCTTCTACGCCCCTCTGGAAGGTGCTGTGGGCACGCAGATTGACCGGACACTTTTCATGGTAAGGACGGAAGTGCATTGCGCCAATTGTGGCGGGCATCTGGGCCATGTTTTTCCGGATGGGCCAGCACCAACCGGGCTGCGCTACTGCATGAATGGTGCGGCAATGTCCTTCGAAAGCGCGGACAAGTCATGAGGCTTCGGCATATGCTTCCGCGCCATGTAACGCCTTATGGTGATTTTCCAATGCGCGGCCTGCGCTTGGCATTCCACGGCGCCTGCCTGATGGGCCTGATGCTTGTCGGCGCCATGCCTGCGCGGGCCGATCTGGTCTATGTGCTCAATTCAACCGACCCAAGCGTCGTAAAAATCGACTCCCGCACTGGTCAGGAGCTTCGGCGGATTGAGGGCCTGCGTGAAGTGCATCACCTGGTTTTGTCTCCCGATGGCAAGGAGTTGCTGATCGCCGATTCGGTCGGCAATGAAATCCTCTTCGTCGAACCCGCGACCGGTAACATCCTGCGCCGGGAGCGTATTTCCAACCCCTATCATCTGGATTTCTCCCCCGATGGCCGGCTGCTGGTTATTGCAAGCCTGAGGCGCGGACAGGTGGATATCTATGACGCGAACGGCCCAAGGCTGCTGGAAAGATTGCGTGCGGGCAACAAGCCATCCCACATCGCCTTCAGCCCCGATTCACGCTTTGCCTATATCACTATCCAGGGCGATGGCACCGTCATGGCGATCGACCTGCAAGAAAGGCGTATTGTTTGGCAGGTGGATGTCGGGCCCGAGCCTGCCGGCATCCTTTGGCATCGCGGCCGCTTGATTATTGGCATTATGGGCCGGGACCATTTCGCGGTGCTCAACCCTGAAACCCGCCAGATCGAAAGTACCATTCGCGTGGGCCGCGGGGCGCATACGATTTTCGCCTCCCCCGATGGCAGAACATTATGGGCCACAAGCCGCGTGCAAAGCCGCATCGCCGAGATAGAGCCCGATACGCTTCAGGTGCGCCGTATCCATGAGGTACCGGGCGGACCGGATTGCCTCGCCTTTGCCCCTGATGGCGCGGTTTGGGCAACGCTTCGCTGGGCTGGCCGGATCGCAAGACTGGACCCAACCTCGGGCGAGGTTTCCACCATCCGCGTTGGGCGCAGCCCGCACGGCATTTTCGTGCAACCCCGCGCCGCCCAATGATGGCGCAGCGGGCATGATAAGGGCTGTCAGCCGGATGCTGGCAGGCTTGCTGGCCATTGCGATGCTGGCACCTGCTGGGCTTGACGCAAGGACACCGGCACCTTGCAGCGCCGGGACACTCTATCTCACGATTGATACAGGCTGGGGCCGTGAAGCGGAGAAAATCGCCGAAATCCTGAAGCGCCGCAGCATACGCGCAACCCTGTTTGTAGCCAATGAACCGACACATCGCGGCGATAGGAGCCTTGAACCAGGCTGGGCCGAGTTCTGGCGCGCCCGCGCAGCGGAAGGCCATGTTTTCGCGAGCCATACGGATCGCCATTGGTATTTCCGCGGCGATCCCGCACCGGGCATTGTGCGTTTTGTTTCATTCAACAACAAGAATGAGGAGCGCCTGGACCAGGCCACCATGTGCCGCGAATTGAATGCCCCGATCGAAAGGCTGCGCGCTGCTGTGCCGGATGCGGTGGTGCTGCCACTCTGGCGCGCGCCGGGCGGCATTACGACACCCAACGCGCTGCGCATGGCTGAATCCTGCGGCTTTCGCCATCAGGGCTGGACATCCAACGGCTTTCTTGGTGATGAATTGAACAGCGACACCCATCCCAATGCCGCGCTGCGGGACCGGGCGATCAGGAGCATCAGGGATGGAGAGGTGCTGGTCATGCATTGGGGGGTGCGCAGCCGGAAGGAGCCCTACGCAAATGTTCTTGATGACGTCTTGGCCGGTTTGCAGGCCAGGGGCTTTTGTTTCGGTCAATTGAGCGCTGAAGGCAGGCGTTGATCCATGTGGAAGACCCTTGACGATTGGCACACGCAACTCACGGGCTGGATTTTCGAAACCTTTCTCCAGCCCGTGCTTTACGCCACGGATATGATGAACATCGCCGATGAGATGCTGGAATGGGCTGATTTCGCCCTGTTCAGCATCTTCGGGATCATTGTGACCTATATCGTTTGTCGCCCGCTTGAAGCCTGGCGCCCGGTGGAACCCGTGACCGATCGGCGCGCCATCAGGACTGACATCCTCTATACCCTGCTTGCCAGACTAGGCATTTTTCCGCTGCTGGCCTTCATTCTTCTGTCTGCCATCCAAAGCCGGCTTGAGGGGATGTTGGCGGATACGGGCTTTGTCTCCCCAACGCTGGAATCGATTTTTCCCTTTCTGCATCAGGTTCCGCTGCTCACCTTCTTCATTTATGTGGTTATCCTTGATTTCGGCGAATACTGGCGCCATCGCCTGCAGCACAGCATCGGCTGGTGGTGGGCCTTGCATTCGATCCACCACGCGCAGCGGCAGATGACCTTCTGGACCGATGATCGCAATCACATCCTGGATGAGGCCATTGCCGCGCTTTGGTTCGGCACCATCGCGCTGCTGATAGGCGTATCGCCAGCGCAATTCCCGCTATTGCTGTTGCTGATGCGCATGGTGGAAGCCTTTTCCCATGGCAATATCCGCCTTTCCTTTGGGCGCATCGGTGAACGCCTGCTGGTATCGCCGCGTTTTCATCGTCTGCATCATGGGGTGCTTTCGGTCGCTGAGCATGGCAAGAATTACGCCGTGCTTTTCCCAATCTGGGATTGGATTTTTGGAACCGCTGATTTCAATCGCCATGTCTATCCGCGTACCGGTGACCCGGACGCCCCGGAAAAGACAGCGACCGGTGGCTGGTTTACGCAGCAATGGGTGGGCTTCAAGCGTATGCTGGGTATGGCTGAAAAAGCGTAAAAATCCGCAAGCCGATCTTCGCCCCGCTGATCAAGTGATTTAACCCAGATCAGGCATTTGCCTTTGCGCCAATCAACGCCGCCTGGAAAAAGGCCTCCAAAGCGTCCAAGGCAATATCAATTTCCACGATGAGGTTCTTCAGTACTTCCCTGTTCTGGGCGTGCAATACGCCGCTTTCACGCGGCTGCAATTTCTGAAATTCTGTCACGCGCTGCACAAGGCGCATTGCGCCCAGGGTGCGCGCTGCACCAAGCAAGCGATGTGCATGCTGCGCAATCACATCGGCGCGCGGGGCGGCCTGAGCCAATTCTGCGGCAAATTGGTCGCGAATGGCCTGCATTTCCACCATGAATTCGCGGACAACACTGGCCGCCGCACCCTTCAATTCGCTTTTCAGCAAATCCAGAACACGCTGATCAACAGTCACGATATCGGAAAAAGTGGATACCTCAGCGCGTATCTCCGAACGCCGCAGCTTATTGGCGTGAATGTGGCGCAAGCCAGCAAGAGCGTTGGTAAGTGCTTCGCGACTCAATGGTTTACCGATATGGCCATCCATGCCGGCTTCTCGCGCTGCCGCGATTTGTTCAGGCATTACGGAAGCAGTCAAAGCAAAAATCGGCACTTGTCCCAAAGGGGCGGGCATGGCGCGGATGGTGCGTGCAGTCGCGAAACCATCCATCTGCGGCATCTGCAAATCCAATAGCACCAGATCAAACTGGTCCTTTGGTAATTTCTCAAGCGCCTCCGCACCGCCGCCCGCAGAGGCAACCTCATGGCCAAGACTGGCCAATAGCGCACCGGCCACATCACGATTGGCCTTGACGTCATCCACCACCAGAATGCGCAGCTTTTCTTGCCCTGTCGGTTGGGACAAATCGGGCTTTGGCGTTTCCGCCGGTGCTTCGGGAGTTTCGGCCATCACCAGCGGAATTTCGATCCAGAAGGTGGAACCTGCGCCGGAATTGCTTTGGCAGCCGATCTCACCGCCCATTTGCTTGACCAGTCGGGATGTGATGGCAAGCCCAAGCCCTGTGCCCAACGCTTCGCTTTGGGTCATGGAAGCGATCTGCACGAAATCCTCGAAGATCAGACGCTGGTTTTCCGGTGAGATACCGGGACCCGTATCGCGTACCTCAATGCGAAGCCTTTCAGGTTCCTTTTGCCTGGCGAGGAAATAGATGCTGCCGCCTGACGGAGTGAATTTCACCGCATTGGATA
Organism: Roseomonas sp.; assembly: GCA_020250005.1. Classification (GTDB taxonomy): domain Bacteria; phylum Pseudomonadota; class Alphaproteobacteria; order Acetobacterales; family Acetobacteraceae; genus Neoroseomonas. Next base: position 12,702 of record JADCES010000011.1, read on the forward strand.
GGAGATTGAGGATCACCTGCCGTAGCCTTGTCGGGTCACCTAGCACGGATTTCGGCAAGCGGGGGTCAAGATTCAGCGTGAATTCCAATTGCTTGCGCGTAACATCGGGCGCCACCAGCGCGGCAGAGCTTTGAATCACTTCCTGCAAGGGGAAGGCGCGCGTGGCCAATTCCATGCGTCCGGATTCGATTTTTGACAGGTCAAGCAAGCCATTGACCAATTCCAGCAGATGCTTTCCCGCATTGTACAAGGTGCGGATCTTTTCGCGCTGGTCATCAGCCAGGCGCGGGTCTTCAAGCAGCAGCTCCGAAAACCCCAGGATACCGTTCAATGGCGTGCGCAATTCATGCGACATGCGTGCCAGGAATTGACTTTTGGCTTCCCCAGCGGCGCGCGCCGTATCACGCGCTGTGGCCAAATCCTGCATCGCGCGCTTGAGCGGCGTGATATCCGTTCGGATGCCGACCACGCCACCATCAGGTGTGCGCCGTTCCGTAATGAGGACCCAGCGCCCATCAGGCAGAAGCCTTTCCATGGGCGGATGATTGCCACGATGAAAGGCCTTGCTCTGCGCCACGAAAGTCTCGATATCGCCCTGCGCCTGCGGGTATTGCCCGCGCAGCGCACCTTCGCGCATGATGTCATCAAATAGCGCGCCGGGCACAATGAAGGGCGCGCTGATCTTATAGAAATCCTTGTAGCGGCTGTTGCAGGCAATCAGCCGATCATCCGGATCGAACATGACAAAACCGTCCGACATGGATTCAAGCGCATTTTCAAGCGTGCGTCTTGCCGTGGCGCGTTCATCTTCCACGCGCTCCCTTTGCCGAAGCCCAACCATGAGAGCGCCCGTCACAAGAAGTATCATGAGCCCAAGCGTGCCCGAGACCAGGAAAGCGCGGCTGCGGTCCGCGTACCAGCCACTCAAGGCGGTATTCACTTCAAGCGTTACGGCAACGGTCAACGCAGGATAGAGGGTAGGACGCACGGCCACAAAGACCGTCTCCGGCGAGAAACGGCTTCTGATCTGCTCCGCAGTCGCAATGCCGCGAAGCGAAGCCGCTGTCGGGGAAAGTTTCTGCCCGATCCGTGTCTCATCATGCGGCACGGAGGCAAGCAAGGTCCCGTCATCCCGCTCAAGCGTGACGCGAAGCCCAAGGCTTTCCCCAGCGCCGGACAGGATGCTCTGCACCACGGGCACGGGGACTTCGGCCACGGCCATCACGGGCCCCAAACTCGGCAGGACGATGTTGCGGGCAAAGAAAAGTGTCCATTCGCCGGTATTGGCATTCAGCACTGGCCCGCCAATCAAAACACTACCACCACGAGCAGCGACTTCCGCAAAGGAGGAAGCGCTTGGCAAGGACAAACGCCGGCGGCGCGATACGGGCAAGGCGGTGGCAACCGGCAGCCCGTCCTGACCGATCAGCAATATATCCCGATAGGTGAAGTTTTGGTTGTTCAATTCACGCAATACACGATTGACCTGCGATACTTCCAGCCGACCATCTTGCTGAAACGGCGCCAGTACCGCCGGCAGGCCCGCCAGCATGGCATCAACCTGAACGAAGGAACGATTGATTGCGGCTTCGGTAGAACGCCCGATCTTATTGAGTGAATCAGCCGCCGCAGCGATTTGTGCTTCCTTCGCGCGGTCCACCAACAACATGGTCGCCACAATTTGTGCGATCAGCAATGCCAGTGAGGCAAAAAGGACCGCATACCGAAGGAAGCGCGTGGAAAACATGGCGCTATTCCGGACGCGCCCTTATCCCAAGCACCGGGGCGAGTGTCTTGTTCCAAGCATCTACGCAATCGGCGCCACAGCGCCGCACCCAGCCGGGCAGCACGCTCTCTGTCAGCAATTGGCGCCGTCGTTGTTCATCAGCTTCGGTGACTGGAACGATCACCATGGTGCCGCGCCGGCCATTCTGGCAGTTTGGCTGCCCGGCATTGCAGGCAAGGCCTTCACCTGTTTCGCGGTCCGCCGCGTCCCAGATATCGGCTTCAAGCTTGGCAACTTCGCTCCGAATGGTATCTCGTGCCCATGTCGGCAGCGCATGCCAGGTACCAAGATTGGCCCCAAAAATGGAAAGCCCCCAGGTGATGGCCATACCATGGACATGGGTTGTGACCTCATGCAAGCCAATATCATTGCCGGACAATGTCCCGGTCACGGCACATTCCACAACGCCTGACCTGATTGCGGAAACGATTTCGGCAAAGGGAATCACGACCGGCGTCGCACCCAGGGCAGCGAACATTTCGGATTGGCCGACCGAGGATGTGCGAATGCGTCGCCCGGCAAGATCGGCCAGGCGCGAAAACGGCCGACGGCAAAACACCACCTGCGCCGGATAGACATAAACGCCAAGCAGCTCAACATCATACCGATCCCGCAATGTTTCGGTCAGATGTCCGCGAAAGGCGGCAACCGAACGGCGCAGTGCCGCGATATCCGGGTTCACCGCAGGCAGGTCTATGGCATTGAATTCGGGTTCTTCCGTGCTGACCACCGCCAGCAAGGCTGTACCGAAGGAAACCACGCCAAGCCGCATGAGGGAGAGCATTTCCTGCCCGCGGATGCCACTGCGATCAAAGGGGGCGATTTCGGCCACTATGCGGCCATTGGTCGCCTGGGCAATACGCTCTCGCCAGAAGGGTTCCTCGTAGCGGAGATACTGGCTTACATCGGCAAGCCCGCCGACGATGCGCATGCGGATGGGCGCTTCACCTTGGGCCAAAGCGGCATTGGGCCAGACCGGGCCAAGCAGCAGGGCCAGAAGCAGGACAAAGGCGCCGCTTAGCCCCTTGCTGGCGGCTGAGGGACGGAAGGGGCCGCGCAGGCGGGAAAGGTATCGTCTCGTCATGCGGGAAGCTTACAGGACTTTACTACCAATACGCGAGTTTTTTCGTCGCCGCTAAACCAAGCTTGGGCTGGCCGGATGGCGTCAAGCCAGGATCAGCCTCAACTGGCGGGAGGCGCCGCTGCCAGGGCCTGTTCCAGGGCACGCTTCAGGGTGGGGGAATCCGGGTCCACCCGCGCGGGGAAGCCCTGCACCTGCCGCCCATCGCGTGAGACCAGGAATTTATGGAAGTTCCAGCGTGGCTCCCCGCCCGCCTGGGCCGCGGCCCATCGGAAAAAGGGATGGGCTTCTGGTCCACGGACGCGGGAAAGTGCGGCCATGGGGAAGGTGATGCCGAATTGCGCATCACAAAATTCCCTGATCTTGCGGCCATCCTGGCTTTCCTGGTTGAAATCATTGGAAGGCACGCCAAGCACCACCAGCCCGGCAGCTTCCTGAGCCTCATGCAGGCGTTGCAGCGCGGCATATTGCTGCGTGAAGCCGCAGAAGGATGCGGTATTCACGACAAGCAAGACACGCCCGCGCCAGGCGGCCAAATCATGCTCTCCGCCTTCCAGGGCGGGGAAGCGGAAATCCCAAGCGGTCGCGGGGGCGGGGGCGGCGGCCATCAGCGGCAGGGCCAAAAGGGCGCGACGGGTTGGCTTAACCATAGCGTTCCTCAAGCCAGGGATCGCCCTGATTGTGATACCCGCGCACCTCCCAAAAGCCAGGGCGATCTTCCGCCAGGAATTCGATGCGCGTCAGCCATTTGGGGCTTTTCCAGAAATAAAGACGGGGCAGCACCAGCCGCGCGGGGCCACCATGCTGGCGCGTGAGCGGCGCCCCTTCCCAGGAATGCGCCACCATCACATCAGCGGCGGAGAAGGCTTCCAGCGTGAGGTTGGTTGTGTACCCATCATAAGATGTCATGGACACGAAGCGCGCTTCGGGGCGTGGGCGGGCCATTTCCAGCAGCGTCGCGGTGCTCACCCCGGTGAAGCGGTTGTCATAACGGCTCCATTGCGTAACACAGTGAATATCGCAGACCATCTCAGCCTGCGGCAGCGCCATGAAGCCTTCCCAATCGAAGGCCAGGCGATTTTCCACCAAGCCTTCAAGCCGCAGCCGGAATTTGGCTGTGCCGACATCCGGCTGCACTCCAAGATCAAGCACCGGCCAATCCTTCACCAGCGTCTGGCCAGGCGGCAGGCGTTCGCGCGTGGGATCGGCGGTGGCGCCGGTCAGCAGGCGGCCTTCTTCGGCCCAGCGTTCCTTGGTGCGCACGAGCTTCTCGCGGATCTGGCCTTCCAGCTTCACGTCTTCCTGATCCAAGGCCCTTGACTCCCATCCCAGCATTTGCAGGCCGCAAGTTACCACTTGGCGCGACGACGCTCCAGGACATAGTTTTGCTGCATTGATCCGGCAAGAACTTTCGCGAGGAGTTGGCCCCTGGGCTTTTGCCAGTGGCGTCGGCTTGGCGCTGTCAATAGGAAGGGCTTGCATATCCGCTGCAGCTTCAAATCTGCTGCGCCATTCAGATTCGCGGGGAAGTCATGGCAGGCGCAGCCGTATCGCTAGGGGAACCCAAATTGGATCAGGCGACTGCCTCCCTTGAACTCACCATCCTCATGCCCTGCCTGAATGAGGCAGAAACCCTCGCGACCTGCATCCAAAAGGCACTGGGCTATCTGGCGCGAAGCGGTGTGGCGGGCGAAGTGCTGATTGCCGATAATGGCAGTACCGATGGCAGCCAGGCCATTGCGCGCGGGCTTGGTGCGCGGGTGATTGATGTGCCCGAAAAGGGCTATGGCGCGGCGCTGATTGCGGGCATAGCGGGCGCGCGGGGCCGCTTTGTCATCATGGGCGATAGTGATGATTCCTATGATTTCAGCGCGCTTGATCCCTTCATCACGGAACTCCGCGATGGTTATGATCTGGTGATGGGCAATCGCTTCAGGGGGGGCATTGCGCCCGGTGCCATGCCGCCCTTGCATCGCTATTTGGGCAATCCGGTGCTGTCCACCATTGGGCGGGTTTTCTTTGGCGGCCCGATCCGCGATTTTCATTGCGGGTTGCGCGGGTTTTCGCGTGCCGCCATCGCCGCACTTGATCTGCGCGCACCGGGGATGGAATTTGCCTCGGAAATGGTGGTGAAGGCCACCATGCGCGGGCTGCGCATTACGGAAGTGCCGACCACGCTTTCACCCGATGGGCGGTCGCGCCCGCCGCATTTGCGGTCCTGGCGCGATGGCTGGCGGCATTTGCGGTTTTTGCTGATCTTCTGCCCGCGCTGGCTGTTCCTGTATCCTGGCGCCGTACTGTTTGCGCTCGGCGCTCTGGCCATGGCGGCGCTGCTGGCAGGACCCTTGCGCCTAGGCGGCATTACGCTTGATGTGCATAGCCTGCTCTATGCCTCGGGCGCGGTGGTGATGGGGTTTCAGGCCGTGCAATTCTGGGTTTTCGCCCGGCTTTACGGCGGGGTCACGGGGCTGTTGCCGGAACCCCAGAGGCTGACGCGCGCCTTGTCGCGCTTCGGGCTGGAAGCGGCCCTGGTGGTGGCGGCGGGACTGTTGCTGCTCGGGCTTGGGCTTGGCCTTGTTGCGGTTGCGCAATGGGGCACGCAGGATTTCGGAGCGCTTTCCGGCGGCAAGGTCATGCGGCTTGCGATTGCTTCCGTCACCGGCATGCTGCTTGGCCTGCAATTGGCCTTCGGGGCGTTTTTCCTGGCGCTGCTTGGCATGATGCGCCCGGCGCCACGAAGCTGAACACGCTTTCAGCCCTTGCGCTTTTGGATGCTCGCGGCACGGCGCCCATCGCGGCAGGCGTCAGAACAATAGCGCACTTCATCCCACACCCGCTCCCATTTCTTGCGCCAGGTGAAGGGGCGGTTGCAGGCGGCGCAAAGCTTTTGCGGCAAATTGGGCTTCCGATGCGCCACGCCTATTCCCCGGCCCGGATTTCGCCAACCACACGCCCGCGCGCCGGGTCAAACAGCAGCACCCTTTCGCCATCAGGCCGCACCACCCAAATGGCGATTGTCATTTCCACCCCAGCTATGCCAGCAATACGGGTACCGGCGGGCTGACCCAGCGTTGCCGCGCTGAAAGCGACTGTGGAACCACCTGCACGCTGGACGATCAGCACAACCAGCGTCACGGTTGCCGCTACGATCAGCACCCCCATCCCTATGACCAAAGCCTTGAGAAACCGCACGGAAACCCCCTTTTGAACGCCGAACGCCACGAATTCCGCGCGCCCCCGGAAGCGACCGGCATGCGCGCCGATCGCTTCCTTGCCGAGGCGATAGGTTCTCTCTCCCGCTCCCGCGTCAAGGCCCTGATTGTTGCGGGCCATGCCAGCCGGGATGGACAGACGCTCCGCGAACCCGCCGAGGCCATTCGCCCCGGCGCGCTTTACGCGCTCGACATCCCGGCCGCCATCCCTGCCCTGCCCCAGGCGCAGGATATTCCCCTGACCATATTGCATGAGGATGCGGACCTGATCGTACTCGACAAACCCGCGGGCCTGGTCGTGCATCCCGCGCCCGGCAATCAGGATGGCACGCTGGTGAATGCGCTTTTGGCCCATGCCGGGGATGATCTGCCCGGTATTGGCGGGGAAAAGCGGCCTGGCATTGTGCATCGGCTGGACAAGGACACTTCCGGCGTCATGGTCGCGGCCAAGACGGAATTGGCGCTCCGCCGCCTCTCCGAAAGCTTCGCCGAACGTGATCTGGAAAGGCACTATCTGGCGCTTTGCTGGGGCCTGCCCGCCGCCATGGAGGGCGAGATCAATGCCCCCATCGGCCGGCACCCGGCAGATCGCAAGCGCATGGCGGTGGTGGAACGCGGCAAGCCGGCGATCACGCGCTACAAGGTGCTGCGGTCCTGGGGGACGGCCTGCGCCCTGGTTTCCTGCCGGCTATTGACCGGGCGGACGCATCAAATCCGTGTGCATATGGCCCATCTGGGCCACCCCTTGGTGGGGGACCCGGTCTATCTGCGCCGCACCCCGGCCTCTGCCCGCAGCCTGCCGGCCCCGGTGCGCGATGCGCTTCTTGCATTTCCGCGCCAGGCTTTGCATGCCGCGAGCCTTGGCTTCCGCCACCCCATCAGCGGCGAACCGCTGCACTTCGAACGCCCGGTGCCGCCGGACATGGCCGCCCTGATAACATTACTGGATGGTAACGCGGAGTAACCCGACTATTTCAGTCGGTTTTTCTTGCATTCCCCGCCCATTCCCGCTATTAACGCGGTGTCGGATTCCTCAGGGCGCCAGTTGCGACCCGGCCGGCCAAGGCCCCCTCAGGGGGCAGGCGTCCAGTCAGGGCTTTGGGGGAGATGACAAAAGTTTAATGATCGGCCCAGGATGCCGCCTTCGGGGCAGAGCAGGCCGGTGCAGGAGGGTATGAAACCATGGCTTCGTCTTTGGCCATTCCGATGGCGACTGAGGGCAACCTCTCACGCTATCTCCAGGAAATCCGCAAATTCCCGATGCTCTCGGCTGAGGAAGAACTCAGCCTCGCGCGCCGTTGGCGCGATAGCGCCGATGAGCCGGCTGCGCATAAGCTTGTCACATCCCACCTCCGCCTGGTGGCCAAGATTGCCATGGGCTATCGCGGCTATGGCCTGCCGGTAGGGGAGCTGATTTCCGAAGGCAATGTCGGGATGATGCAGGCGGTCAAGCGCTTCGACCCTGATCGCGGCTTCCGCTTGGCCACCTATGCCATGTGGTGGATCCGTGCCGCCATTCAAGAATACATCCTGCATTCCTGGTCGCTCGTGAAAATGGGCACGACCGCGGCGCAGAAGAAGCTGTTCTTCAACCTGCGCCGGCTGAAGGCGCAAATGTCCGCCCTGGAAGAAGGCGATTTGCAGCCCGAACAGGTGGCCAAGATCAGCCATGTGCTGCAAGTGCCGGAACAGGATGTGATTTCCATGAACCGGCGCCTTGCGGCTGCCGACAATAGCCTCAATGCCCCGCTCCGCGCCGATGGCGAAGGCGAATGGCAGGATTGGCTGGTGGATGAAAGCGACAACCAGGAACAGGAACTCGCTGAACATCAGGACATGTCAAACCGCCGCGAATTACTCAGCGGCGCGCTGAAGACGCTGAATGAACGTGAACGGCATATCCTGATCGAACGCCGGCTTAAGGAAGAACCGACCACGTTGGAAGAACTTTCGCAGCACTACAATATCAGCCGCGAACGCGTGCGGCAGATTGAAGTGCGCGCCTTTGAAAAGCTGCAGAAATCCATGCGTCAGCAGATCATGGATCGGCGGCTGACGATTGGCTGAACAGGCCTTGGGCAACAAAAAAGGCGGTGGAATTTCCACCGCCTTTTCTTTTGCCGTAGCGCCAATCAGCGCATCGGCGGCGCGTATTGCAGGCCGCCCTTGTTCCAAAGATTATTGATGCCGCGCGGAAAGCCAATCGGCGTCATGTTGCGTTCCCAGATCTCACCGTAATTGCCGACAGCGCGGATAACGCGCGGCGCCCAGTCCCGATCAAGCCCAAGCATTTGGCCGAGATCACCGGTCTGGCCCGTGAAGCGCTGGATTTCCGGATTGGTGCTATTGGTGAAGGTGCCGACATTGGCCTGGGTAATGCCCAGTTCTTCTGCAGTCACCAGGGCGAAGTGCACCCAGCGCACCACATCAAAGAAGCGCCAATCACCCTTGCGCACCACAGGCCCGAGAGGTTCCTTGGAAATGATTTCCGGCAGCAGCAGGAAACGTCCCGCATTGGCCCCTTGCGCCGCGCGGAAAGAAGCGAGTGAGGATGCATCCGTGGTATAGGCATCGCAGCGCCTATTGATGAACGCGGTGCGGATTTCTTCGATATTCTCGATCACCACAGGCGTGAAGCGCAGACGATTGGTGCGGAAGAAATCAGTCATATTGAGTTCGGTGGTGGTGCCTGGTTGCACGCATACCGTCGCGCCATCAAGCTGCTTGGCCGAGGTGACGCCGCTATCGGTATGCACCATGAAGCCCTGGCCGTCATAGACATTGATGCCCGCGAAGGCGAGGCCGAGGGAGGCTTCGCGCGCCAGCGTCCAGGTCGTGGTGCGCGACAGCATGTCAATTTCACCGGATTGCAGCATGGTGAAGCGCTGCTGCGTCGAAGACGGCACGATGCGCAGCCGATTGGCGTCCCCAAGCAGCGCCGCAGCGACTGCACGGCAATAATCCACGTCAAGCCCGCGCCAAACGCCTTGGCTATCCGGCAGGGCGAAACCAACCGATGAAGGCGAGGTTGAGCAAATCAACTGCCCACGGGCACGGATGGCCGCCATGGTATCGGCCGCCGGTGCTTGCGCCATGGCCGGCATGGAGGTGACGGCCATGAGTGCCGCCAAGGCCGCGCCGGAAAGGACGCGGGTAAAGCTCTTCATTCTTCAATCTCCCATAGGTTCCGCTAGCCGAACCGAGCCAGCCACACCCCCATAACATGACCGCTGCCGGGCTTCAGGCCAAGCCCCTTCTTGGCCGGGCTACCCCGGCTGGTTCAGCCACGCGGCCTGATCCCACACCAATCAGCGATAAAGGTCGCGATGGTCCGCGTGCATTTGCGCAAATCCTCGATCGAGGTGCGCTCATCAAAGGCATGCGCGCCTTCCCCCTTCGGGCCATAGCAAAGCCCAGGGATGTCGAAATACAGCCCATAATAGCGCGTGTCATTCACCGCCGTGGTGCGCCGTTCCGGGAGTTGGCCGCCATGGACCGAGGCATGGGCGGCGGCCAGCACGGCTTCCGCCTCACTGCCCGGTTCCAGCACGTACGGGTCGGTCTGAAAGCCGGTCCAGACAATCTCGGGCGGGTTATTGGCGAGGAAGCCATCTCCCTTGGCAGCGGCGCGCACCGTCGCTTCAATCCCCGCCATGGCTTCTTCCGGCTTGGTGCCGGGCACGAGGCCGATGCGGCAATCCACCTCACACCAGGCGGGGGTGGAAGATGCCCAATCACCGCCGCGAATAATGCCGGGGTTGAATTTGATCGGGTCCTTGATGTCGGCATACCAGGCGCTGGACCGCGCGGCCTCATTCAATTTGCGGGTGTGTTCATAAAGCGCCTGGATCAGCACATAGGCCGACATGATGGCATTGCTGCCATCCTGCGCGACGGCAACATGCACCGGAATGCCGCGCACGCGCAGCCGAAACCAGATGGTGCCGGTTTGGCTGCGGGTGATGGTGTGCCCGGTGGGTTCCGGTACCAGCGCCGCATCAGCGCGATAGCCGCGCAGCAGCGTGGAAAGCGCGCCATTGCCCGTGCTTTCTTCCTCGGTCACCGTTTCCACATAAACATCGGCAGCAGGTTCAAAGCCGGCATCGCGAATGGCATCCATGGCATAGACCATGCAGGCAACGCCCGATTTCATGTCATGCGCGCCGCGGCCATACATCCAGCCATCGCGGATCACCGCGGCATAGGGCGGGTGGGTCCACATATCAGCGGGGCCTTCGGGCACCACATCAATATGGCCTTGCAGGATCAGGCTGCGGCCGGTGGGGTTCTTCGCGCGATAGGCCGCCACCACCTGCACGCTGCCGGCGGGATCGCATTCCACCATGGGCGCCATTTTTGGGTGCGGCGGCACATCGGCCAGCGTATAGCGGTCCACCGCATAGCCGCGTGCGGCCATTTGGCGCGCGAACCAATCCTGCAAGGGCGCTTCGCGGCCACGCAGGCTTGGGAAACGCACCAGCTCCGCCAGAAACTTCACCTGCTTATCGAAATTCGCATCAATGGCGGCGGCAATCCGCGCCATGGCTTCCTTATCGGCCATGCTGATCATTCTTTCCTTTGAGTATGCCTCATGCTGCGTTCAGGGCGGGCTCGCCAGCAGCGCATTGGTGTACCAGGAAGGCGAGGCATCATACTTCACCTTATTCCTGAGCCCCGCCCAGGAGACTTTCAGATAAAAGATCGGAATGACACCGCCATCTTCAATGCCAATCCGCATGGCTTGTGCGGTCAGCGCATTGCGGCGCGTCGGATCCATGGTGCGCAAAGCCTCCGCCAAGGGCGCATCCATCGCCGGGTTGGAGTAATGCTGGCGATTGAAGGGCCCGGCGCCGGTTTCGCTATTGCGTGTCATCAGCACTTGCCGAAGCGTATTGGCCGCGATGGAGGAGGTATAGGTGGTCATGAACATCGAAAACTCCCGCGCGGTGGCACGGGTGAAAAGATTGGCGGGCGGCAGAACCTCCACCCGCGTTTCAATGCCAAGGCGCGTCCAGCCCTGGGCGATGGCCTGCGCCACATCTGTGTCGGATGCAAACCAGCCATTGGGGCTATGGATGGTAATGCGGAAGCCATCCGGATAGCCGGCTTCACGCAGCAAAGCGCGCGCCTGATCCAGATCATAACGCGGCGGCGGCATATTGGGCGCGCGGTCAGCAACGGCGGGGGCAGCAAATTGTTCCGCCGGCATGCCCTGGCCCATCAGCAACCGATCCACAATGCCTTGGCGATTGATGGCAAGTGACAGCGCGCGCCGCACCCGCGCATCGCGCAAGGGGTTGCGTTCCAGAACGCGACCTTGCTTGTCGGTCACGAAGGGTGATGGATCACGCGCCGCATCGGGGAAAAGATAGGCGGTGCCATTGCTGGCGACGCCAAAGACAGACAGCCGCGCATCATTGGTCAGGCGCTGCACATCCTGCACGGGGACGAAATCTATCAAATCCACATCGCCGGAGAGTAACGTCGCCACCC
>JADCES010000110.1 GCA_020250005.1 Roseomonas sp.
AGCTCATCCACACGCTCGGCCAGGTTCTTCATGACGAAGTATTTTTCCGCCGGCGCGCTGCCCGCATTCACTTCCTGCGTCCAGGCCTCCACCGGCACCTTGATCCCGAAAGCCTTGTCGATAGCGAAGACGATATCCAGGAAGTCCAGGCTATCAATGCCCAGATCATTGATCACATGGCTGTCGGGCAGGATCTTATCCCGCGGGACTTCGCTGTTTTCAGCGATGATATCGGCGATACGGTCGAAGGACGAGGCCATGCGAGGCCCTCCATGCAGAATCAGGAGTGAAGGATAGAAGGGCTCTTTGGCCCGAAAGGGGGCCAAAGGCAAGCGAAGGGCGTATTTTTGGCAAATCCTCAGCCATGATGAGCGTTTGGGGGAGCGACGCTTGTTGCCGCCCCCAACTCCTTTGCGCGCCGCAGCCTTGACTTACCCTCAGGCCACCATCGCGTTATCCGACCGCCGGTGCGCCTCCTTACGTCCATCGCCGGATGGCGCGCGACGCTGGCCATGGGGCCCGCTATCCTTGTCATTCGCCGCCGCTGGGGGCGCGGGGCTGAGGGGGGCTTCCTGGACATCGCCTTGCGCCGCCCACCAGGCGAGCCTCACCATCAGAAAAAACACCACGGGGACCAAAGCAACAACGGCCCAGAACAAGACCCAGGGCGTCCAGAAAAGTGCCAGCAAGGCCAAGGTCAGGGCGATATTGCCAAGCAGGAAAAGCCCTGTCGTCGCGGCCTCACCATCATCGGTTGTGGCGGGCGCGACGGCAATCACCGAACCGGGCTCCACCGGGCTACGGGCAATCTGCCACCCAAAACCCGCCATGGCCAAACTCCCCAGCAAGGCAAGAAACGGAGCCAGGCTGCCCTCTCCGGCCATCAGAAGCCAAGCGGCGCCAAGCACGCCAATGCCCAGAATGGTCAAGGGCAAGAAGGCGGTCAGGCGGGCGGCCAGCCGCAGGCGGGAAGCCGGCCCCATCGAATCCCCAAGCTGTCGCAGATTCTGGATCCAAAACAGCCCCGCCAGCGGCAGGGAAGCGGCGAGCAGCACAGCGCCGAGCCGGGAGTCTATTCTCACCTGCCCGCCACCTGGCCCAAAAAAACCGAGCCCCAGCCAAAGCGTGAAGGGGGTGAGCATAAAGATTGCGACGGCAAAAGGCAGCCAACGCCTCATGGGGGTGTCTCCTTATTCCTTGAAAGGGTCGCTGAAACGCGGGTCGGCCGTGACCTTCTGATCGGTCAGGCTTTCCAGGAAAGCAATAAGATCGCGCCTTTCCTGGGGTGTCAGACGAAAGCCCGCCAATAGGGGGGAAGTATGGGGGCCACGCTGCCGGCCACCGCGTTCATAATGGCGAATAACCTCATCCAATGTCGCCATGCTGCCATCATGCATATAGGGCGCGGTGATGGCGATATTGCGCAAGGATGGTGTGCGAAAGCTGCCAAGCTCGGCGGCATTGCCGGTCTGCTCCCCTATGCCACCATCGCGCGCAACGCCCGTGTCATGAAAGCCAATTTCTGGCGCGATCAGATTTTGGTGCATGACATTGTCGGAAAATAGAAAACCGCCATGGCAATGGTAGCATTCCAGTCTTTCGCCAAAGAAAAGCCGCTCTCCGCGTCGTGCGGAGGCCGAGATTGCATTGCGCTGGCCGCCCCACCGATAGCGGTCATAGGGGCTGTCAAAGGCAGCGATGGCGCGCTGGAATGCGGCCAAGGCGCGGGTCAGGGTTTCAAGCGTCATGGCGCCTTCGCGTTCAGGGAAGGCAGCGGCGAACATCGGCGGATAGCGCGGATCGGCCTCAAGGCGCGCGAAAATCTCAGCCTCTCTTCCAGACATGCCCAGCTCCACCGGATGATCGCTGAAAATCGGGATCAGCGCTTGGCTTTCAAGCTGCCGCAGGGCCGGATTCGCCCAAGTCAGCACTGGCGCCCAGGCAAGGTTCACCAGGCTCATGGGATTCTTGACGCCGGGCGATCCGTCCACCCCGGGCATGGTTGCGCGGTTTACGGTAAAGGCGCGCGCCTGTTCATGGCATGTTGCGCAAGACATGCTGCCGTCGCGCGATAGGCGCGTGTCATGAAATAGCCAGCGGCCGAGCTCCACTTCCGCCACGGAAAGAGGGCGCTGAAGCGCGGGGGGCGGCACCCAGGCAGGTAGCCGCCACTCCCAAAGGTTGGGCGTGGCAGTCACGGTCCACGAACCACCAAGCAGCAACGCCGCGACAAGGATCGCAGCGCGCCCGATCATCTTGCGGCTTGGCGCATGGGCTGCACGCGAAAGAAGCGCTGCTCCCCGGCGGCCACATCCATATAGGGAAGGCCGAGTGCGGGTAGCACCGTGCGGCATTCCGGATCATTGGGGAAGGACATGCAGCCCGGTGGCGTGCCTTGGGTATTGCGTGTGATGTCCACGCCCGCCAGCACAGGGCCAATGTCTGCAATGACCGGCGCAGCCAAGGGATCAAAACCACTCAGCGTAATGATGGGGCGGTTCGGGTTGCGGCAATCGCGCCCCGGCTGGGTGGGCGCCGCGGCGGCGCATTGCGTGCTGCCAAGATGCAGCGAGAATCCGCCCTCACCGGAAGCGCCGCCATGCGCCGGGGCGGTTGTGGCGCTTGGCATTGCCTCACCAACCCGCAAATCCACTTTTGCGAATTTATAGCCATTCTGCCAATTCCAGAACATGGCTGTCAGATTGAAGGGGCTGGGCGCCACCGTTGCATCCTGGTGATTGTGACGCTCCGGCACGCCAAGGGTGAAGCGGATGCCCGTATAGCTGCCGGGGGCAACGCTGCCATGAAGCGCATCATTCATTGGCGCATTGCCACCCTGCGCGCAGGGGCCTTGGCCACTTTCGAAATCGAGCAGCGCAACACCATCGCGCTGCCAAGGCGTTTCGCTCAGGCTGATGGGTACGGCGCTCCCATCCGCGCGCAGCAGCTGCACGTCGTGCACGTAAAAGCGGAAATCGGTTGGTGTGGCAGTGGCATGGGTGCTGCCCAAGCCCGGGTAGCTTTGCCCGCAGGCAAAGGCGGCGCCATTGACCTGGGCGGCAAAGCGAATGGCGACTTGCTGCTGCGCAAGGGCCGGCGCGGCGGCAAGCGCGAGCGCCGATACAGCGAGGTAGCGGAACATGAAGGTGGCTTCCTTTCTGCGCTTGGATCAATGCGTGTGGCCGCGCGCCCCGGCGGCTTCTACGCCGAGTGTCACCTGCACTTCCCCGGCCCGTTCGAACCTGAGGGTCAGCGGCACGGTTGCGCCCTGGCGCAGCGGCTCATTCAGCCCGATCAGCATGATATGCAGCCCGCCGGGGCGGAGATGCACGGTCTGGCCCGGCGGGATCGGGATATCGGCCACCGGGCGCATGCGCATCACATCGCCTTCCCGCACATGGGTATGGAGTTCCACGACGCGGGCGGCAGGGCTGGCGGCGGAGATCAGCCGATCAGGCGCTGCGCCATTATTGCGCAGCGTCAT
>JADCES010000111.1 GCA_020250005.1 Roseomonas sp.
GCAATCGCGCCAGCAAGCTGCGGTGCTGCACCTTCCGCCGCAACGGCCTGTTCCGGCGGCGCCCAATCGGGCGGCTTGGGCGCTGTCGCCGCTTGCAGGATTGGCCAAAGCTCCACGCTGCCGGCATGGCCAGCGCGATCCGCGTAATGGCGCAAGGGCGCATCGGGGGCGACACCATCACGCGCCGGCGCATCGGCAAAGACTGCATCCACCAGGGCAAGCACGGGTTCGGTAGAACGGAAGGAAACATCCAAAGGAACAGGGCGGAAATCCTGCCCAGCCGCTTTCGCGATGCCTTCGTAATGGTGTTTTGCTTCCTTGAAGCGCTCAACCTCGGCACCCTGGAAGGCATAGATGGATTGCTTCTGATCACCGACCGCGAAGATGCTGCGCTGTTCTTCCCGCGCGCCAAGGCCCGCGAAGAATTCGGCTGAAAGCGCGCGCACAATGCCCCATTGTTCCGGGTTGGAATCCTGCGCCTCATCCAACAGGATGTGATCCAAGCCATCATCCAGCTTGTACAAAACCCATGCGCTGCCAGGGTTATCGAGCAATTTACGCGCGCCCGCGATCAGATCATCGTAATCGAGCAGGCCGGCATTTTCCTTCGCCGCCTGATAGCGGCGCAACACTGGTGCACCAATGGCGAAAAGCGCCATGCTGGCGGAAAGGACGCGCGCGGCGGCGTGATCCTGATCCAGCACTTGCAGGCGCGCAGCTTCATCTTCCATCAATTGCTGGATGTCCGCCTGCCGAGACGCGGGAATGGATTTCGTCGCGAATTTTTTGCGAATACCACCCTTGTCGGTGAAGAAAACGTCATGCCACTCTGCATAGGCTTCCGCACGTGCAGCGTGATCCAGTGCCAGCCATTGCAACATAGCGTTGGCGAGTTTCTCGTCGTTGGTGCTGCCGCCCTTCAAGGTTTCGGCTGCCTGCCGTAATGCGGCTTCCTGATCTGGCGCCGCAATTTCAGCGAGGATTTCAGCCTCTTCCATGCGGCCTGGGGAAAGCCCAAGCTTCCGCGCCAGCGCCGCCCGCATCCCCGCCATGCCTTGGCGCTTCTGCACGGCATCCAACACCTTGCCGCTGGCGCCGGCCATATCGCCCATCACCTCGGCAAAGCGTGTTGGTGCCTGATGTTTCGCCAATACCGTCAGCGCATCCTGTGCCGCACCGCCCGCCAACAGCGCATCGCGTTCGCGCGCCAGTAGCGCCCTTCCATCCTGTTCCTGCATCACCGCGAATTGCGGCGCCAAGCCCGCTTCCAGTGGAAAGCCGCGCAAAAGCGATTGCGCGAAACCATGGAGCGTTGAAATCCGCATCCCGCCTGGTTGTTCCAGAACCTCCACAAAGAGCCGCCGCGCCGATGCCAAACCCTCGCGCCCTGGTGAGGTGCCGGTCAGATTCTGCAATGTCTCCGCAAGCTTCGCGTCCTCCGCGACCGCCCATTCACCAAGCCGGAGCGCCAGGCGCGTTGCCATTTCCGCCGCTGCTGCCTTGGTGAAGGTCAGGCACAGGATGCGCCCTGGCGGCACGCCGGCCAGCAATAACCTGAGTAACCTATCCGTCAGCAGCTTGGTTTTGCCCGAACCCGCCGAAGCCTCCACCCAGGCGGAGGCATTCGGATCGGCGGCGCTTGCCTGCGCGGCTTCGGCGCGTTGGCGGGCCTCGCTCACGGCGCATCCTCCTCGCCAGAGGACCATTCATCCACCCGCGCCAGATGATCATAATCATCGCCGGGCGTGCCGCGTGCGGGGTGCGGGCGGCTTTCGAAGGGCGCGTCACCCAGCAACATGCGCTCTGCCAGCGCTGTGATGCGTGTGCGCGCGAGATCGGCGTAGGGCACACCATCATCCGTGGTAGCGTTTAACTTCTTTTCCTCTCCCGGCTTCTCGCCACCACTCAATTTCCAATAGACCAGCGCGGCGGCTTTGGCGTCGGCGCTAATCGTCGGATAGCCGCCGGCTTCCAGAATCATGGCCTCCAAAGCCAATTGCGGCGCGGCGCCAGCGACAACCTGGGATGCACCCGGCACCTGGCCGGTCTTGTAATCCAGAATGCGCCAGCCGCCGCCAGCCAATTCATCCAAGCGATCCGCCTTGGCCAGGATTTCAATATCCCCGCCCGCCAGTGCCAGCGTCACACGGCCTTCATGTTCCGTGAGGCAACGCAGCAGCCCGTTTTGCGCGCGTAGCTTTTCTTCCTCGGCAATCACGAAATCGCCCATGCGCGCCATGCGCGGCCCCCAAAAGGCGAGCACGCCGGGATGTACCGATTCCTTCTTCAAGGCCTCCGCGCAGGCTTGCGCCCATAACGCACGCGCATCAGCAATGCCGGGCCAGCCTGTGCCAAGCCCCGTCAGGAAAAACCGCATGGCGTGATGCACCAGCGTGCCATATTCCCGGGTGCCGATATCCGCATCCAGATCATCAAGCGCCTGCAGGCGCAGGATGCGCTTGGCGTAGAAGGCGTAAGGATCGGCGATCAATTGCGTCGCGTCCGAAACACTCAAACGGCGCGGGCGCACTTCCACGGGCGGGCTATAGGCAGCGCGCTTGCACGGCATCGCCTCGCCTTCCGGTTCATCCAAGGCAGCGGCCCAGCCTGCCGCGTCACTTGCGGTGATTTTGATCTCACCCTGGCCTTTCAGGAAGGTTTCCAGCCGCGTCAGCCAACGTGTCGGCACGCTTGGTGCGCCGCCACGTTTGCGTGCGCTAGACAGCACCAATTCGCCCGCCTGCGCTGCCGCGTGGAAGAAATCCGCCGCCACACGGCCAATGCGCGCTTCCGGTGCCGGCAGCCCGAAACGCGCGCGCATCGGGCGGCTCATCCAGGGGCCGGGTTCGGTTGCTTGCGGCCAGATGTTTTCTTCCAGCGCGCCCAGGATCACGCGATCAAAATGCTGCAAGCGCGCTTCCAAAAGGCCAAGGATTGCGATGCGCGGATGCGCGGCCGTATCACGCCGCGCGCGGAAGGGTGGTGCAATCGGCCCCGCCAGCATGGCATCGAAAGCACCGGGCCATTCAGCGGGCGCGATGGGTGGCACTTCAACCAATGCCTCGGCCAGTGCGGCCAAATGCCGCGCCAAAGCCTCCCCTTCCTCACCAGCATAAAGCCTCAGGCCGCCGGGCAGGTCCGGTGTTGCGGCAAGCGCTTCCGCCGCCGCCAGATGCAGCGCCAGCAAATCAGCGGGCGGGCGCGCGGGGCTTGGCGGCAATTTAGCGAAATCACCAAGCGCAGCCTGCAGGGCATCCACCAGCCCAAGCAAGGCGATATCGCCCGCCGGCAAGGCCGCGCGCAAACCTGCAAGCCCTGCCGCCGGGCGCGGCCCGCGCAAGCATTTCCGCTCAAGGGCGCGCACCGCATCAAGCCAGGCACCGCGTTCCATGCCTGCGCTGCACAGCGGATGTTTCAAAACCGCGAGCAACGCAGCGGGCGCAAAGCCATCGGCAATCATGCGCGCGATCAGGCGCAGAAACGCCGCTGCCGGCGCATCGGCCAAAGGCGCGCCGGCGCTGTCATCCGCGGTGATCCCGTGGCGCGCGAGTTCGGCCGAAACGCGCCGCGCCAAATCGCGATCCGGCGTGATCAGCGCCGCGCGCTTGCCCGGCACCTCCATCGCTTCGCGCAATAACAGTGCAATGGCAGCGGCTTCCTGTTGTGCATCGGCGGCCTGCAAGCGGCTGGTGCCAGCAAGGGCCGCCTGCCAGCGTGGCGCATCGCGTTCCGTCCAAACATCCAAACCCTCTGCCGGGCGAAGGCTGCGCGCCAGCATCACGGCGCGAGCTGCCGGCGCGCCACCGTGATCCGCGGCGGTCCAAGGGCGCGGCGCATTGGGCTCCACACCAAGGTCGGAAAGCAGCTTCAATTGTCCGGCGAAAGGATGGCTCGGCGCGCGGCGAATGGCGTCAGCCAGGCTTGGCGTGATGGGTTCGGCCATGCCTTGCAGCACCAGCGCGCCATTGGGCAGGTTCGCGATGCAGCGGAGCAAGGCGGTCGCGGCGGGAATCGTGCCGCCCGCGCCAATGCCGGCGGCGATCAGCTTTTCGCGCGGTGGTGCGGCTTCCAGTGCGCGGCGCTGCGCAATTAGCGCGCGCACGCGCGCAAGGCCCAAATCCATCAGGCGCTGGTTTTGCAGCCAACCATTCCAATCGCGCACCACGGCTTGCAAAAGCTTTGTGGTGATTTGCCAATGCACCGCCAATTTATCCGGCACCAGCCCATCCAACCGCGCGAGCCAGCTTGCCGCGAAATCCAGCGGGTCCGCGGTTTCGATCAGGTCAAGATCGGCTTCTTCAAAGGCGATTTCATCAAAAAGTGTCGCAAGCTCCCCGGCCAATAGCCATGCCTGCTCAGCGCCAAGCGGCCCACCAAAGCGGCGCGGAATGCCAAGTACGATGCGCGACAGCACTGCTTGGCGCGTCAGCGGCGCGACTGCGGGTGGCAGATCAAGCAAGGCGGGTAGCGCCAATTCATCCGCCTCTTCCACCGAAAGCCCAGGCAGCGCGCGCATGCGCGGCAGCAATAGCGCGCGGCCACCGGCTGCGGTCAGAAAGGCTTCACGCAAGGCACGCGCGGCGCGGCGCGTTGGCAGCAGCAGCGTACAAGTGGCGAGTGCGGCGGGATCGTCGCGCGGCACTTGTGCAAGCAGCCCCTCGGCCAGGGCGGGCAGGAAGCGCTGATCGGCGGGGATCGTGAAAACGCGCAAGAGCGCCTGCTTCAGAACAGCGCGCGGATTACGCCGCTGCGCAAGACATCTTCGGCATGTTCCAGATCAGCGGGGGTGGATAAGTGAAACCACACGCCATCATGCACCAAGCCATAAAGCCGCCCGGCTTCAATCGCGCGTTTCCAAAGCCTCATCAGGCTGAAGGCGCCGCTTGGTGCATCGGCAAACAACGCAGGCGAGAGGATTTGCACGCCACCGAAAAGATAGGGCGAAACCTCGCCTTCTTCGGGCCGGCGAATGGCGCCCATAGGATCAAGCATGAAATCCCCGCGCCCAACCTCGCCCGCGATTTGTGCCGTGCGGATCAGCAGCAAAAGCCCATCCATGCGTTCGGGATCGAAGGCAGCGGCCAGGCGCTTGAGCGCCGGGTGCGGCCCGTCCAGCCAAAAGGCATCACCATTCACGACCGCGAAGGGCGCATCGCCAAGCGCGGGCAAGGCGCGCGCCACACCGCCGCCGGTCTCAAGCAGGGTTTCTTCGCGTTGCAGCGTGATGCGCGGCGTGCTGCGTGCCGCGACACAGGTCGCGACCTGATCTGCCAGCCAATGCGCATTCACCACCGCATCAGTGACACCCGCATCGGTCAGGCGGTCCAGCGCGTGATCCAGCAGGCTGCGCCCCGCCAAGGGCAAAAGGGGTTTGGGCATGGCTTCCGACAGGGGGCGCATGCGCGTGCCAAGGCCGGCCGCCAGAACCATGGCGCGGGAGAGGGTGATCATGCAGGCTCCTTCGCCGGATCGGGATTGCGGCGCAAGTTGCGCGGCAGGGCAGCATCCAACCACAGGCGCAGCGGTGTGGTGGCGGGATGCTCCAAAGCTTCGGCCAAAAGCCGCCAGCAGCGCGGCCCATGCACAAGGTAATGGTGCTTGTTGTCACGTCGTGACAGCCGCACCCAAAGTGCCGCCACGCGCAAATGACGCTGCGCGGCGCAGGCGGCCATGGCGGCGGTGAAATCCTCGCGCGCCACGCTGGGCCTTGCGGCAAAGTAGCGTTCAATCGCGGCATCACGCGCGGCTCGCGCCACATCACGTCGCGCATCCTGCACCAGGGAAACCAGATCATAGGCCGGGTGCCCAAGTCCGGCATCCTGGAAATCGAGCAAGCCAGTGCGCCGCGCGCCCGCGCGCGCTTCAAGCCGCATCAGATTGGCCGGGAAGTAATCGCGATGCACGAAACCCTGCACGCCGGCGAAGGGGGTCAGCATGGCGCGGATGGCGTCATCAAGCCCGGCGCGCAGATCATCACCAGGCGCGCTGCCCATCATCGCCGGCCACCACCAATCGAGGAAAGTCGCTGCCGTCGCCCGCGCCATGGCCGCCGCATCCCAGGCAGGCAGGCCAGGCGGTGGCGGTGCCTCATGCAGTGCGGCCAGGGCTTCTGCTGCCTCGGCGTAAAGCGCAGGGGCAGGTGCACCGGCATCGAGCAACGCGGCATGGGTGGCGTCGCCGAAATCCTCCAGCAGCACCAGGCCCGCTTCGGGATCGGCGGCGATGATCTCGGGCGCGGAAAGCCCCAGCCCCAGGATATGCCCGGCAATGGCGATGAAGGGGCGAGTATTTTCCGGCGGCGGCGCTTCCATCAGCAAAGCCGGGCGCGGCCCGCCCAGCAGGCGCGTATAGCGCCGGGCAGAGGCGTCAGAGGGCAGCGGGTCCAACCGCGCCGCGCCAAAACCAGCGCGGTTCAAGAAAGCGGCGATCATGGGCGCAGCCCCTCAAGCCTAGCATCCCATCCGCGCAGCACCACATGGCGCGCTTCTTCTGCCGCGCCGGGGGTCAGATGGATGCGGAGCGCATCAGGTGGCGCCAGCATCCCCAGCCGTTCCGGCCATTCCACCAGCACAATCCCCTCCCGCGCTTCCTCCCAGCCGAGTTCCGCGAGGCCCTCAGGGCCGGAAAGCCGATAAAGGTCGAAATGATGCGCGGGGCCGCGGGGCAGATCATAGCCATCCACCAGGGTAAAGGTCGGGCTCGGCACTTCAAGCGCGGGATCGCCTATGGCAGCGCGCAGCAGCGCCCGGGCAAAGGCGCTTTTGCCGGCGCCAAGGGGGCCATCCAGCAGCACCGCATCACCGGGGCGGAGCATTGGCGCAAGCCGCGCCGCGAGTGCTTCTGTCGCCGCCAGATCGGGCAGATCCAAGGCAATTTCCACCGGCGCCTGATCCTCCCTTTCCGTCAAAACTTTGACCAAAACCAAGTCTCGTCTATCACGCCC
>JADCES010000112.1 GCA_020250005.1 Roseomonas sp.
AGCAAAGCGCGGGCAAAGGCGCTTTTGCCGGCGCCCAAAGGGCCTTCGAGCAGCACCGCATCCCCAGACCGCAGCAGGGGCGCAAGCCGCGCCGCGAGTGCTTCCGTCGCCGCCAGATCGGGCAGATCCAAGGCAATTTCCACCGGCGCCTGATCCTCCCTTTCCGTCAAAACTTTGACCAAAACCAAGTCTCGTCTATCACGCCCTCCTGGATTCGGGGGAGAGCCCATGCCGGCCGAGATTGAAACCGATGTCGCGATTATTGGCGCGGGCCCTGTCGGGCTTTTCGCGGTGTTTGAATGCGGCATGCTGCGCATGAAATCCGTGGTGATTGATGCGCTGGAAGCCATTGGCGGGCAATGCACGGCGCTTTATCCGGAAAAGCCGATTTTCGATATTCCCGCCCATCCGCAAATCGCCGCCGCTGATCTGATCAGCCAGCTCGAACAACAGGCCGCCCCCTTCGCGCCGCAATACCTGTTTGGCCGCCGCGTCGAAACGCTGCGCCAGGAAGGCAGCACTCTGGTGCTGGGCACTTCCGCCGGAGACACAATCCGCGCCAAGGCAGTGATCCTGGCCGCGGGCGCTGGCGCCTTCGGCCCCAATCGCCCCCCCCTGCCCGGTCTTGCCGGCTACGAAGCCTCAGGCGCCGTGCGCTACATGGTCGCGAAGCGCGAAGAATTTCGCGGCAAGCGCGTGGTGATTGCGGGCGGCGGTGATTCCGCCGTGGATTGGGCGCTCTCCCTCAAGGATGTCGCAGCCAAGGTTGTGGTGGTGCATCGCCGCCCGAAATTCCGCGCCGCGCCGGAGACCGCCGCGCAATTGGAAGCCGCCGCCGCGCGGGGCGAGGTGGAAATGGCCATCCCCTATCAGCTGCACGGCCTGAAAGGTGATGGCGCCAAGCTGGAAGCGGTGGAATTGGCGACGCTGCAAGGCGAAACCCGCGATGTGCCGGCGGATCATCTGCTCGCGTTTTTCGGCCTTTCCATGGACCTCGGCCCGATCGCCGATTGGGGGCTTGGGCTGGAACGCAGCCATGTCAGCGTCACCCCCTCAACCTGCGAAACCAATATCCCGGGCGTCTACGCCATTGGCGATATCGCAACCTATCCCGGCAAACTTAAGCTGATCCTGCAAGGCTTCTCTGAGGCCGCCATGGCTGCACACGCCATCCATCCGCGCGTCTTCCCCGATACCGCGCTGCATTTCGAATATTCCACGAGCAAAGGCGTGCCCGCAGCGGCCTAAGCGGCTCACGGGGCGCCCCTTGCAGGCGCCCCGCCGCAATCCCCACTTGGAAGCATCATGCTGAAAATGATCCGCATTTTCGCCTTTTTGCTGCTTGCCATTCTTGGCGGGCTTTGGGGGCTTGCCTGGTATGTGCGTGCGCCGGGGGAAGCCATGGGCGATGCCTTCCTCCGCCAATTGGCGCAATTCGGCGGGGCGGATATGCCGGCCCCGTCAGCAGGCGGCGTGCAATTGCCGCAGGGCATCTCGCTTGGCGGTGCCTTCAGCTTGCAGGACCATACTGGCCAGCGCGTGACGGAACGCGCCTTCGCCGGAAAGCTCGGCCTGATCTATTTCGGCTTCACCTATTGCCCCGATGTCTGCCCGACCGAGCTTGGCATCATGGCCTCGGCGCTTGACCTATTGGGCCCCGATGCGGCGCGCGTGCTGCCGGCGCTGATCACCATTGACCCGGGCCGCGATACGCCAGCCGCGCTTGCCGATTACGTTTCCCGCTTTCACCCTTCCATGATCGGTTTGACCGGTACGGATGAGGAAATCGCGACCGCCGCCCGGGCCTTTCGAGTCTATTACCGCAAGGTCAATCCGCCCACGGCCAGCGAATACCTGATGGATCATTCATCCTTCATCTACCTGGTCGGTCCCGATGGCCGTGTGCGCCAGCTTTTCCGCCCGAATACGCCGCCCGAGACCATCGCCGCCGCCATCAAGGGGCAATTGCGCCAGCTTTGAGCCGCTACCTGCTTTCACGTCGAATGATATTCTGCTACGAGCCAAATCTGTCATACCGAAAAAAATTCGGAGCAAAAAAAGGGATGCTTGATGGAAAACGACCTCTACGACAGGGAGGGCAGCGCTGAACGTGGCGCAGCCGGTGGGCCGAGGCATACCAGAAGATTATCCGACAAGATCCTGATTGCCTTTCATCACGCCTGTGACCAATCCGATTTCGAAGTGGCGAATGATCTGCTGGTCATTCTGGAAAAGATGCTGAAACGGCCGAGTTCCGGTTCGGACAGCAATCGCCGCAAGAGCATCGAAAGCCTGGTCGCCGCGCATGAAAGGCTTTGGCTGTTGCGCCACCCGGAAGCACGCGAAAGCTAATCTGGTTTCAGGGCAGTTGCATCACGCAGGATCGCTTCGGCAGCCGCGGTGAAACGGCCATCGGCTTCGTGCAATACCAGCCCAGGCAGGACCCTTGCCGGGCTGCGCGCCCCCTTGCGGGCACGAAGCAAAACCCGTTTGGCCTGAACCCCGGCGCGCGGCCAAAGCGGCAGTAATTCCACGGCGCCGAAGCCGGACCCGCGAATCGCCGCCACCGCAGCATCAAAACGCGCGGCCGGCAGGATCAGGCTCAGGCTGCCGCGCGGCGCAATGGCGGCGGCCAGAAACCGCACCCAATCCGCGAGGCCCGGCCCCGCCTCATGCGTCGCAGCGCGGCGAATGGCGCCTGGTGGCGGCGTGCCGCCTGGCCAATAGGGCGGATTGGCGAAGCCATGCGCCACGGGGCCAAGGGCGCGCGCCAGTCCCAGATCGGCGACATCCCCTTGTTCGATCCGCACCGCCAGCCCCGCTTGCGCGGCATTGTCCCGCGCCAGCGCCGCCATGGCGGCTTCGCGTTCCACCGCGCGGATCTGAAGCCCCGGCACACGGGCAGCAAGGCACAGAAAGGCAGCACCGCTACCGGGGCCGGCTTCCAGCACGGGCTCTCCTGGCTTGGCTGGGACAAAGGCGGCCAGCAGCACCGCATCAAGGCCGGCACGGAATCCCGTTTGCGGCTGGCGCAGTGCCACACGGCCATTCAGCAGGCGATCCTCGGTGAAATCGGTCACAGGCCATCATCCTCACCCGCGTCGCGGAGGATGCGTTCTGCTGCCGCCGCATCCTCATCTCGCACGGCAAGCCGGCGCGGGAAGGCGCCAATACCGCCTTCAACTGCGCTGATATGCTGATCAAGCAACACGGATTCGATGCCGGCATCCCTGAGCAAGGCTTGCAGGAAGCCAAGCCTGATCGGGTTATTGCTGCGAACAAGAACGCGCATTGGGAAGCTCTCCACCGGGCTCTTCGCTTGCCGGTCCGGCATGTGGCGCCTATGGTGCGCCGCGCATTCAAAGGTGAGCAAGAGTGGATTTGGCGCCGCAGCATATGCCTGGCGAGGATCGGGGGCGGGGGGAAGATGCCCTGGCCGCGCTGACGGCGCTTGTCCAGGCGGATCTGGAAGCCTGCAACCGCCTGATCGTGGAGCGGATGCAAAGCCCGGTGGCGCTGATCCCGCAATTGGCGGCGCATCTGGTGGCCGCTGGCGGGAAGCGGCTCCGGCCCTTGCTGACTTTGGCGGCGGCGAAGCTCTGCGGCTATCAGGGCGAGAGGCATATCTCCCTCGCGGCCTGTGTGGAATTCATCCATACCGCGACGCTGCTTCATGATGATGTTGTGGATGAAAGCGCACTCCGCCGCGGGCAGGCCAGCGCCAATGCGCTGTTCGGCAATAAGGCTTCCGTGCTGGTTGGTGATTTCCTTTTCGCCCGCGCCTTTCAATTGATGGTGGCGGATGGCTCGCTTGAAGTGCTGCGTATCCTCTCGACCGCTGCGGCGACGATTGCCGAAGGCGAAGTGCTGCAATTGATGACGCAGAATGATACCGCGACCACTGAAGACCAGTATCTGGCGGTGATTGAGGGCAAGACCGCGGCACTTTTCGCCGCCGCGACCGAAGTGGGTGCGGTGATTGCGGATCGGCCCCGCGCGGAACAGGTTGCCCTTTGCGATTATGGCGGCGCGCTTGGCATTGCGTTCCAATTGGTGGATGACGCGCTGGATTACGCTGCCGATCAGCAAGCGCTCGGCAAGACGGTGGGCGATGATTTCCGCGAAGGGAAAATCACCCTGCCTGTATTGTTGGCCTTCGCGCGCGGGAGCGAAGAAGAACGCGGCTTTTGGCGCCGCGTGCTGGAAGCAGGCGACCAGCAGGAGGCTGATCTTGCCACCGCCATGGCGCTGATGACGAAATACGACACGATTGGTGAGACAATTGCCCGCGCGCGCCGCTATGGCGAAAAGGCGATTGCGGCCCTGGATGTTTTCCCGGACAGCACCGAACGCCGCGCCATGGTGGAAGTGGTGCGGTTCTGTATTGACCGCGCGCGGTAGGGCTTCAGACCCGTCGCGGCACCAGCGCCAGCGCAACCATCGCGAGCAATAGGCTCGCGACCCACCAGGCCTGCCAGAGGCCGAAGGAGAGCATCCCCGTCACGGCGGCTGAGGCGAGAAGCCCCGCCCCCACCGCCGGTGCGGCGCTGCGCGATGCCGCAACACCAAGTGCCAGCATCAGCGCCGCGCCGATCAAGGCGCCAATGCCGCCCAATTCCAGCCAAAGCTGCAAGGCGCCATTATGCGGGTGCAGCGGCATCAGTCCCGCATGCGGCTGGGTCACAAAATCGCGCAGTGCCGGGGCGGTGATATTCAGCCGATCCAGCGTGGCCGCATCCGGCTGTGCGGACCCGTCCGGCATGGCGCGGCTGGCTTCCAGCCCCCAGCCCAGGATCGGCTTTTCGGCAATGCGTGCGGCGGCGAAATCCCAGATGACCAGCCGATGCACCGCCGATGGCGGCAAGCTGGCCGAGGGGATTTGCGGCACAAAGGCAACCAGGAAGGGCATCAGCAGGATCACACATGCCACCCCAGCCCCGACCAGCCTTGGCCCGACCCGCGGTGCCACCAGGCCAAGCACCGCCGCGCCCAGCCCAGCAAGCGTCGCAAGCCGCGCGGTTTCCCCCGGCAGGCTGACCAGCACCCCCGCACCCAGCACCAAAAGCGCCGCCCGCGCCACCCAAGGCCAGGGCAGCGCAAATGCCAAGGGCAGCAAAAGCGCCATCAGTGAGGCCGCCGGCTTCAGCCCGAACATCAGCGCAGCCGGCACTTCCTTAAGCCCGCGCGCGGCAGCACGCAGCGCATTGCCGCTTTGCCAATCGCCAAAGGCTGCCGCCAGGCCAAGCACCAAGCCAAAACCAATCCAGGGCATCAGGCGCGCCCCTTGCGCCGCCCCTGCCGCAGCATGCGCCAGCAGCATCATCGCGGCCAAAGTCACTGCCAGCAGCGCCGCCCGCCCGGGATCAGGCGCCCAAAGTGACGTAACTGCCCCCCAGCCCGCCAGCAGCAGCCCAAGCAGCAGCACCGCGCCTTGCGGCAGGCCGGGCCGCCAGCCGGCGCGCCAGCCAAGGCCAAGCGTGATCGCCATGGGAATCAGCGCCAGCGGCGCCATGGCCTTGGATTGCAGCACGGCCACAAAGGGTGCGGCAATGAATGCGATGGCGAGTGGCAAGCCGGGATGCGTCATGACCAAGCGCATTAGGCCAGAACCGCGCCGGTTGAAACCGCAGCGCCACGCCCCTTTGCGACGCGCGCATATTTTCTGGCATCCGGACACAGACAGAAGGGGCATTAACCACTACATAGCGTGGCAGGAGATCATGCCCTTGCTACCCGCCATTCCCGTTTTCGATCTGCGTGACGAAGCCCAACCCGCGCTAGCCGCCATGCGCGCGGCGCCGGTGCGCGCGCAAGCGCTTTGGCTTTGGGCGCGCGGTCACTATACCCCGGCGGGCTTGGCGATAGCCGATAAGCTTTCGCGCCATTGGCTGCGCCGCAATGACAATCCGTTAAGGGATGAGCTCGATTCCGTCGCGGCAGCCCTGCCGGGAGCGGGCGCCTATGCGCTCAATCTTTCCTTCGAATGGGGCTGCACGGTGGGGCTTGGCGCGGCAGAGGCGCCCTTCATGCTCCGCGTGCTTGATTGGCCATTGGAAGGTCTCGGCGAAAGGCTTTGCGTCTTTCGCCAAGCGGGGCCGGCAGGGGATTGGCTCAATCTCGGCTGGCCGGGCTTTGTTGGGGTGATCACGGCACTGGCGCCGGGGCGCTTCGCGATTGCCATCAATCAGCCGCCCTTGCCGCAACGCGCCATCGCACGCATGGCGCGCCGGGTGGGGGCAGATTTCCTTGGGCTTGCCGTGGATTGGCTGGCGGCGCGGCCAGCACGCTGGCGCCATGGCGGCCTGCCACCGGCGCATCTGATGCGCCTGGTTTGCGATAATGCGCCGGATTACGCGGCGGCCCTTGCCATGCTGCGCGATACCCCCTTGGCAGCGGGTGCGATTTTTTCGCTTGCCGGCACGCAACCTGGCGAGGCTGCGGTAATCGAAAGGGCCGAGGAATCGCATGCCGTGATTGAAGCCAGGCCCAATGCGGTTGCCGCGAATGGCTGGCAATGCATCGCCAATCCCGGCGCGCCACGTTGGCGCTATAGCGCCGAACGCCACGCCGCCATGACAGCGCTGCTGGCCGGGCCAGTGCCAAGTGACTTCGGCTGGCTCACGCCGCCCATCGCGAATGAGGGTTCACGCCTTGCCGCCATGATGTGCCCGGCAACGGGCAGGCTGGAATTGCTTGGGATGGAGGGCGTTACCGCGGTGACGCGGCCGCTTTATTTGGCGTGAAATGAAAAGCCCCGGCATTCAGATTGTTTTCCATTCACATTCGTTCAAGGAAAACAATATAAACTTTTTGTTTGGTCGCATTTTCCGAGTCGCCAAGTGTTTCCACTTGGCTTGAAAATGCTCTGGCACCGGGGCTTCTAAAACAACGCAGTGCGCCAGCGTCACACCGCCGCAATACTCTCCCGCCGCAATTCCACCGAAAGCGCATCCAGCGAACGCTCAACCCGGTCCAGCATTTCCGTCACCTCATCCTTGGTGATCACCAGCGGCGGGGAAAAGCCGATGCTGTCATTCATCATGGCGCGCAGGATCACGCCCTGTTCTTCGCCATGCTTCACCAAACGCGGCCCGATCTTGCGCGCGGGGTCGAAGTTCTTTTTGGCAGCCTTGTCTTCCACCAATTCAATCGCGCCCACCATGCCAACACCGCGCACTTCCCCCACCATCGGGTGATTGGCGAAGCGGCGCTGCAATTCGGATTGCAGATGCGGACCCACGGATTTCACATGGCCGATCAGGTCAATCTCATCATAGATTTTAAGCGTTTCAATCGCGACCGCGGCGGCCACCGGATGCCCGGAATAGGTAAAGCCATGGCCCCAGGTGCCAACAGCGGAAGACCCTTCCGCAATGCCTTGGAAGACCCGTTCATTTACCATGACGGCGGAGATCGGCAGATAGGATGAAGACAGCGCCTTGGCGCACACCAGAATATCCGGCGTGATGCCAAAGGTCTGGCAGCCCCAATAATTGCCGGTGCGCCCAAAACCGCAAATCACCTCATCGGCCACAAACAGCACATCATGCTTTTTCAGCACGGCCTGGATTTTCTCGAAATAGGTGCGCGGCGGCACAATCACGCCACCCGCCCCCATGGTCGGTTCCGCCCAGAAGGCCGCCACCGTCTCCGGCCCTTCATTGATGATATAGGCGTCCAATTCCTCGGCGAGGCGTGTCGCGAAATCTTCCTCCGACTCGCCCGGCTTCGCATTGTGGTAGTGATGCGGTGTGCCAACATGATGGAAGCGCCCGCCCGCGATTGGCGCATCAAACAGCTTGTGATTGGCGGGAAGCCCCGTACGTGACGCCGCCGCCAGCGTAATGCCGTGATAGCCCTTGAGCCGCGCAATCAGCTTTTTCTTCTCAGGCCGGCCAATCGCGTTATTCATGTACCAGATCATCTTGATGGCGCTGTCATTCGCCTCAGACCCTGAATTGGCGAAGAACACTTTGCTCATCGGCACCGGCGCGCGCTCAATCAGCATCTCGGCCAGGTCAATCATCGGCTCATGCGATTTGGCCGTGAAGGAATGATAGAAAGGGAGCTTCCGCATCTGGTTGGCGGCGGCCTGCACCAGGCGTTCATTGTCAAAGCCGAGGGAGGTGCACCACAGCCCCGCCATGGCTTCGATATATTCCTTGCCTTGATCGTCAAAAATCCGCACACCCTTGCCGCGGCTGATCACCAGCGGGCCATTCACCTGATGCGCCTTGGCATCGGTATAGGGGTGCAGCACATTGGCAATGTCGCGGACGGCGTTGGAATTGCGGGGCGGGGTCATGTTTTGGCTTCCTCGAACCTGGGTAGAGCCCCGATTAAGACACGCCTTGGCCCAATCCCCAAGAGGAAAGCGTTGCCCCTGGGGCCTTCGCGCGCCAAACTATCGCAGCCGGAGGCGTCACATGACCGAAACCAAACCCCATGCCGCCCCCGATGGCCGCCTTCATGTCATGGGTCATGGGCAGGGCAAGCCCGGTTTGGACCAAGAGCGCCGACGACTGCACCGATACACGCCGCGCCCCAGCCAGGATGATGCCCCCGGCATATCCGCGCATGGCGCTGCGCGCAGGCAAGGTTGACTGCCTTGGCCCAAGGCTATCAGCCCCCCTATCCGCCGCGCCATATCGGGCGGCTGTCCATCTGGCAGCTTTATCTGCGCGGGCGGCGCAATATGCTCTCGGTCTTCAACCAGAACGCCTATGCCACGGCGATGACGCGCATGAAAATCGGTCGGCGCCAGATTTTTTTCTTCAATATGCCAGAGGCAATCCAACAGGTCTTGCAGGCGCAGCCCCGTATCTTCGAACGAAAATCACCGCAAATGCGTCATGCCCTTGAGCCGTTGCTGGGGGATGGGCTGATCATCTCCGACGGTCCGGTCTGGAAGGCGCGCCGACCTGTCGTACAAGCCGTGACCCACGCGTCGCGCATGGCGCTGCTTACGCCAGTCATGACCACAGTTGCCGAGGAGTGGCGCTCCCGCTGGGCCGCCCTGCCAGCGGGGACAGAGCTTGAACTTCACGCTGAAATGGCCCGCTTGGCCGCGCAGGTCATCACGCGCGCGATCTTCGGGCGTAGCCTCACCGGCGACCAGCTTGACAAGGTGGCCGTTGCTTTCAGCGATTATCAGGCGCGCATTGATCATCTTGACATGGCTTCCATGTTCGACCTCGATGATGTGCTGCCGCGGCTTCATGGCTTGTGGCGGCGTCGACAAATCGGCGCGATCCATGCCGTGGTGGATCAACTCATCACCCGGGCGCTGGCAGCCGCGCAGCATGATGAAAGCCTGGTCGGCAGCATGGCTCAGGCGGGCACCATGGACCTTCGCGCTTTCCGCAATGAAGCCATCACGCTTTTCCTGGCAGGCCATGAGACCACAGCCAATGTCCTTGCCTGGGCCTGGTTCCTGCTGGCCCAGGCGCCGGATGCGGAAGCGAAGCTTCATGAAGAATTGGCGCGCGTACTGGGCGGCCGTGCGCCGGGCATCGAAGATCTACCGAAACTTCCCTTTACCCGCGCAATTACGGAAGAAACGCTCCGGCTTTACCCGCCCATACCGCTGCTGGCGCGGGAAGCGGCCGCGGATACGGTGGTGGCCGGCATCCCGTTGCCGCGCGGCTCTTTGGCGATTGTCGCACCTTGGATCGTGCATCGCCATCGCACCCATTGGGCAGAACCTGATAGCTTTCGCCCGGAACGCTTCCTGCCCGGCGCGCCGCCGCCTGCGCGATACACCTACCTCCCCTTCAGCCTGGGCCCGCGCGTCTGCACCGGCGCCCTGTTCGGTATCTACGAGACCATGATCTGCCTTGCCACGCTGGCGCAAAGCTTCCGCCTCAAGCTCAAGCCTGGGGCAGATATCATGCCGGTGATGCGCCTGACCCTGAGACCATCTCCGCGCCTGCCGATGTTTCTGGAGCCGCGCTGAGCGGCTTGCGCGCAACCAGCATGACATCAATCGGTTCCGCATCTGGCGGGCTGGACCTTATCCATGTGGCCGGAAAGGCGAGCAGCCAGGCACCAATAAGGGATAGCACCCAGCTCCAACGCGCGGCGACCCATGGGCCGTTCACCGGTGCCTTGATCAGGCATAAGCGCGCCATCCACAGTATACGCCCCACATGAGGGCTGGGCGGCAAAGTATGCGCGGCAACAGGTTCGGCGCCTGCCGCCAGGGCAAGCGCACGCATTGAGTTCGGGTTCCAACAGGTAAGGTGGTGCGGTGGGATATTGATCGGGAAGTTCGGAATGCGGGTCATAGGTGACGGCCAGACTGGCGCGACAAGGATAAGCAAGCCGCCAGGCCGCAGACTGCGCAGCATGTCACGTGCCGTGCCCAGCGGGTCAGGCACATGTTCAATCACTTGAAACGCGCAGGCGACGTCGTAATGCCCGGCATGGCTTGCCAAATGCGCCTCAAGCGTCTCGGCCCTGATCGCCGTCTGATGCCCGCTGGCATAATCCGCTGAATGGGGGTCAAGGCCAGTATACTGAACAGAAGGCGCCAGGTGCTGCGCGAAGGACCCTGTCCCAGCCCCGATTTCCAGTACCTTCGCGCCGCGTCCGATATGGCGCGCGGCTTCAATGAATTCGGGGCGCTTTGCCGCGCTGCGCTTGAACGCTTCCTCGACATCGAGATGCCGATACATGCTGGAGTAGAAAGCTCCGTCGCCGGCGATCATGGGGTGGAAGAAGATCAAGCCGGCAGGAGAACGCCAACAGCCAATCCGTTCGCCTTGGCGCAGCGGCGTTGGCGCGGTTCTAAGGCCATGCTGCCAAATCCGCCAGAGAACGGTGGTGGGAATGGTGCCAATCCTGACTGAATCGGGCGCGCCCGTGATCGGACATGGTGGCGGCTTTTCCCAGGGCACACGGTGAATGACGTGAACGGCTTCGCGCCCCCGAATGGCGTAAACTATGCCCCGCCATTCCATCTTCCGCGCAGGCCAGGCCGCCAGAATCAGTAAGGGCAGCACCAGGGTCGAAAATGGTGCCAGCAGCGCGACGGCAAGTTGCCGGCGCGTCGCAGCGGGTGGATCGGGTGTGTCAATCACCCGCGCCACCCTTTGGTACAGCCTCCATTGCGCAAACCGCCCAGCCATCAATGCTGATAGCAGCGCGACCCCTGCCCAATGATGGGCGGCCAAGCCAAGCGCTGCCCACCAGCCAGCCGAGGAGAGTAGCGTGAGCAGCAGCCCGATTGCCAATGTTGCGGGCCGATAGTGCCACCCAAATTGAAACTGCCGCCTGTAGAACGTGAAACCCCGATCCGCCGAAGGAACGCGAACCAAGATAATGCGCCGCGTGGCCAACCGAAGGCCAAGCGCTCGTGCTTTCGGACCTGCCGAGAGATCATCGCTAAGCTGGCAAGCGTAAAGCCCAGGCAGGTCAAGCTGCGTGACCGCCTTCGGCGAATAGGCGGTGGAGCCAGCCCATATCAGCCCAAGCCATCCCGGCTTCGGCAGAATGGCGACCCCACGATCAAGCCAGGCGACCAGCTGCGCGCTGAACCCGCCGCAACCCGGCATAAGCCAGCGATAACCGGTCACCACGTCGAAACCCCCGTCAAGCACGGGCCCAACCAGCGTGCCCAGCCAATCTAGCCCAGGGCGAATATCGCCATCGAAAACCACCACCGCAGCATCCTGGCCATCAAGTGTGCGAAATGCAGCGGCGAGATTGGCGCATTTCTGCGCTGTCTCCGTCGCCTCACCAGCGATAACAACGCTCATGGGGAAGGGCAGTTGCGCCGCCAGGGCTTGGGCTTGGGCGGCGGCAGGGTCCCAAGGGCTTTCAACCGCAATGATCAGGCGCCTTGCTCGAAAGCTTTGGGTAGCCAATGCGCTAAAGAGGTCGCCAAGGCCCGGCTGATCCCCGGTAAGAGCAACAATAAGCGTGACCGGCGCGGGCGCGGGCGGCCCAAAGCGACGTATAGCCCGAAGATACCAGACGCCGAAGAAAACAAATGCCAACCCCATGAAGGCCGAACAGCCCGCAAGCACAAAGGCCAGTTCTATCATGATGGTCACATCCGCTCTGAAGTAGCTGGGGTCGCCTGGTCTTGCGGCTCATCTTTTGGGGTGCGCGAAAACCGGACGAAATCTCATTAGCGCATCCTTCGTGGACGACCCAAGAGGAAAGCGTTGCCCTAAGCCCCGCTGCGCGCCACATTACCGCAACGGAGGCATCTCATGACCGAAATCAAACCCCATGCGGCCCATTGGGGCAGCTTCGACGCGGTGGTGGAAAATGGCCGGCTGGTGGGCGTGAAGCCCTTCCATCGGGACCCTTTCCCCGGTTCGCTGATCGAAGCCATGCCCGATGCGGTGCATAGCGCGGCGCGGATAGACCGCCCCTATGTGCGCAAGGGCTGGCTGGAAGGCCGCCGGCGCGGGGCTTTGCGCGGGGGTGATCCCTTTGTGGCGGTTTCCTGGGACAAGGCGGTGCGGCTGGTCGCGGAAGAAACCCGCCGCGTGCGCGCCGAAGCTGGGCCGAAATCCATCATGGGCGGGTCCTATGGCTGGTCCTCGGCCGGGCGGTTTCACCATGCGCGCAGCCAATTGCAACGCTTTCTGGGGCTTGGCGGCGGCTATACCGGCCAGGTGAATGCCTATTCCTATGCGGCGGCGCAGGCGCTGCTGCCGCATATCCTTGGCACGAATGAAGTACTGCTCGGCAAGGTCACGGATTGGGCGGCGATCACGCGCTATTCCAAGGTGATGTTGTGCCTGGGCGGGCTGCCCATTCGCAATGGCTATGTCACCTCAGGCGGTGCGGGCCAGCACAGCAATGAAATGAATTTGCGCGCCGCTGCGGCTGCCGGGCTCCGCTTTCTGCAAATCTCCCCCGCGCGGGCGGATGTGCCGGATTGGGCCGGCGCGGAATGGACCCCGATCCGCCCCGGCACGGATACCGCGCTATTGCTCGCGATGGCCCATGAAATCCTGGCGCGCGGGTGGGAGGATAAGAAATTCCTCGCGACCCATTGCGTCGGCTGGGACAAGCTGCGTGCCTATATCACCGGTGAAAGCGATGGCGTGGCGAAAACGCCCGAATGGGCCGCACCGATCACCACCATCCCGGCCGAGACCATTCGCCAACTCACCGCCGAAATCGCCACACAGCCGGCGATGCTGACCGCGACCTGGTCCTTGCAGCGCGCGGATTATGGGGAGCAGCCCTATTGGATGCTGACCGCGCTTGCCGCCATGCTCGGGCTGATCGGCAAGCCAGGCCAAGGTGTTGCCTTTGGTTATGGCAGCGTGAATGGCATGGGCCATCCCAGGCGCGAAGTGCCGAGCTTCGCCATGCCGGCAACGCCAAACCCCACCGGCTTTTTCATCCCCGTCGCGCGCATTACGGAAATGCTGGAAAACCCGGGCGGCGAGCATCACTTCAATGGCCGCGTGCTGCAATTCCCCGATACGCGCATCATCTGGTGGGCCGGCGGCAATCCCTTTCATCACCATCAGGATTTGAACCGCATGCTGCACGCCTGGGCGCAGGCCGAGACCATCATCGTGCAGGAACCCTGGTGGACATCGCTGGCGCGCCACGCCGATATCGTGCTGCCCGCTACCACCACGCTGGAGCGTAATGATATCGCGAGCAGCGGGCGCGACCGGTTTCTCCGCGCCATGCACAAGGCCATCGAACCGATCGGTCAGGCGCGGAATGATCACGATATGCTCGCCGATATCGCGGAGGAATTGGGCTACCGCGAACGCTTCACCGAACAGCGCAATGAGGAAGCCTGGCTGAGGCATTTGTTCGAAAACTGGCGCCGCCATTGCGCGCGCATGGGCCAGGAAACGCCGGATTTCGATACCTTCTGGAAAAAGGGCTTTTGGGAAGCCGATGCGCCCGCACGCGGCGAGGAATACACCCAATTCGCCGATTTCGCCGCTGACCCCGAAAACAACCCGCTCGATACACCTTCCGGCAAGGTCGAATTGTTCAGCGAAACCATCGCAAGCTTCGGCTATGATGACGCGCCGGGCCATCCGGTCTGGATCGCGCCGCGCGAATGGCTTGGCGCGGCAGAAGCCAAGCGCCATCCGCTGCACCTACTGTCCTTTCAACCGGCCACGCGGCTGCATGGGCAATTGGATACGGGGCGCGTTTCAGCCGCGAACAAGATCGCGGGGCGCGAGCCCATCATGCTGAACCCGGAAGACGCTGCCGCGCGCGGCTTGAAGGATGGCGATATTGTGCGCGTGTTCAATGATCGTGGTGCCTGCTTGGGTGGCTTGCGGCTTGATCCTGGCCTGATGCGCGGCGTTGCCATGATGGCAACCGGCGCCTGGTATGATCCTTTGGATCCCGGCGTGCCCGGCAGCATGTGCGTGCATGGCAATCCGAATGTGCTGACGGCGGATATCGGCACCTCCAAGCTCGGCCAAGGCCCCTCAGCGCAATCCTGCCTGATCGAGGTCGAGAAATGGACCGCCGCCTTGCCGCCCGTGCGCGTGCATCTGCCGCCGGTGATCGAGGAAACGCCGTGATCCACCGCCGCGCCCTGCTGGCGGGTGCGGCGGCCCTCCCCGCCGCGGGAGCCTTCGCGCAGGGCGCGCCTGGGATCGCACAGCGGCTGGATGATGCGTCAAGTGCAGGCATCAAGCGCGATTTGCTGATCCAATGGGGCGATCGCGTTGCCTATGACGCGCCGCCCTTCGCACCACTTGCGCCCAATCTTGCAGCCGCTGAGGGACAATTCGGCTGGGATACGCGCGTGGTAGCCGCACTTGCCTCTCCGCGTGTAGAGGATGGCATTCCGCGCGCCGTACTCGCGGTGGGCCACCCAACGCTCGACCCCGCCATGGCCTTCCCCGATGGGCGGGATCGGCCAGAGATCGCCGGCGCCATGCAGGGGGCAAGCCTGATCAATATCCAGCGCCGCGGTGGCGCTTGGCTGGTGACGGAAGGCGGCTTTCAGATGCGCCGCCTGCATGCGCGCACGCTCTGCCGCATGGGTGGCGCGGGCGGTCCGGCGCGGGGTGTCTTTGGCGTCACCGGCGGTTGCGCCACGCCCTGGGGCAGCCTGCTGCTGACCGAAGGCGAGGGTGCTGCCTGGGCACGGCGCCTGCTAGGCGTGGAGGCAGCGCAGACGGGCCATGTGGTGGAACTTGATCCGTTCGAGCCGCAATCCGTGCCGGTGAAGCGCTCTGCGCTTGGCGGACTTGGCGCGCGCGATGTCGCGGCAGCCCAAGCAGCCGATGGTCGCGCGGTGGTGTTTCTGGCGGATGGGCGGGAAGGTGGTTTGCTGTTTCGCTTCATCTCCGATGGGCCGGCGACGGAACCGCATGCGCTGGATCAGGGCGCGCTTTATGCGGCACGTTTCGAAGCGGGCACGCTGCGTTGGATTGCGCTGCCCGCCGATGCGGAACCCTATGCTGCGGCGGTAGCGCGCGGGGCCAATAGCCTCGGCAGACCTGTCGCGCTGGCGCTGGACCCGAATGGTGCGCGGCTGTGCCTGGCGCTTCGCGAAAGTGCCCGTAACCCGGCCGGCGCGGTGGTGGAGATACTGTTCGCGGCGCGCAACCCGGCCGCCGATACGGCGATTGTCGAAAGCATGATCGAAGGCCGCGCACCGCAACGCCCGCGCGCTGGACGAGAGCCTGTCGCAGTCCCCGCCTGGCCAGTGGCGCCCACCAGCATCTGCCTTGATGGCCAGGGCAATCTGCTGCTCGGCACGGCGCAGCCCGCGCGCGACAGCCCTTTGCCCGATGCGCTTTATGTGCTGCCCGTGGAAGGCCCCACGCGCGGCCAGCCGAGCCTTGCTTATGCGGTGCCGATTGGCGCTGCCTTGGGCGGTGTGGCGACAGTGCCGGGGGCCGCCGCCTGGGTCGCCGGTGTGGCGCATCCCGGTGCTGGCATGGGCGCGCAATTCGCCGCACCACGCAGCCGTTGGCCGCATTTCCGCGATGGTGAGCCGCCACGCGGCGGGGTGGTGGCGTTGAGCCAAGGCGGTTAGGACACGATGTCGCGAAAGCTTCACAATTCGCTGCTTTTTGCCGCTGCGCTGCCTCCTTAAATCTTTGCCCAGCTCAGACCGAGCCGAAACGGGAGAGAGAGAATGGCGCAGATCACCCCCCAAGCGAATGATCTCGAAGCCTTCGACGAAATTGAAAACATCGGCAGCAATCCCGACCCCAAAACCCCGATCACTGAGATCATTGAAGCCCGCTATGGCCGGCGCGGCCTGTTGAGCTCCGCCGCTGCGCTGACCGCGCTTGCGGCGGGCCTCCCCAGTGAGGTGAAGGCGCAAACCGCGGTGCCGCTCTCGGGCGGCCCTTCCAGCCTCACCTTCAGCGAACCGCCGCGCGCCCTCGCGCAGCGCGATTCGGTGGCCGATGGTTATGAAGTGCAAAGCATCATCCGCTGGGGTGACCCCGTGCTGCCGGGCGCGCCTGCTTTCGAAGCGGGCAGAACCACGCCCGCCGCGCAGGCTTTGCAATTCGGCTATAACAATGACTACCTCGATTTCTTCCCGCTGCCGCAGGGCAGCAAGGGCAGCGATCACGGGCTTTTGGTGGTCAATCACGAATACACCAATCCCGGTCTGATGTGGGGCGGGCTTGGCAGCGGCAGCGCTTCCCGCCAGCGCGTCAATGCCGAACAGGCCGAAGCGGAAATCATGGCCCATGGGCTTTCCGTTGTCGAAATCCGCAAGGAAAATGGCCGTTGGGGCTATGCCAAGGAAAGCCGCTTCAATCGCCGCATCACCGCCGCGACGCCGGTGCGGATTTCCGGCCCCGCCGCCGGGCATGATCTGCTGAAGACCAAGGCCGATCCAACGGGGCGCCTGGTGCTCGGTACGCTCAATAACTGCGCCGGCGGCAATACACCCTGGGGCACGGTGACGACCGCTGAGGAAAACTTCAACCTCTATTTCGGCGGCGATATCGCGAAAACGCAGCATGCCGAAAGCTTCCGCCGCTATGGCATCCGCAATGAGGCTTCCTATTCCTGGCCCCGGCACGTTGATCGTTTTAATGTGGAGAAGGAGCCGAATGAGGCCTTCCGCTTCGGCTGGATTGTCGAATTCGATCCCTATGATCCGAATGCGGTGCCGGTGAAGCGCACCGCCCTTGGCCGCTTCAAGCATGAAGGCTGCCATCACGCCATCAATGCCGATGGGCGCGTGGTGATCTATATGGGCGATGATGAGCGTTTTGATTTCGTCTATCGCTTCGTCACCGCGCGGCCATGGAACCCGAATGATCGCGCCGCCAATCGCGACCTGTTGGATGAAGGCGTGCTTTCAGTCGCCAAATTCCATGATGATGGCCGGGTGGAATGGCTTGATCTGGTGCAGGGCCAGGGACCGCTGACGCCGGCCAATGGCTTCCACGCCCAAGCGGATGTGCTGATCCATACGCGCCAGGCCGCCAGCCTTTTGGGTGCCACGCCGATGGACCGGCCGGAGGATGTGGAGCCTAATCCGGGTACAGGCCGTGTTTATGTAATGCTCACGAATAACAGCAATCGCCGTGCGGAACAGGTGAATGCCGCCAATCCGCGCGCCAATAACCAGCATGGTCATGTGGTGGAAATCATCCCACCCGGAGCTGGCACGCCGCGCGTTGATCACGCCGCGCGCGAAATGCGCTGGGGGCTTTTCCTGATGGCGGGCGCGCCGGGGATTGATCCCGGCACGCGTTATCATCGTGCCACATCGGATCGCGGCTGGCTTTCCTGCCCGGATAACTGCGCCTTTGACAGCAAGGGCCGCATCTGGATTGCCACCGATGGCGCGCCGGCCGCTGCGGGTGTGGCGGATGGGCTGTATGGGGCGGATACCTCTGGCCATGGTCGCGCGCTGACGCGGCTTTTCTATCAGGCGCCAACAGGGGCGGAGGTTTGCGGCCCCCTGTTTACGCCGGATAACAAGACCGTTTTCTTGGCGATCCAGCATCCGGGGGAAGATTCGGGTTCTACCTTCGAACGCCCCTCCACCCGTTGGCCAGATTTCGCCGATGGCGTTCCGCCGCGCCCCGCTGTGATTGCCATTGTGAAAAAGGATGGCGGAGAGATTGGCGGTTAGGTCCTGATCTGCCGATACGGGGTAACGCTAAATCGTATCCGGCAGATGGATTTCGCCCTTGGCGTAAAGCACGGCATCGCCTGCCATGCGCACGCGATCGCCGCGCCATTCGCACCAAAGCGTGCCGCCCCGCGCACTCGCCTGGCGGCACACCAGGGATTTGCGGCCAAGCCGCGCGGCCCAGAAGGGAACAAGCTGCACATGCGCCGTGCCCGTCACCGGGTCTTCCGGCACGCCAACCTTCACCGCGAAAAAGCGTGAGGTGATATCCACCCCCTCCCCGCCGGCGGC
Source organism: Roseomonas sp. (assembly GCA_020250005.1). Taxonomy (GTDB): domain Bacteria; phylum Pseudomonadota; class Alphaproteobacteria; order Acetobacterales; family Acetobacteraceae; genus Neoroseomonas. The sequence continues at coordinate 18,365 of JADCES010000112.1, forward strand.
CGTCACAATCACGCGTTCCGGCCCCGGCAGGGCGGCGAGCGCCGCGTGATCAGGCGCAAGTGCTGCCACCTGTCCAGGGCTTTCCATGACGCAAATCCAATCGCGCGCGCGATGCACTTCAAGCGGCGTGGCGCCCAATGCCGCGGCAAGCCCCACAGATGGCGTCGCAGGTTCGGAAAGCCGTGCCGGGAAATCAAGAATAAAGCGCGGCGCATCCGCTTCCACCAGCAAGGGGCCAGAAAGGGTGTGAAAGGTGAAGGGTGGCAATTCGCCCAATTCGCGCGCCAGCACATAGGCGGTCGCAAGGGTCGCATGGCCGCACATCTCAACCTCGGCCTTGGGCGTGAACCATCGCAACCGCCATCGAGCGCCTTCGCGCATGACAAAGGCGGTTTCGGAAAGATTATGCTCAGCCGCCATGGCCTGCATCACCGCATCCGGTAGCGGCCCTTCAAGCGGCACCACGGCGGCGGGATTGCCGGCAAAGGGGCGGGTGGTGAAGGCATCAACCAGGAAAAGCGGGAGTTTCATGCGGCCGGCAGATAGAATGACAGGCGCCACCCCGCAATTGGCCGATCAGACCTTGATGGAAAGGCTTGATATCGTCGCAAAAGGATCATTCGACGCATTGCTGGCTTTTGCCGCCGCCTTGTCGGCTTCCGCCATCAGATAGCGCTCGGCAATGGCGCGGACCTTTGTCGGGTCCTGCAAATCCACAAGCTTGAGGCGTGACGTTACAGCCCGCGCCTGTGTTTCAACCGGCTGGATCGCGATCTGATCCGGCAGCCCCAAGGCGCCGAGTACTACGCGTCGCATCGGGCCATTGCCGAGAATATCATAGGCGGTCTTAACGGTCTTCGCATTTTCAACGAAGTAAATGGCATTCGCCATGCCGGGGTTGGTCTCACTCAGCCCGGTCCGATACTCGTATTTCGTGAAGCCGTTGGTCAGAATTTCCAACATTTTTGGATCGGAAAGGCTGCCCAGGCGAAGCCCGGACTTCATCGCGGTTATGATCTTATCTGCATCGGACGGGATGATGCGCGATTGCTGCACCCCGGCGGCCGTTGAAAGCGGCCGACCATCGCGACTATTCAATACTTGGCGCGACCGGCTCAGCAATGATTGCGCCTGCAAGGTTTCATCCAGCGTGGTCGCCTGGGATTGCATGCGATCCGCCATGGCGACAGAGATCTCAAGGGCGAAATTCACATTGCCGTTGATGCCGTCCTTGTGGAAATTCTCAAGCCGCGTCTGGAAATCACGGGACCTGACTGCACCGGTGGGTGTCTCCAGCGCTGCCAGTTTTTCCAGGCGTTCCGCCACACCTGGCGCATTGCGGCGCACCTGTTCAATCAAGGCGCTGGTTTCAAGCAATGCAGCGCTGCCGAGGCGCTTGGTGGCGGCCGGCATGGCCACATCATCGGCGATGGCGGCCAAAGCCTCATCCGCACGCTGAATGGCGGAACCGTAAGTCCCCGCGCGAACCATCCGCGCCATGTCACGCAAGGCCTGGCTTGCCAGTGTTGGCATGCCGAAGACCGGTGTTTCCGCAAGCTTGATGGCGCTGAGCGCCGCACCGGCCGCGTAATTCACCTCAATCTGCGCGCGCGGGATATTCGAGGGCGCGGCATTCTTCATGCTGTCCAGTAGCTTCGTTGCTTCCGCCGGAGAGATGCGCGCGGCCGTTACCCCTTCAACCGGTGCCCTGGTTGGCTTGCCATCCCGCGTATTCAGAACATTGTTCGATTTGTCGAAATAGGATTTCGCCAAGCTGATTTCATCGGCGTTCAGGGCGGCGTCTTGCATGCGCCGCGCCATCGCCGTGGCCACTTCAAGCGAGAAATTCAAATTCTTGTCCACACCTTCCTTGTGGAAGGCATCAAGCCTGGTCTTGTAGGCGGGCGCCCAGGCAGCGCCGGTTGGCCAATCAACGGCTATCAACTGCTCAATGCGCCGCGCCACGCCAAAGGCGTCACGGCGCATCTGGTCAATGCTGATGCCGCCTTCCAAAACCGCAAGGCGGCTCTGGCGCAATTGGTCTGGCGTCAGCCCAGTCGCACCATTGAGCGCGACCAAGGTATCATCAACAACGCCAACCGCGGCATCCAGATTGCCACTGCGCAGAAAGCCCGCCATTTGCTTGAGCGCATTTTGGGCAATGGCAGGCAGGTTAGCCGCCGGTACATCCATCTGGCGTATTGTCGCCGCCGTCAGAACCGCCATGTATTCCACTTCGCGCCGCGCGCGTTCGGGCACCAATTCCTCACCGGCACGGAGCCGCCCAATCAGCGCGCTGGTGACCCTGTCTTCCAGCCCGTCAAAGCCCCTTGGTCTTGTGACCGCCGCGCGGCTTGCGGGCGGCGTCAGCACCGCCTCACCTATGCGCAATTGCCTCGCAACGGCGGCGGTTTGCTGATCAGTCAGCCCTTCGAAGGCAGCGGTCTTCGGCGTGGTGCTGGCCTTCAGATTGAGTGTCGCGGCCGCATTCTTCCAGGTGGTGCCAAGCTGCGCTGCCACGCCCTTCGGGTCCTTTGGATCAGACAGCAAGGCCCGCCTCACCAAGCCCGGATTCCCCACCTGATCCGGCAAACCAAGGGCCGGCATCAGCACCTTCAACACCCTGGGATCAGAGAGCGCGCGATCAATATTCGGTGCCGCATCCAGCGCCTGGCGAAACTGCGCCAAGGCGGTCAGCGTGACGGTGTCTTTCCTTTCGCGCGCGAGGCCCTTTTCCTCCTCACCCGCTTTGGTCACGCGGCGGAAGGCAACAACGGCTTCCCCGGCGCTGGCCACGGGCGCAGCGTTACCGAAGGGAAGCAACAGCGAGTTTTGACCTTGTTGGCCAAACAACCCCGCCATGAGGGTGGCACTCATATTGATAGCCATAGGAGCGATTAACGCTGGAAAAAGTTAACAAATCCTGAAGAAAACCGGCGCGAAAGGTAAATTCAGCGCAAAACCCCAGGATCACAGGTCACAGCGTGATTGAGCGGCCCATGCCCGGCGCCATAACCCGGCGCGGCCGCAATCGCCGCGCGCACATAGGCCCGGGCACGAATCACCGCATCCCGGAGGGCCAACCCCTGCGCGAGGCCGGCTGCCACCGCGCTTGCCAGGGTGCAGCCCGTGCCATGGGTATGGCGGGTTTCAATCCGCCGGTCACGGAAGATTTCCATGCGCGTGCCGGTCGCGAGCAGATCCACCACCTCATCGCCCGGCAAATGCCCGCCCTTCAGCAGCACAGCCTTGGGGCCAAGCGCCAGCAGCGCCTTGGCCGCCTGGTGCATGGCGCCGACATCTTGGATGGCAAAGCCACACAGCGCCTCGGCCTCCGGCAGATTGGGGGTCAGCACGGCGGCCATCGGCAAAAGGCGGCGCTTCAGTGTCTCGGCCGCGTCCGGCACCAGAAGCGGGTGGCCGCCCTTGGCCACCATCACCGGGTCCGCGACCAAGGGCAGGCCCGGGGCACGAGCGGTGATTTCATCGCATACCGCTTCAATGGTGGCGCTATCGGCCAGCATGCCGGTCTTCAGCGCATCAGCACCCAGATCATCCAGCACCACCGCAATTTGCTGGCGCAGGAATTCCAGCGGCACGGGCAATACACCATGCACGCCAAGCGTATTCTGCGCCGTCAGCGCCGTGATGGCTGTCATGCCAAAGGCGCCCAGCGCGGTCACGGCCTTGAGGTCCGCCTGAATGCCGGCACCCCCGCCGGAATCAGACCCGGCGATGATCAGCACGCGCCCCTTCATGCCGCGCGCGCCTCGGCCCGGATCAGCTCAGCCAGGCGCCCGACAACGCCTTCAACCAGCGCCTCCTCCTCGGCCTCCGCCATCACGCGGATCAAGGGTTCGGTGCCGCTCGCGCGGATCAGCACACGGCCACGCGCGCCAAGGGCGGCCTCCTCGGCGGCAATGGCCTGGGTCACGACAGGCTTGATAAGCGGCGATGCGCCGGCATAGCGCACATTCACCAGACGCTGCGGCAAGGGGGTGAAGCAGCGCAGCACCTCACTCGCCGGGCGCCTTTCTTCCACCAGGACAGAGAGCACTTGCAGCGCGGCAACCAGCCCATCCCCGGTGGTGCCGAAATCGGGCATGATCATATGGCCGGATTGCTCGCCGCCCAGATTGCAGCCGGTCTCCCGCATCTTTTCGCCCACATAGCGGTCACCTACGGCAGTACGGAGCAAGCCAAGCCCGCGCGCCGCCAAATAGCGTTCCAGCCCCATATTGGACATGACGGTCGCCACCACGGCGCCCCCGGTCAGGCGGCGCTGCGCATGCCAGGAATGGGCGATCAGCGCCAGGATCTGGTCGCCATCAATCACCTGCCCGGCCTCATCTACCAGCACCAGCCGATCCGCATCGCCATCCAGCGCAATACCCAGATGCGCCTGGCGTTCGCGCACCATATCGGCCAGTGCCTGGGGCGCGGTGGAGCCCACCCCCTTATTGATGTTGAAGCCATCGGGTGCCACGCCAAGGGACATCACCTCAGCCCCCAATTCCCAGAGCACGGTGGGCGCCACGCGATACCCGGCGCCATGGGCGCAATCCACCACAATACGCAGCCCATCCAGTGTCTGCCCACGCGGGAAGGATGCCTTGGCGGCTTCAATATAGCGCCCCTGCGCATCTTCCAGCCGGCTAGCGCGCCCGAGCCGCGCCGGCGGCACCAACGCGGCGTTGAGATCACCCGCCATCAGGGCTTCGATTTCGGCTTCCTGGTCATCCGTCAGCTTCAGCCCATCCGGGCCGAATAGCTTGATGCCGTTATCCTCATAGGGGTTGTGGGAGGCGCTGATCATCACGCCCAAATCGGCGCGGAGAGAGCGCGTGAGCAAGGCAATGGCCGGCGTCGGCAGGGGACCGACCAGCACCACATCCATCCCGGCACCGATAAAGCCCGCGGTTAGCGCCGGTTCCAGCATATAGCCGGAAAGCCGCGTATCCTTGCCGATCACAACGCGGTGGCGGTGATTGCCGCGATTGAAGAAACTGCCCGCCGCCTGGCCAAGGCGCAGCGCGGTGGCGGCATCCATGGGCGCGGCATTGGCCTTGCCGCGAATGCCATCAGTGCCAAAAAGCTTACGGGTCGGGGCTGCTTCGCTCATGCGCGGCTTATAGCCCCTTGCCGGCTTCGGATGGAACCCGGCCGCGCCCGGCAAGCCCAGGCGCGGCGCGGGGTTCGGTTCAGGCGCGCCGGATATTCCAGAACAGCGGCGGCTGGCCCTTCAGCATGCCGGTCAGGTTCCGGCGATAGGCGGTGGGCTGGTAATACATGCCTGTCGGCACATAGGGCACTTCTTCAAAGGCGATGCGCTGCATTTCCCGGCCCGCAGCCGCTTCCGCCGCCGCATCCGGCGCATTGAACCAGGCATCGCGCTGGGCTTCCAGGGCCGGAATGGTCGGCCAGCCCGGCCAGGCATTTTCGCCATGACCGCGGATGGAGGCGTGGCTTGCCGGATTCCAATGGTCAATCCCGGACCAGAAGGTGAAGAAGCCGGACCAACCGCCCTGTTCCAGCGGATTGCGGCTGGCGCGGCGGGCCACCAGCGTGCCCCAATCCGTGCTGACCAGATCCACATTGAAGCCCATGCGGCGGAACAGATCCGCGCCGACAAGAGTGGCAGCATTGATGGAAGCAAGATCGGTCGCGTTCAGCAGCACCAAACGCTGGCCCATGGCACCGGCGGCCTGCACTTCGGCACGCGCGGCATCAATATTCTTGCGCAAGCGATCCATGCCGATAGTGCTCGCCATCGGGCTTTCCGGGGCGAAATAGCCAATGCCTTCGCGGCGCAAATCCGCGCGGCCTTCAACGCCCGATGTGCCGATCACGGCGGTCATGAAATCAATCTGATTGATGGCAGTCAGCACGGCGCGGCGCACGGCGGGGTTGTTGAAGGGGGCGGCAGTATGGTTTGGGCGGAAGATACCAATCAGCCCGGTATCATTGATGATATCCACACGGATATTGCGCGCCGCCGCGCCACGTTGAAACAGCGGGAACAAATCGGCGGTCGGCTGTTCCCACCAATCAATCTCACCCGATTGCAGCGCGGCGGAGGCCGTGCTGGCATCCGGAATAATCCGCCATTCCACGCGATCAAAATGCGTGACCTTGCCGCCGGCGGTCATGGAAGGCGCTTCCTGGCGCGGCACATAATCCGCATTGCGCGCATAGGCGAGCATGGAGCCCGGCACCCATTCATTCTGGATGAAGCGATA
>JADCES010000113.1 GCA_020250005.1 Roseomonas sp.
CCGGCCGAGCAGTCCCGCCGCGACATCGCCTTCAAGCGCGCAGGCTGGAAGGCCCATCAGGACAAGGTTGACCCCAGGCGCCTGGTCTTCATCGATGAGACCTGGATCAAGACCAACATGGCACCGCTGCGCGGTTGGGGCCTGCGCGGGCAACGTCTTGATGCGCGCGTGCCGCACGGCCACTGGAAGACGGCGCTCACCCATTTGTTCAAGGTCGAAAAGCCGACCCCCAGATCATCCGCAGCCTGGCGCCGTGAAAGCGCGCTGGTCAGCGCTATGCGCACCGCTTCTTTGCGAAATTCATCCGTCCTGCTTGTGCCCGTGGTCCATCCCCTTTGCCACATAACATTTGAGCAAAAGAGCGGCAACAAACCGGGACAGGTCCACTAAAACGCCCCTGTCCAACCCCTGATTTCGGAACTCTTTCGGGTAAGTTTCAGTCCCTTCTCAGGACTTCGCCGCCGGATCGGCGGCATTTTCCCCCTGCCGGAACAAGCCGGCCTTCAGGGGTTTCAGTCCATGCATTCAGAAATCGTTGCAACACTCCTCGGCCATTCGCTACTGGGCGCAGCCTTGGCCGTCTTGGCGATGGCCACTGCCTTTTGGCTCCTCCTCGCCTTCCGGTCAGCACGTTTGGCGATCACCGAGCTTTCCAGGCTTAACCGAACGCTTCGGGCTGGTGCGTCGCCGCGGCTGCAAGGCCGCGCGCCATGATCACGGCAATCTTCCTGATGCATTTCTTCCTCTGCGGCCAGACGGATATGTTCTGCGAGGAAGGGCGCATGACCCACCACTCCTGCGCCGCGGCCGAGGCTTGGCTCCGCGCCGGGCTACAGCCTGATCAGGCGCTGCTGGTTTCCGCCTGCGAGACCACTGACCAGCAAAACCCGAGCGCCATCGCCCTGCCGGACGAACCCGCGCTGCCGCCGATTGCAACGCGCAGATTGCCGAGAGGGGTTGAGTAATGTCCACGCTTTCCCCCTGGCTCCGCCATCGCGGCTGGCTGGTCGTCTTTGGCGCCTTCCTTATTCAGGTCGTTGGCTTCGGCGCCATTTATTCAAGCGCCGCCTTCGCGCCTGAGATTGCGGCAAGCCTCGGCCTGGATCGCAGCATTGCCGACCTTGTCATGGTGCTGAGCCTGGGCGGAAGCTTCCTGGTCAGTGCCATGAGTGGATCGCTGGCAGACCGCTTTGGCCCTCGCTTGCTGGCGGCTTTTGGCATGATGCTGGTGGCATCCGGCCTCACCACAGCGGCTTTGGCGCAGAATACCCTCACGCTTTTCCTGGGCTACGGGCTGTTGGTGGGGCTTGGAGTTGGGCTGGCCAATGTTCCCGGCATTGCTGCCGTGCAGCGCTGGTTCCTGGTTAAACGAGGCCTCGCAGCAGGCCTTGCTGCCGCGGGCATGGGGGTGGGTACCGTCCTGGTGCCGATCCTCAAGGACCTTCTCTCCGCCTTTGGAGATTGGCGCGCCATTTTCCTATGCTGCGCCGCGCTTGCCACTTTGGTTGGCTTGGCCGGCGCGCTGCTGTTGGATGCGCAACCCGAAAAACACGGCATGGGGCCAGATGGCAAGCGGCTTGATCCTGCGCGCACCATGCCCACGACCGAGGGCTTAAGCCTTGGCCAGGCATTGCGCAACCGCGCCTTCCACTACGCCTTGCTTGGCACGTTGCTGGTTTCGATCCCGGTCTCCGCGCCGCTTATGCTGCTGGCGGGTTCGGCTGAAGCGAAGGGGTTGAGCCCCCAGCAGGCGGTTGGGCTGCTCGGCTTGATTGGTGCCGGTTCACTCGCTGGGCGCTTCATCCTGGGCGCGGTGGCGGATCGCTACAGCAGGCGCGGCACCTTCCTGCTGACCTGCTTCGCGCTTGGGGCGACCATGTTCGCCTGGGCAATAGCGCGTGATGCCTGGTCATTTGGCGCCTTCGCCTTGATCTATGGCGCGTTGCAGGGCGGCTTTCTGGTGCTGCTGCCCGCCTTTGCCGCGGATAGCTTCGGCTGCCGCGCCATCGGTGGCCTGATTGGCGCGCTCTACACCAGCCGTGGCGTGGCGCTGCTGACAGGCCTGCCGCTCATGGTCGCCGGCATCGCCTTCTTCGGCAGCCATGAAGTGCCGATCATCCTTTGCGGGTTGGCTGGCCTTCTGGGGGCGCTGCTGCTGAGCCTGGCGCGGCCCGAAGATGTGCAGGGGCGCGAGCCTGCGGTTTCCAAAACCGCCGTGATCATGAGTGCAGAGCGCGCACTGGCACCGGTCAGGACAGGCGGGCTTGCCCTGGCGGTTTGGCTGCTGTCCTTGATCGGCTTTGGGGCGGGCATAGTGGCACCTTCGCCCCGTTCCGCAGCCGCCGAAGCACTGGTCCCCGATACCGCGATCCGCGCTGCCGGCCTGCCGATGACCCAGGCAAAGGGCGCCGTGCGATCCTTCGCGGTTGAATTGGCCGATGGCTACGGCATGTTTGATATGCCTGAAGCCGCTGCCAAACAGCCCATACCCGCGGTGCTGATCCTGCATGATGCTTCAGGCCCCGATGGTCGTGCCACTGCCTATGCAGAGCAATTGCTGGGCGCGGATATCGCGGTGCTGGAATTGCACGCGGCCAGCCCAGCGGCGGCAAGTACCGCTTTGGCCGCCCTGGCGGCTGACCCGCGCATCAACCCCGCGCAGCTTGGTGTGCTGGGCTTTGGTGCAGGTGCCCGCCTGGCCTTGGAATTGCCGGGCACCGCAGCGCGCGCCTTGCTCTACCCCGGCTGCGCTTCCTTGCGCGGCGGCCGCAAGATGGCCGACAGCGCCGAGGAAGTTCCACTGGTGCATCGCATCGGCTGGGTGCGGGACGCTGGCATTCGCGATTTCATCGGCCCGGCGGAATATGCCTGGAACTATAATGTTGCAGGCGGCGCGCCCGGCTTCGCGCCACCGCACAAAAGTTCCGCCATCCTGCTGGTGCACGGCACGGAAGACCCCGCCAACCCGAACGAGGCCTGCGCTTCCCTTTGCGAAGGCCTGCGTGGTGACGGTGCCGATGTTGAGCACCAGGAAATCCCCGGCGCCGGCTATGCCTGGGACTATCCGCAGCTTGGCGTGACGCAGGAAGTGCTGCTGCCTGCCCCTGGCATGGCAGAGCGCCTTTCCGTGCGGCCTTGGCCCGCCATGGCAGCGCAAAGCGCTGCATCCGTGGCCGGGTTCTTCGCGATGACTTTGGCGCGGTGATCCCATGACGCCCTCACCCACCCCCATTTTCTTAACTGAAGCCAACGAAACTCAACGCCCAATCAGCGCGAAATGGAGGACGACATGATTGCGGATGCAACCACCCTGTCTGCTGCCCTGCTAATGAAATTCGCCCTGGGTTATTTCGCCATCCTGGCGACACCAGGCCCGAATATGTTCACCATCGGCACCATGGCTGCGCTGCGTGGCTTTCGCGGCGCCTTGCCCTTTTGCCTTGGTGTCGCCCTTGGTGCGGGGGTAGTGGCGGCAACAACATCACTGCTGCTTGATGCATTTGCGGGCTCGGAAAAGCTTGAGATGGGTGGCAGGATCGTGGCCAGCATTCTGCTGATTGCCCTGGCCTACCGCATCATCTGCGCCCCCGCACAATCTTTGCCAGACGTGACGGAAGCCGCAGTACCGCAAATGCGGAACAAATGGGGTGCTGGCCTTGGAACCGGCTTTTGCATCGCCGTCACCAATCCGGTCACTGCCGCTTATTGCCTGGCACAATTCATGGGGCCGCTGGCACAGAATAATGCCGCCCCCTGGGCAATCGCCATTGTTGCATCCCAGGCGCTTTTGTTCGGTTTGCTGACCGCCCTGCTTTTTGCGCAGCCCTATATGCGGCAGATGGCGTCCATCTATCATCGCCAGGTTTGCGCCGTATCCGCGCTGATCTTGCTGAGCCTTGGCCTGATCATGCTGATGCCGGTGTTCAAGACATGATGTGGGCCAGAATCCATCCGCCCGCGCCTGATGCGGCTGATGACGGCACGCGGCTGGATGCCGCAGCCGCAACGCCCCGCCTGCGGCGCCCAGGACCATCAACATATCCAAGGGGGAAACCATGTCTGATATCATGACGCTTTCGCCGCATAAGGCCCCGGCGCCACAGGCGGCATCGCCGCCAAGCTTGCGCATCGGCGCAGCGATCTTCCTGCCCGCGCCAGGCTTTCTGATGATTGGGGCGCAGCAAAAGCGGCTCCGCCCCAAAACCGCTGAGGTGCTGAAGCTGTTGCTGGAAAACCCGGGGCGGATCGTGCCGCGGGGGGATTTGCTGCGGAAGGTCTGGCCCGACGCCGTTGTGACAGATGATAATCTGACCCAATCCATCAGCGAAATCCGTCGCGCCTTGGGGCCGGCCTTGGCAGATTCGCTCAAGACCGTGCAGGGCCGCGGCTATATCCTTTCACCATCTGCTGCCCCTGCCGAAAGCGCGCCCGATGCCATGACATCCCCTGTGCCGACCGGTGAACCCCATGAAAGCCGCGTCCGGCAGCTTGAATTGCGTGTTGTGCAACTTGAACGACTGATACAGCAGGACAGCGACGAGAGACATGAAATGGTGAACAGCGCATAAGGGCGGGCGTGCTGCCCAAGCAGAAAAACTCCCCGCGGCGTTGCGGGGCACACCCTGCGGGCCTGGCATTTCCAATTTCGGAAGTGTTTCGGAAGCGCCAATCCAAATGCGTTTTGAGCAGCTGCGTTCTGTGCCGTACTGCCTAGAGTATCCGTGATGGTCAAGCCACCCGTGTTTGCCATTGTCTACCTTTTTTGAGTAGCGCGTTGGCGAGGATGATGAGCTTTCGCATGACGGCGGTGATGGCCTGTTTTGGGGCTTTTCCTGCCTTGATGAGTTGTTCGTATTTTGTTTTGAGAGCGGCATTGAAGCGGATGGCGACCAGGGCCGGCATGTAAAGC
>JADCES010000114.1 GCA_020250005.1 Roseomonas sp.
CGGTTTTGTGCCGCTCCTCTGATCACCTATTGTGAAGCAAAGGAGACGAGCCATGAGCACAGGCAGGACGGATGAATTTCGCAAAGAGGCGGTGCGCATAGCGCTGACCAGCGGTCTTTCGCGGCGCCAGGTTGCGGATGACCTGGGGGTTGGCTTTTCGACCCTGAACAAATGGGTGAGCGCGCACCGGGACACGGGTGTGGTCTCTGCCGAGGACCGCGATCTTGCGCGGGAGAACGAACGACTTCGTCGTGAGGTCCGTATCCTGAAGGAGGAGAGGGACATCCCAAAAAAAGCCACCCAGTTCTTCGCGAGCCAAAAGCCGTGAGGTTTAGGTTCGTGGAAGAACAACGTGGGGCCTTTCCGATTGATCGGCTGTGCCGCGTGATGAATGTCAGCCCACGCGGCTTGCGGGCCTTTCGCAGCCGCCCCGCCAGCCCCAGGCAACGCATGGACATGGTGGTTCTGGCCCACATCAAGGAGCAATCGCGCCTGAGCCTGGGCAGTTATGGCCGCCCGCGCATGACCGAAGAATTGAAGGAAGTTGGTGTCGATGGGGGGCACCGGCGTGTTGGGAGGCTGATGCGAGAGAACGGGATTGTCGTTGAAAGAACACGCAAGTTCAAGGCGACGACAGACAGTGACCACACGTTCAACATCGCACCGAACCTACTGGAGCGCGACTTTACTGCCGATCAACCCAATCAGAAATGGGCAGGAGACATCAGCTATATCTGGACCCGGGAGGGCTGGCTCTATCTGGCGGTGATCCTGGACCTTCACTCCCGGCGCGTCATCGGCTGGGCCGTCAGTGATCGCCTGAAGCGTGATCTGGCAATCCGCGCGCTGAAAATGGCCATCGCGCTCCGGTCCCCGCCGCGGGGCTGCGTGTTTCATAGCGACCGTGGCAGCCAATACTGTTCACATGAATATCAGAAAATCCTACGCGACCACGGCTTGCAGTCGTCAATGAGCGGCAAGGGCAATTGTTATGACAACGCCATTGTCGAGACGTTCTTCAAGACCATCAAGGCCGAGCTGGTCTGGCGCAGGACGTGGGAAACCCGCCGCCAAGCCGAAACCAGCATCTTTCAATACATCAACGGCTTCTATAACCCGCGCCGCAGGCATTCGGCGTTGGGAGGCAAAAGCCCCCTGGCTTTCGAACGCCAAGCAGCCTAAATGACCAATCAGAGCGGCATAAATACGCGACAAGTCCACCGCAAACTGCGCGATCAAGGCAAGATCCGTTTCTATGGCATTACCGGGCTTGGCGATGCGCCCATGCTGCGCCGCGTTTTGGATGAAGGCGGTTTCGCCACGGCGCAAATGCCCTACAACATCCTGAACCCGAGCGGTGTTGCGCCCTTGCCCGCAGGGTCCTCCATGCCGGATCTCGGTGGTGTCATTCATCACGCTGGCAAGGTGGGTGTGGGTGTGATGGCCATTCGCATCCTTGCAGGTGGTGCCCTGAGTGGTTCGGAAGATCGCAGCCCCCTTGGTGTGCCGAAAGTGGAACCCATCGCATCCGGCGCCAGTTACGCCGTAGATGTGCAGGCCGCGCGGCGCCTGATGCCGCTGATCGCGGCTGGCTACGCCAAGGATTTGGTTGAATTGGCGCTACGCTTTTCCGCCATGCCGCGCGATATCAGCACGGTCTTGGTCGGCACGGCCAGTATCGCGGAACTCGACCACGCTGTGGCTGCGATCAATCAAGGGCCGTTGCCAGCTGAGGCCTTGGCGATGATCAGACAGCTACAGCATGGCTGACACATAAGGGACGGTTACGTCCCCTTCGGTTGGCCCGCAGCGCGACATTCCGCAGCGCTAGGGCGCTTCAGGCCCATGATGTCGCGCAAAGTGCTGCCCGGATAATCCTTGTGGAATACGCCACGGCGCTGCAATTCCGGCACCACCAGGCGCACGAAATCCTCATAGGCGCCGGGGATATGTGTGGCGGCCATGACAAAGCCGTCGCAGGCGCCGCCATGGAACCATTCTTCCATCTGATCCGCGACCTGCTTCGGTGTGCCGACAAAGGCGTGATGTTCATGGATGGTGCCGCGGCCTGACACCTCCACAAAATCGCGCACGCTCGGATTTTTCTTGCCCGAAAGCATGATCACGCGATCACGGAAACCATGCCAGGAAAGCCCTGCGAGTTCATCATCCGTCAGCGGTTCATCATAGGGCTTGCTGCCCAAATCCCAATTCAGCACTTCGGATAGCAGCGTGAGCCCATCAATGGGCCGCGCGGTTGCTTCAATCACCGCCTTTTTTTCAGCGGCCATATCGGCGCTTTCGGCAGGGATGGCGTAGCAGGCGGGCAGAATTTTCACGCTATCCGGATCGCGCCCTTCGGCGGCAACGGCGGCGCGGAATTCGCGATATTGTTTCTTGCCATTTTCCAGATTTGGATAAATCACAAAAACGGCTTCACCCCAACGCGCGGCAAAGCTGCGCCCGCGCCCGCTTTGGCCGGCTTGCAACAAAACGGGATGGCCTTGCGGTGAACGCGGCACGGTAAAGGGGCCGCGCGATTTGAAATACTTCCCCTGATGATCCAGCCGCCGCACGCCATCTGGCTTGGCGAAGGCGCCGGATTCCTTATCCACGATCAGCGCATCATCATCCCATGCACCCCAATGGCCCATGACGACTTCCATGAATTCATCAGCGCGATCGTAACGCAAATCATGTTCAAGATGTTCGCTATGGCCAAAATTCAGCGCCTCGCTGTTATTCAGTGACGTCACGATATTCCAGGCCACGCGCCCGCGCGTCATGAGATCAGCCGTCGCGAAAAGTCGCGAGACGTGATAGGGTTCGTAATAGGTGGTAGAATAGGTGGCGCCGAGACCAATGCGCTTGGTGGCGGCGGCCATCATCATCACAATGGTCAGCGGATCAAGCTTCACTGCGCGTACGCCATGCGCCACCGTATTGCGAAAATCATTGGCATAGATGTCGGGCATCGCCAGCCGATCATCGAAAAACGCCATGTGGAATTTGCCATCTTCCAGAATGCGCGCGATGCGCTGGTAGTAATCGGGCGTCAGAAAATCGCTCATGGAAGCAGGATGCCGCCAGGAACCAGGCAGGTTTGAGCAATTCTGCGCCTGCAAAAAGGCGACCATGGTCATTTGGCGATTGGTGTTCGGCATCAGACAAAACCCTTCAGGTCAAACGGGAATTTCAACATCAAGCAAAGGCGCATGCTGCTGGCAGCCATAGACATCGGTATCGCCAATGCCCCCCGCCGGCACCAGGCGCGGGAATGTCGCCTTGATCGCCATGGCGGCATCATAGGGTGTCAGCAGCACATCATCCGGCGCCACACCATAAAGCCGCGCAAATAAGGCTTTGGAAATCACTCCGGAAGCGCGCACCTTTTGATAGAGCGCTGTATCGTCAAACACGATATCAATCGTCAGATCAAACGGTCCGGCATTCTTGCTTTTGCAGACGCGCGCCAATTCACGGATGCTTGGCATGGTCGTCCTCAGATTTCTTCATAGGTGATGGGGAAAATCTCGCGCGGGTCATCGAGCTCAAGCACGTGATGGATGCTGAAGCGATAAACTGGCCCGACTGGTATATCGGAAGGCGAGAACGGGAAGGCCACATTGCCTTCGCGGCAGAGCCTGCCCGGAAAATCCGTATGCAGCATATTGGTCCGCGCAATGCCAAGCACGGCTGCGGCGATTTCCGGTGTTTCGGCGATGACTTCAAGAACGAAGCCAACCTCATGGCCTGCCACCTGCTGCACGGGTTCGCGCGCGCCCATCACGCCGTCCAGCCCATAGGTGCGGATGATCAGGGAATAGCTTTCCGGCGCCGCGCCAAAGGCAGCCGCCTTTTCACGTACAATGCCGCGCACTTCCTCCAGGAACAAAGGCAGGCGCGCAATCAGCAACGGGTCGCGCGTGCCGCAAATGGAAATGCAGCGATGGCCTGCAAATTCCACGCCTTCCAGCTTGACCGTGTATTGCGAAGCCGGCGTCCAGCGCATGCCGCTGATGCGCACGGCACGATCGCTCAGCGCATCAAAACGGCAATCCGATGTATCCAGCATGCCGCCTGGTTCAATATGATGAATGGGGCTGCTGTTTTCATGCAGCGAATGATTGGCAATCGAAAGCGGTGTGCAGCGGCGGATGGGGTTCATCGGTTCGCATTCAACGCCATCTTCGCGCACCGTCACCAACAGGCAATCATGACCCTTGGGGATGGAAGGGGTGGCGCCGCATTCCAGCATCTTGCCGGCATACCAGGCGGGGGCAGGCGGCAATTGCGCGCGGATGGCAGCGGCGGCCCAGGGCGCGGGATCACTCGCGCGGCCGGCCAGGATCACCTGCGCGCCATGATCCAAAGCCTCCATGAAGGGCTCAGGCCCCATCATGCCAACCACGCGGCTTGCGCGATCCAATGCCTCGGCTGTTAAGGGCGGCTGTTTGCCAAGCGGGCGGATGCGCCCTGCCGCCAGGCGGCGCTGCAATTCCGCGCGCGGTGGTTCCGCTTCAATCAACGCCAGGCGGAAATGCAAGCCTTCTTCGGCTGCGATTTCGCGCACCAACTTCGCGGTCAGTTCCAAATGTGGCGCACCACCCGCACCGCCCGCAGTGCCGATCATCAGCGGAATGCGCGCCGCAATCGCCGCGCGCAGCATCAGGCGCAGATCGCGCCGGATCGCCATGATGGAACAAAACGGCACGCCGGCGCCAAGGTAATAGGGGCCGGGATCAACACTGCCGCCATCAACGCCAATCACATGCGGCGCACGCGCCATGCCGGCCTGAAGACTCGCTTCCGGAAAGCCGTAACCAAGAATCGCACTGGTGGAGAGAAGGCGTATTTCCTTCATGCCTTTCCTAACCCCTTATCCGCGCTGCATCTGCCGCGCTTAGGGTGAAGGCTGCCATGAAGAATGCGGCGCGTATAGCGCCCAAGGCGTGCGTTACAAAAGTACCATATCATCGCGATGGATGATTTCATCCCGCCCGCGCCAACCAAGAATTTCTTCCAAGGCTTCGCTGCGATGCCCGGCAATCAGCCGCGCCGCATCAGCATCATAAGCACTAAGCCCGCGCGCGACTTCAACACCTTCAGCATCGCGCACACTCACGGGATCGCCGCGCGAAAATTCGCCCTCCACGGCACGCACACCGGCAGGCAACAGCGATGAACCGCGCTTGAGTGCACGCGCCGCCCCGGCATCCACCACCAACACACCAAGCGGGGCAAGGCTGCCCGCAATCCAGCGCTTGCGCGCGCTGCGGCCTTCCGGCAGCGGTAGAAACCAGGTGCAGCGCGCCCCTTCTTCCAGCGCACGCAGCGGATGGTCGCGCTGGCCAAGCGCAATGGCCATGGCGGTGCCGGCACCAGTTGCGATGCGCGCCGCAATCAGCTTTGTCCGCATGCCGCCTGAGGAATAGCCAGGCGGCGGTTCGCCACCCATCGCCATGATCTCCTCCGTCAGGCGTTCCACCACGGGCAAATGCTGCGCATTCGGGTCCTTGCGCGGATCAGCCGTGTAAAGACCATCAATGTCGGACAGCAGCAGCAGCGCATCGGCCTGGATCATCTCGGCCACGCGCGCGGCCAGCCGATCATTATCGCCGAAGCGGATTTCCGCTGTCGCCACCGTGTCGTTTTCATTGATCACCGGCACGCAGCCAAGGCTGAGCAGTGTGGCCAGTGTCGCGCGCGCATTCAGATAGCGCCGACGATCTTCGGAATCTTCGAGCGTCAGAAGCAATTGCGCGGCATTCAGCCCATGCGCGGCCAGCGCTTCCTGCCAGGCGCCGGCAAGGCGAATCTGCCCAACCGCCGCCGCCGCCTGTTTTTCTTCCAGCCGAAGCCGCCGCCGTGTCAGCCCAAGCGCCTTCCGCGCCAATGCAATGGCACCGGAAGACACCACCACCACCTCAGCCCCGCGCGCGCGGAGTGCCGCGATATCGGCAGCAACCGAGGCAAGCCAGGCAGCCCGTGGCGCGGCGGTGGCGTTATCCACCACCAGCGCAGAGCCGATTTTCACGACAATGCGCTTGGCATCCTTGAAGCAGGGCTGGGCCGGATTGATCATGTCATGGCGCTTACCACGCGAAAGCCCAGCCTGTCAGCGCGCCGCCGCGATCATATCGGCCAGCGCGCGGAGCAATTCGGGCACGCCCTCACCACTCGCGCCGCTGATGAGCATGACAGGCTTGCCTGCCGCGCGTGACAGCGCCTTGACGCGGGAAGTACGGGCCTGGGGCGTCATGGCATCGGCCTTGTTGAGCGCCACCAATTCGGGGCGATCTTCCAACCCATGGCCATATTCGGCCAATTCGCGGCGAATGGTGCGATAGGCGTGGGCGGGGTCTGCGGCCGAGCCATCCACCAAATGCAGCAGCACCTTGCAGCGCTCCACATGGCCCAGAAAGCGCGTCCCAAGCCCAGCCCCTTCTGCCGCGCCTTCAATCAGGCCAGGCAGATCGGCCAACACAAATTCCTCGGTCGCGTTCAGGCGGACCACGCCAAGCTGGGGATGGAGCGTGGTGAAGGGGTAATCCGCGATCTTGGGGCGTGCGGCGGAAACCGCAGCCAGGAAGGTGGATTTGCCGGCATTGGGCAGGCCCACCAGCCCGGCATCGGCAATCAGCTTCAGCCGCAGCCAAAGCCAGCGTTCTTCCCCCGGCCAGCCCTTATCGGCCCGGCGCGGCGCGCGATTGGTCGAGGTTTTGTAATGCGCATTGCC